>NZ_AKXJ01000004.1:0-351590 GCF_000276645.1 Pseudoalteromonas sp. NJ631
TTAAAAATAGAATAAAGAAAATTAATTAATTTATTTTAATAATAAACCACTATTATAAATATAGGAGTTATAGTGGTTTATTATAATCTAGGATTACTCGTTAACGGTTTTAGTATTTAATTTACTACTTTGCAGTGGGGTATATACATCTCTATACATTACTGAAGAACCAAAAAAGCTCCTGTAAGTGCCAAGTATCACCTTACCACCTTCACATGTGGCTTCTTCTTCAGTCAAATACCAAGGCGTATTTGAACGCTCCGAAGCTGAATAACTATAGAGTACGCCATTAACGCTTGTTATCCCATTAGCTGCATAATAGCACTCACTTGAATAATAAGTAACTTCTTGGGCAGATACTACCGATGCTCCTAATACCATAGATAACGCAATGAGTGATTTCATTCTATTTTCCTTTAAAATGTTAACTTACGTTGATTTGAGAATTTATCATAGAAGAGTTTTTAAAATATGCCACCAGTAATTTATGAATTTTTTTATTTAAAAGTTGCAATTTTTATATTAGTTGTTATTTGAAGGGTTTTTGTCGTAATTTGAAGTTGTCTTGCTAGAGATAAAAACAGCTAGAGCAAGACAATTTTGTCGGTGGTGGTAATCGTTAGTAGCCTTATAAGCTATATTCTCGCTCTACCTTAGCAATACGAGTTGTATAACTTTGATACCATTTTTTGTTGCCGTTTTTTTGTGCCTCAATATGCTCAGCATTGGCTTTCCATGCTTTGATTGATTCTAGGTCGCGCCAATAAGAAACGGTGATCCCAACCTCTTCACGCGCAGATTCTAACCCTAAAAACCCGGGTTGAAGCTGAGCAAGTTCGACCATTCGCGAAGCGGTTTGCGCATAGCCTTCATCGTCTTTATTTTTAATATTGGTAAAAATTACAGCGTAATAGGGTGGTGGAGGAGTAGTTGCTATCATAAGTTGTGACGCAGTAAATTGCAGGTGTTAAGTTTATACCAATTAACCCCTGCTTAAATCAATCACGATAAATGGTGAATTGCTTATCAGAGCATCTCACCATGTAGCTATCGCTAGGGTTATTCAACCCCAAAAGGATTTTCTATGCTATGTGCAGGTTCAGTAAACCAACGTGGACCTTCGTCGGTCATATAGAAATGGTCTTCCAAGCGAATGCCAAATTCATCAGGAATAACCAGCATAGGTTCGTTTGAAAAACACATTCCGGCTGCAAGCGGTTCTGGGTTGTCTTTGACTAAATAAGGCCATTCGTGGATATCTAAGCCGATGCCATGCCCAGTGCGATGCGGGCAACCTGGTAGTTGATAATCAGGACCGAGCCCATTGCTGGCAATATACTCTCTCGCGGCCTTATCAACAGCGCCACAGGGCGCACCAATTTTGGCTGCATTAAATGCTGCAATTTGCGCTTGCTTCTCGATTTGCCAAACGGACTTTTGCTTTTCACTGGGGTCGCCAAAAACATAAGTACGGGTAATATCACTAAGGTAGCCGTGTAACTTACAGCCAGTGTCGACGAGAACCACATCGCCTTTTTTCAGCGTTTGTGGATTTTTTACACCATGTGGGAATGACGACGCCACACCAAATAGCACAATACAAAAATAATTGCCCGGCGCCCCCACTTTTTTGTGCGCTTCATTAATAAAGGCTTCAACTTCGGTTGTCGTGATCCCTTCATACAGCATAGATGCCGTTGCTTTATGTACGGCAAGCGTCATGTCCATTGCGCGTTGAATAAGGGCAATTTCATTGGCCGATTTATGCATTCTACAATGCGCTGTTACTGCCTTTGCATTGATAAGCGAAAGCTCAGGTGCCGCGAGTCTGATCCCATCAGCAACAAAAAACGCTGTGCTTTCGTCAATGGCGAGTGTGCCTGTGCTATCAATATTGAGTGTGTTAAGTACGTTTGCGACGAACTCGTAAGGAGACTCTTCTTCTTGCCAAGCATGAATAGGACCTTCAATCAGCCAATAATCCTTGATTGAGCCGATCTCGAAAAATGGGACGATAAACTGAACTTGCCCATTGGCGGGTAAAATAGCACCGACCAAACGCTCACTGGCGTACCATTGCAAACCAGTAAAGTATTTTAAATTTGTACCAGCATTTAAATAGAGTGCATCAATGTTGTTCTGCTGCATATATTGTTGAGCTTTCTCTATTCTTGCTAAATACTCGCTTTCGCCAATTGGCGCTACGCCTTTGGTCATATCTTCTAAGTTATCTAGCGCCTGTTTTGCGCTCTGGTATGCAATACCTTTCATTTTTGTGATCCTATATATCAATTTGACTTGATACTTGCTCAATTTGAAGGAGTAAATCTTCCGCTAACTGCGTTAAAAATTTCTTATTTAGCGTAACTAAATCACAAAATTTTTGCCTTGCTATCGGTAAAATTTTCTTGCTTCAAATAGACCTCTTAATCAAGCAAATTGCTATTACTAATTAAATCGAGCAATACTAAAGGGAGTAAGATCGATGTCGTTGGGCTTGTTGTCAATAAGATCTGCGATACATTCACTTGAAATTGCGGCTTGGGTCAGTCCTAAATGCTGATGACCCAGTGCAAAATACAGGTTGTGATGATTTGGCGCTTGTCCGATGACAGGTAAATAATCTGGGAGTGAGGGACGGCAGCCAACCCAAAGCGCTTCACTATGCTGTGGCAGAGTTTGCCTTAATAGAATACTTGCGTGATGTAACAATGCGCGAGCACGGCTGTAGTTGGGTTTACTCTCCAGTGCGGCAAACTCTACCGTTCCGGCCAGTCGTAAACCTCGTGACATGGGCGTCATGATAAACCCTCGTTCACTCGATGCGACAGGTCGTGTAAGCGTATTATTCATTGCCAACATGTTGTGATAACCACGCTCGGCAATAATGGGCAGTGAATAACCTAAAGACGCACAGAGCGTTTTACTTGCAGCTCCGGTTGCCACAACGACTTTGTTAAAGGTCATCTTGTGGCTTTTGGAGTGAAGTGTGTAGCCATGCTCTGTGTGGGTAATATCGTCGATAGAGCCTTGTTGGAATGCTCCCCCTAGCTGAATAAACTGCTCATATAACGTCAAACAGAGAGCGTAGGGATCTGTGCTATGCGCGACTTTATCAAAATACAGTGCCGAGGTAATGGTATTTGATAGGATCGGCTCCATTTCTCGGGCTTGATCACCTGTAAGTAAGCTCACTGAGATGTTTTGTTCGGCGTATTTTTTATAGCTTTGACGCGCAGAGCTTTCGTCACCTTCAAATACCAGTAAACTGCCGTTGCTAGATATAAGTGTATGATACTTATCACCAAGTAAACGCTGGTATGCGGGTAGTGCGCGTTCATTTAAACTTCTAAGTGCGATTGTACCTTTGTGGAAACAGCTACTTTTCATTTGCTTTAAGAATCGTAGAAACCAAGGAATATTTTTGAGTAAAGAGGTGGTCTCTACTCGCAAAGGCCCCACCGGATTGACTAACATGGCAGGCACTTTTGTTAGTAAAGCTGCATCAGCCATGGGGAATACCTGTTCTGTGGCAAAATGCCCAGCGTTACCCTTAGAGCATCCCTCCGCGGGCCGGTTTTTATCGAACAAGGTAACAGCGTGGCCTCGTCGAGCTAATTGCAGCGCGGTGGTGATCCCAATGATCCCTGCGCCGATCACTGCAATTTTATTATTACTTTCCACAATTCACCTCACCATCCTAAATTGTATTTCCACATAGACATCAATCAGGCCTCGTTTAAATACCAAAAAGAAAAAAATTACCACTTATAAGTCATAAGATTACAGACATTTAGGCCAGTCATTTGAGTTGATGACTAAAAAATCTCTCTTTTGAATATTGATTATTGTATACAATATACCTATTATGGCAAGCACAATAACTAAACAACCTAATGAAAGGCGAGAACCATGAACGTAAATTGGCAGGGTGTATATCCAGCAGTAACCACTCAATTCCATGATGATGAAAGCATCAACTTTGATACTACCAAAGAGATGATAGATAACCTGATTAACGAAGGGGTTCATGGCATCATAGTATTAGGCACCGTCGGTGAAAACTGCTCACTCACGGCTGACGAGAAACGCCAAGTGTTAAAAGCTGCAACAGAAGTGGTAGGTGATAGAGTGCCACTACTTAGTGGTGTGGCTGAAACTACAACTGCACTTGCTGTCGAGTTTGCCAAGGATGCAGAAGCGCTCGGCATAGATGGACTAATGGTATTGCCGGGGATGGTCTACCGCTCAACCGAGCGCGAAGCGATTCATCATTACCAACAGGTAGCGCGAAGCACAGCATTACCTATTATGATTTACAACAATCCGGTGACCTACGGTGTCGATGTGTCTATTGAGGGCATGAAAACCTTAGCTGAAGAGCCCAATATTGTTTCTGTAAAAGAGGCGACGGAAGATACCCGCCGTATTAGTGAGCTGTTTAGCGCATTTGGCGATCGCTACGTTGTATTTGGTGGTGTTGATGATATCGCACTGGAAAGCCTAATGCTTGGCGCGACAGGTTGGATCTCGGGATTGACCAATGTATTCCCACGCGAGTCTGTGGCTATTTATAAGCTTGCTGAACAAGGTCGCTATGAAGAAGCGCGTGCGCTGTGGCGTTGGTTCTTACCTTTGCTACGCTTAGATACTATTCCCACACTGGTGCAGTGCATCAAATATGCAGAACATTTGGCTGGACGCGGTAGTGAAGTGACTCGTTCACCAAGATTGCCACTCACCCAAGAGCAAAAGGCTTACGTGAGTCGCTTGTACGATGAAGCGATGGCAAATCGAATTGACTTAAGCCAATATAACTTGGACTAAGCGTATGATTTTAGGCACCTACTATTGTATAGATGGCCACACCTGTGGCAATCCCGTGCGCTTGGTCACAAGCGGTCATCCAACGCTTTTGGGCGAGAGCATGAGTGAAAAGCGCCAACATTTTTTACGTGACTACGATTGGATAAGGCGCGCACTGATGTTTGAGCCCAGAGGCCATGACATGATGTCGGGTGCCTTTTTATATCCACCGACTACCGCAGATGGGGATGTGGCAATCCTATTTATCGAAACCTCTGGGTGCTTGCCTATGTGTGGGCACGGCACTATCGGGACAGTCACTTTTGGCCTTGAAAGCGGCCTTATTACTCCAAAGGAACAGGGTGTACTCAAGCTTGACACCCCTGCGGGGCGTGTGAATGCCTATTATGAGATGAAGGCTGGTAAAGTGACTTGGGTAAAGCTCTACAATGTGCCGGCATTTTTGGCGTACCAAGCGGTGCCTGTCCACGTTGATGGGCTAGGGGAGCTCATCGTTGATATTGCCTATGGCGGTAACTTTTACATTATTGTTGAGCCTCAAAGTCTATTTGCTGGTGTGGATCAAAGCTGTGCTGCCGAATTACTGGCGTGGAGCCCCAAAGTGCGCGCGGCAGTTAACGCACAAATAAACCCAATTCATCCTGAAGACTCCACCGTGTGTGGCGCCTCCCATGTGTTATGGACAGGCAAGCCACAACATCCAGATAGTCATGCGGCCAACGCGGTATTTTATGGCGATAAAGCGATTGATAGATCGCCTTGTGGCACAGGCACAAGTGCACGAATGGCACAGCTGTTTGCAAAAGGACAGCTAAAAGATGGCGATACGTTTGTTCACGAGAGCATCATAGGCAGCCAATTTATCGGTAAGGTCGAAGGCACAACTGAAGTGGCGGGAAAAGCCGCAATTCTGCCAAGTATTCAAGGTTGGGCACGTCAAACGGGAAGTAATTGTATCACTGTAGATGACGAAGATCCGTATGCATTTGGTTTTCAGGTGCTCTAGGGCTTGTTGGCCTTTGCTGCAAAAATAAACTTGAAAGATCAACAGGCCCTAGTCATTAAGACTGAAAGAAAACAGGAGCTAACAATGAATTTATCAGGAAAGAGCTACATTAACGGTGCGTGGCAAGCCGCACAAACGGCAACAACGTTTTACGCGTTTTGCCCTGCAACCAATGAAGCGTTAACGCAACCATTTTTTAACGCTAGTGAAGCACAAGTAGAGGAAGCCGTTAATGCAGCAGAGCAGGCTTTTAAGGCTTATCGTAAAACGTCGATGACTGCTCGAGCAGAGTTTTTAGAGACCATAGCGCAAGAAGTTCTTGCCTTAGGTGACGAGCTAATAACTACCACAATGGCAGAAACTAACCTGCCAAGGCCAAGACTCGAGGGCGAGCGTGGCCGCACGGTAAACCAATTAAACGCATTTGCCGCAGCGCTGAGAGATAACCTAGCTGAGCTTTGCCTGACTAAGGAAGAGCAAGCGGACCCAAATCGCACGCCGCTGCCTAAGCCAAAAACACAGCTTAAGCATATTCCTATTGGCGTTGTTGCGGTGTTTGGCGCGTCAAACTTCCCGTATGCCTTCTCTACGCTTGGGGGCGATACCGCAGCTGCATTAGCCGCTGGCTGCCCTGTGGTATATAAAGGTCACCCAGCGCATCCAGCAACGTGTGAGCTAATGACTAAGGCCATCGCCACAGCAATAAGCAAGTGCGATATGCCAAGCGGGGTGTTTTCAATGCTGCAAGCGAAAGCATACGATGTCGCGCATTGGCTGGTTAAAGCCGAGCCTATCAAAGCGGTTGGATTTACAGGCTCCTTTGGCGTTGCAAAAGCATTGCAAGACACCATCGCGAAGCGCCATGAACCTATCCCGCTTTACGGTGAGCTTGGCAGCGTAAACCCGCAAATTGTCTTACCTGAAAAGGTACAGTCGCAAGGCGCAGAGCTTGGTGCACAATTTGTCCAGTCCTTACTTATGGGTAATGGTCAATTTTGTACTAGCCCCGGTATTTGGTTGGTGCCAAGCAATCATTCACAAACATTTATCGAGACGGCTAAGCAAAATATTAGCGCAGCACCTTCTGATACTTTATTGACTCTGGGTATTTTAAAAGCTTATCAAAACAGCACTGCGGCGCTAAAAGCACACTCTCAGGTAACGCTGTTGAGTTCCAGCGAACAAGCACAGCCGTTTCACGCAAGCGCCCACTTGTTCCTAACGGATAGTGAAAGCTTTGCAACCGATGCAACGCTTAAAGAAGAAGTATTTGGGCCAAGTGCTTTAGTGGTGAGCTATGACAACTTAGCGCAGCTTGAAGGCTTAATCGAAGATTTAGATGGACAGCTCACCGCCAGTATTCATGGCACTGAGTCTGACCTACATCAAGCCGAAGACATCATAGAGGCGTTACAATACCGCGTAGGTCGATTGATTTACGGGCAAATGCCAACAGGCGTTGAAGTGTGTGCCACTATGAACCATGGTGGGCCGTTTCCGTCATCAACCGATGTACGTTCAACATCGGTAGGGCTAGAAGCGCTCAAACGATTCGTAAGACCAATTTGTATACAAAGTTAAGCAAACCAAGCCCATAGTACTGCTATGGGCTTTTTTATTCAGACATAATTCGCACATCAAACTTATATACTCGACAAACATGCAATTTGAACTCAGATACGTTTATAATGAGTTCATAAAACAATAATTACTAAATACTATGGCGATTGTACATAAAACTCGAACTCAATTAGTTGCTGAAGCAATTCGTGAAAAAATCCTCACTGGCGAAATCAAAGCGGGCGAGCCGCTGAGGCAAGCCGCGCTGGCAGATGAGTTAAATGTAAGCCGTATTCCTGTTAGAGAAGCACTCCTGCAACTAGAAGCCGAAGGCTTAGTTAACTTCGAAGCGCACAAAGGTGCGACGGTCACGCGCTTAAGTGCCGAGCAAATCGATGAAATATTTGATCTACGCGCATTGTTGGAAGCTGAGTTGTTACGTCACTCAATCGACCAGTTAACCGCACGTGATCTGCTAGAAGCCGAAGCCATTTTAGCCGAGCTTGAAGAAGCCACCGCCGCTGGCGATACACAACTGGCAACTGGTAAGCTTAATGCCGAATTTCACAGTAAACTCTACAGCAAAGCACAGCGCCCACAAACCCGTGAGTTGGTGGATGTGTACAGTAAAAACTCGGAGCGCTACGTGCGCATGCACATTCTACTCGCTGGCGGCATTAAAACCGCACCAGAGGAACACCGCCAGCTATTAGAGCTATGCCGCGATAAAAATACCAGAGGGGCCTGTGACTTTTTGAAAAAACATATTACTGGCGCAAAGGATGATATTAAAGCGCTGCTGCTAAAGCTTGAAAGCGAGCAGTAGGTAAATTTGGTCGTATTGGCCCTAGTGGATTTCTGAATAATAGTCATATCTATTCTCATGGCTATTGTTCAGGACGCTGTGATTACATTTATATCTAATTAGAAGAACAAGTGCTTATTAACACCCGTACTAGAGACAGCTCCTTACCCAAACATAATCATATCTAACGCCCCCAACATTGATCCACATCATCCTCGCAAGACTAAAGTCTCATCAAAACTTGGCGGTTTTTTATCTATCTTTACTAAGTTCCAGCGAAACTGAGTAACTTAATATGACAACAACATCCTATCAACAGGTATACCACACATTTTCCCAAGACCCTGAGGCATTTTGGCTTAAAGAAGCGGCACGGCTTGATTGGCATACGTCACCACAAATCGGACATAACCAAGACCAAGAGGGACTGAGTCATTGGTTTAGTGATGGTTTGATGAATACCAGTTATTTGGCACTTGACCATCATGTAGACCAAGGCCGAGGCGAGCAAACCGCATTAATTTATGACTCGCCGGTGACCAGTACCAAACGCAAAATTAGCTATCGAGAGTTGCTCTCTCAAGTGAGCCATTTTGCAGCTGGCTTAAATCAGCTTGGTGTAAGCGTAGGGGATAGGGTCGTAATTTATATGCCCATGGTGCCTGAAGCGGTCGTTGCTATGCTTGCTTGTGCGCGCGTGGGTGCTATACATTCGGTTGTGTTTGGCGGCTTTGCACCTCATGAACTTGCGGTGAGAATAGATGATGCGAAACCAAAGCTAGTGATCAGCGCTTCTTGCGGAATTGAAATAGGCCGCACCATTGAATACAAGCCTATGCTGGATGAGGCGCTCTCGTTGGCAAAGCATCAAGTAGAGCATTGTATTGTGTTACAGCGTGAGGTATATCAAGCGCAGATGTCATCGCCAAGGGACCTAGATTGGGCTGTGGTGGCAAACACGCCAGAATCCTTTGATGCCGTGCCGTTACCAAGCACCCATCCGCTTTATATTTTGTATACCTCTGGCACCACAGGCACACCCAAAGGAGTAGTGCGAGAGCAGGGCGGTCACGCTGTGGCATTAAACTACAGTATGAAAACCGTTTACGGCATGGAGCCCGGTGAAGTGTTTTGGGCTGCATCCGACATTGGCTGGGTTGTGGGGCATTCTTATATTGTTTATGGCCCGCTGATTTATGGTTGCACCAGCGTATTATACGAAGGAAAACCGATTAAAACTCCAGATGCAGGGGCGTTTTGGCGAGTGGTCGAAGAATACCAAGTGGCAGCACTTTTTAGTGCACCGACGGCATTTCGTGCCATTAAAAAAGAAGATCCGAGCGCAGCGCTTTTGGCTAATTACAACACCAGCAGTCTAAAAACGCTATTTTTAGCTGGTGAACGACTCGACCCTGCCACCTACGACTGGTTACAGTCCACCACAAAGCTACCAGTAATCGACCACTGGTGGCAAACGGAAACGGGCTGGGCAATTGCATCTAACCCAGTTGGGATCGAATTGATGCCTACAAAGGCGGGCAGTGCCACAGTTCCTACACCGGGCTATCAAGTTGAGATCCTTGATGTGGACGGCAGTCCATGTGAAGCCAATCAACAAGGTGTTGTTGCGGTTAAATTGCCACTTCCTCCCGGTTGTTTAACCACTATTTGGAATAACACGGCGCGCTTTAAAGGCAGTTACTTATCACAATACCCTGGTTATTATCTCTCTGGTGATGGCGGGTATTTTGATGAAGACGGCTATTTGTTTATTATGGGCCGCACTGATGATGTAATAAACGTAGCCGGGCATAGACTGTCAACCGGTGAAATGGAAGAAATCGTTGCTGGCCACAATGCAATTGCAGAATGCGCCGTATTCGCCGGTAAAGATGAGTTAAAAGGCCAAGTACCCATTGCCATGGTGGTATTGAAAGATGGCGTAAACACCACTGAATCGGCAATTGCCGAGGAGATAAGAGGCCTGATCCGCGAAAAAATCGGCGCGATTGCCTGCCTTAAAACCATTAAAGTGGTTGAGCGTTTACCCAAAACCCGTTCGGGTAAAATTCTTAGAAAGAACCTACGCCAGCTGGTAGACGGAGAAGACATTATCGTGCCATCTACCATTGACGACCCCGCCATTATTGAAGAGCTAAAGCAATTGTGGGATGTGAGCCAGCACCAATAGTTTTTGTGTTAGCAGGTTACCCCTAACGCTAAACGCGCATCAACATTAGTTAAGAGCGGGTTCACCCCAGGATTTTTTGGAGTGCTGCTCCTTCTAAAATCTGATGTCGCTAAATCATGATCTACCAGTTTTAGTCGCGATTTAGCTGTGTTGCAGAGCCATTAGGGTAGACCTTTTGCTAAACGCGCAAGAGTATTAGGTGGGAGCGGGTTCACCCCGCGATCTTTTGGAGTGCTGCTCTTTCTAAAATCTGATGTCGCTAAATCACGACCTACCAGTTTTAGTCACGAACCAGCGTGTTGCTGAGTCATTAGGGTAGACCTTGGTGCTAAACGCGCAGTAATATTAGGTGGGAGCGGGTTCACCCCGCGATCTTTTGGCGTGTCGTTCCTTCTAAAATCTGATATCGTGATAAATCACGACCTCCCAGTTTTAGTCACGACCTACCAGTTTAAGCCACGATCTACTTGTGTTGCTGAGCTATTAGAGTAACTTGTGTTAAGCGTGCAGCAATATTAGGTGGGAGCGGGTTCACCCCGCGATCTTTTAATTGTGGTTCCCACTAAAATTTGATGTTGCGGTAAGTCACGAACAGCCAGTTTTAGTTACGTTCAGCTATTGTCCGCAAACTGTCCGGTGTCCGTCCAATCCCCTTGAATAAAGCCGTTAAATCTCATAAATGTCATATAAAACAACAGCATAAATTCTGGCACGCTACTTGTTATTAGTTATTCATGATAATCGCGGACACCCACTTGTCCGCAAGGAGGTAGCATGATTAAAGATACAAGTGCGCAAGACAAACAAATCGCAAAAAAGCGAACCATAAAAAAGCCGGTGATTGCGTTGTTGGCCGTTGGCATCACCTTAGCTGGATTAACCAGTGCTTGGCCAAGCATTAACACGATTCTGTCAGCAGAGCAGACCGTATCGCGCGAGCAAGTACGTCTCGCCACAGTAGTGAGAGGAGATATCAGCGAAGATATTCGCGTTGAAGGGCGTACGCTCGCTGCGAATAATCCAGACTTATACGCCATCGCATCGGGCACAGTAACACTCAATGTTAAACCCGGTGATGCCATCAAAGCGGGGCAAGCGTTGCTTAATATCGACAGTCCAGAGCTAACCAACCGTTTACTACAAGAAGAGGCGACATTTGAACGTTTACAAACGGAAGTTGAGCGCCAAAGGATCTCGATTAAACAGCAGCTACTCGATACCGAACAACGCATGGAAATGGCGAAAGTAGACTTAGAAGCAGCAGAGCGGGAAATGGCACGCTCAAAACAAAGCATCGAAAAGCAAATTATCTCAAAACTAGAGCTTGAACAGTCAATGGTTGAACTTAAGCGCGCGCAGCTACAAGAGCGTCACGCCATCGATTCGCTAAAGCTTGAGCAAGAGCGACTTGCGTTTGAGCTAAAAAGTAGTGAGCTGAGCCTAACCAGACAACAGCATATTTTAGAAGAAGTGCAGCGTCAGGTAGCCGCTCTTAACATTATTTCGCCGTTGTCAGGTATTGTTGGTACAGTGCATGTCCAGCAAAAGCAGTTTGTACAGCGAGATGCGGCATTAATCTCCTTGGTTGACCTTTCTGAGCTTGAGGTTGAAGCGCAAATACCAGAAATTTATGCCGACAATCTGGGGGTCGGCATGGCCGCGGAAGTATTTATCAATCAATACCAATATCATGCAAAACTGGTCGCTATTTCCCCAGAAATTGAAGCTGGCCGTGTCAGTGCGCGAGTACGTTTTGATGAACAACCAAGCGGTCTTCGCCAAAACCAAAAGGTATCTACAAGAATTATCCTGTCGCAAAAGCAAGACGTGCTCAAAGTAAGGCGTGGTGCATTTGTTGAAACCGGCGCTGGGCGTTTTACCTATGCGGTTGTCGGAGAGCAGGCTGATCAAACACCCATTCAGCTCGGTGTAAAAAGTATTTCTGAAGTTGAGATTATCGAGGGCCTGAATGAAGGACAAGAAATCGTGATCTCAAGTTTAGATCCGTTCAATAACAAAGCGCGAGTGTTACTCGGGAAGTAGCTTCATCTTGCGTACCGAATAAGAATGAGAAGGAATAGACAATGTTAAAAATGAATGAAGTAAGCAAAATCTATCGCACAGATATGATTGAGACCCATGCGCTCAGCAATGTCAATTTAACCATTGAAGAAGGGGAGTTTATTGCGGTCACAGGCCCGTCAGGATCAGGCAAAACGACCTTTTTGAACATTGCCGGTTTGTTAGAGCGTTTTGAGCGCGGTGACTATTTTCTAGATGGTGAAAACGTTGCCAATCTTAACGATAAAAAGCTATCACAACTACGAAACGAAAAAATTGGCTTTATCTTCCAAGGCTTTAATCTTATCAGCGACTTATCTTTATATGACAACGTTGAAGTTCCCCTTATTTTTAGGGGAATAAAAGCCAGTGAGCGTAAAAAGCGCATTGAAGAAGCGCTTGAACTCGTTGGGCTTGCAAGCCGAATGAAGCACTATCCGGCACAGTTGAGTGGTGGGCAGCAGCAGCGTGTGGCTATTGCCAGAGCGCTGGCGGGGAAACCGCGCTTCCTTTTAGCGGATGAACCAACGGGTAATTTAGACAGCTTAATGGCAAGGCAAGTGATGGATTTATTACAAGAAGTGAATCAGGCGGGCACCACATTGATTATGGTAACCCATGACAATGAGCTGGCTCGAAGAGCGGGTCGTAATATCCAAATTCTTGATGGTGAGTTAACCGACATCACTAAATCTCAGTTAACCGAATTGGCAGTGTAGGAGCAAGCAATGAAAGAGCTAATACTGTTAGCTTGGCAGGGATTAAAGCAAAAACCCAAGCTAAGTGCATTGATGGTGATCAACCTTGCAGTTGGGATCACGTTAATGTTGACGATGTCAGCCATTGTAAAACAAAGCAGTAGTGAGGTGATTGGTCATAAGGGTGATTACTTGTACACCGCGGGCCTGAATTTTTTTGATGGCGACCAAGACGTTGTCGATTTCAACCAATTTCCTCGCTGGACATATCAAGATGCAGAGGCGCTTAAGCAAGCAGATATACCATACGAGCATCTATCATTTAACTACACCACAGAGTTTATTGTGGGGCTGGCGGATAACTCAGTTAGGCCTATTAGTGTAGAAGCTTCTGGCACAGATAGAGAGATGTTTAGTGTACTAGATGCGCCGTTTATTCACGGAGCTTCTTGGAGTGAACAAAGCCAGCAAAGTGGTGAAGCGGTCGCTGTGATCAGTAAAAATGCTAATGATCATCTTTTTGGTGGGGCGAATTCTGTCGGGCAGTTTATTCAAGTTCAAGGCGAACAAATACAAGTCGTGGGCGTGGTTGATTTGAGCAATTATAAACGTCGTTTCCAAGATTTGAGCTTTAGTAATAATTACAATCACGATGCTTTTATCCCGCTAAATTATGCCTATGTGCAAAACTTTCCACGAACAGGGCAAGTATCGTGTAGAACCGACGATTTATACACCGAAACTAACCCGCGTAGCGGCAATATCGACATGCTGAAAAGTGCTGAATGTGGTTATTTGACGGTTTGGTTCCAATACCAAAATGATATGGGAACAGCACACCTCGCGGAATTAAAAACGTGGTTGAATAGCTATATTGCAAATCAGCAAGCGGTCGGTCGCTTTCAACATAAAAATCTTACCGACTTTTATAGCATGGGCGAGCTCTATATTTTGATCCAGCGTTTTATGGCATGGGAAGCCATTTACCTGACGTTTGCGTATTTACTATTTGGCATTTGTTTAGTGAATACCGTTGGCATTCTGCTCGCCAAATTCCAAGCTAATCGAAAGCTTATTTCCCTCTATCGAGCGCTCGGCGCAAACCGTGGGGTCATAATGCAAATTCACTTTTTAGAGATTTTGATGCTCACAGTTGCCTCTGTCGTGCTTGGTTTTGTACTAGCATTTGCAGGACTCGAGTTGATGTTCCATTTGCGTATGTATCAGACGGATTATATGGCGTTTGCCGAGCAAGTTCGTCAAATCTATCAGTTCGATGGTGAGCTGGCACTTTGGACGACGACAGGTATTTTCTTGGCGGTTGGGATATCTGGATTATATCCGGTGTATCGTAGTAGCCGTGTATCACCAGCTACAGAGTTAAGGGGGTAAGTATGGCGATTAAACATATTTTGAAACTGATCTTAAAGCAAAAAAGTATTGCACTGTTAATTATTCTACAAATCGCGATCACCGTGATGATTGTCAGCAATACCGCGTTTATTAGCTATGCAACGCTGCAAAACTGGCTAATTCCTTCAAAGTTGGAAGAGCAACAAATTCTCAATGTAACGACGAGAGTATTTGATACCTCGGTAGACGTGCAGTCACTTATTGAAAAGGATATTCAAGCGATTGAAAATGTTCCGGGGGTCGTCGCCGCATCTTATGCTGGTAGAGAGCTGGTATTAAACAGCTTAGGCCCTGGATGGACCATTTTTAAAGATACCCAACCAGAAACAGACTACAGCGTGTTCGGCTACTTTGGCTTAGATGAAAAAGGGGTGGATGTGCTTGGGCTGGAGCTCGTTGAGGGGCGTAGATTTTATGCCAGCGAATTTATCAAAGGTGATGAGGCAACAAAAAATGCAGGCGTTATTATGATTAGTGACGACCTTGCCACATCCTTATTTGGTGATGATTCTGCCCTTGGACAGACGGTGTATATTTCAAGACAACGCATTCCACATCAAGTAGTTGGTGTTTATAAAGGTAAAATGCTTGGAGAAGGAGCAACATACAATCAACAACCCTACAATTCGGGGGTTGTACCTGAAGTCATTTGGGGTAACCGTCAACGGGCCAATTATTTAGTCAGAGTTGAAAAAGGCGTGTCTGAGCGAGTGCTAGAAGAAGTTGAAACGGCACTTTATCACACCAACGGACGAATGGTTGAGCGAGTAGAGTTTGTTGCCAGAGCAAAAAAACGTTTGTGGGATGGCCGTAGCACCTTTGCACTCACCATGGCAGGTATAAGCATCATAGCATGCGTGGTCACCGCGCTTGGTATTATCGCACTTGTCAGCTTTTCTGTTAGCCTAAGAAAGAAAGATCATGGTGTCCTTCGTGCGTTAGGTGCATCTAAAGGTAAAGTGATGTGGTCTTTAATTAAAGAAAATACAATTTTAGTCTTTATCGGTTTAGTGCTAGGCTTTGGTCTCTCGATTTTGCTTTACTATTTTTTGATGAATAATGTTCGCGTGCAAAGTGTGGTAGAGATCCCGTTATTGGTTGGGGTAGCTATTTTTACTTGGCTTGTGAGTACATTGGCGGTGTACCTGCCTGCCAAAGAAGCGGCGAAAGTGTCCCCGGCACAAGTAACTAAATCGAGTTAATAATAAAAACAACAAAGCCCCGAAAGGGGCTAAATCTACAAATTAGGATCAAAAGCGTTCATGAGTGTATTGGTAATTGACGATAATCCGGATGTAATTCAAGCCATTAAAGTCCTTTTGATGCTCAACGATATTCCGTGTGAAGGTGTTACCTCTCCGCAGCTGGGTCTAGAGAAGGTTCGTAGCAAACAATTCGACTTAGTTATTCAAGATATGAACTTTACCCGAGACACCACCAGCGGTGCGGAAGGTAAAGCCTTGTATAAAGCCATTCGAGATTTAGAGCCAGATTTGCCAATCATTTTATTGACGGCTTGGACAAACCTTGAAATGGCGGTAGAGCTAATTAAAGATGGTGCGGCAGACTACTTAGCCAAACCTTGGAAAGACCATAAACTCGTCACCTCAGTGAAGAATTTGCTCGAAATGCGTGAATTGCAAGAGCAGGTGAGTAGTGCTGCTAATCAGCGCAACGCCAGATTACAAAAGCTAAGAGCGCAATACGACCTGTGTGGTGTGGTGGTTGCCGATCCTGCCATGCTGAGCTTACTTGAGATGGCTACTCAGGTTGCGCACTCCGATGCGCCAATTCTGATCACAGGACCAAACGGCGCAGGCAAAGAGAAAATTGCAGAAATCGTGCAAGCCAATAGCAGCTATAAACATAAACCCTTTATTAAGGTAAATGCGGGGGCCATTCCGGCGGACCTCATTGAGGCCGAGTTATTTGGGGTTGAAAGTGGTGCTTATACAGGCGCACAAAAATCGAGGGCTGGGCGCTTTGAAGCCGCCGATGGTGGCACCTTGTTTTTGGATGAAATCGGTAACTTGTCTTTGGCAGGGCAACAAAAATTACTGAGGGTTTTACAAAGCGGTGAGTTTGAGCGCGTTGGCAGCACGGTGACAAAAAAGGTCAACGTAAGGGTAATAAGTGCCACCAACAGTAATTTACCAGAGGCCATTCGCGCAGGTAGTTTTAGAGAAGACTTGTATTATCGGATCAATATGATTGAGCTTAAACTGCCGCCATTGTCTGAACGAAAAGAAGATATTACGGTGTTGGTGGAGCATTTTTTACCGAGCAATAAAACGATAAGCAACGCGGCAATGAAGCAGTTAAAGCATCATACTTGGCCTGGAAACGTCAGGGAGCTTGAAAACACCATAGGTCGTGCTGTGCTATTGAGTCCCGGGCAAGAAATTGAATGTGAGCATTTAGCAATTCAAACACCACAACATGAAGAGCCGCTTGAATATACACAAGCAGATATCGAAGCCGCATTAGACAGCGCTGATGGCGTAGTCAGTAAAGCCGCAAGAAAGCTAGGGTTAAGTCGGCAAGCACTATACCGGAGAATGGAGAAGTTTGGCTTAAAATGATGGTGTCTCTTCAAGCAGCGGTGTCTGCATGCCTATTTGTATCACTATTAGTGTTTGCGGCTATTCTATGGCTGGCAGCTTTATTTGCAATACCATTTACTCTGGCAATTCCACTGGGGCTACTTGTTGCGGCGGTAGTAGGCGTTATCGGTATCAGTTACTTTTTCTCTCGCCAACAACGGATCATAGATTGCTTAACGGACGGGATCCGCAGTTTTAAAGATCAAGACTTTTCAGTTCAAATTACGCATTTTGAAAGCATAGAAATGTCTGATCTAATTTTGGAATATAATCGTTTATCGACAACACTAAAAAAGCAGCGCCACGCTACTAGCCAAAGGGAGTTACTACTCGATACCATTTTGCAGGTGTCGCCGGTGTCGATTATATTACTCAATCAGTTTGATCAGGTTGTATATGCCAACGAAAAAGCTGGGAAATTACTTAATAACAAAAAATCTCTAAGTGGCCTTGTACTGCATCATGCCATCGCAAATGCAGATCCTAAACTGCAAAGCATTTTGCTACAAAAAGAATCTGGGTTTGTGACCTTTCAAGCCAATGATGAAAAGCAGAGCTATTACTTTTCAAGGCAGAGTATTACACTCAACCACCAGCCGCATGTGTTGCTTATGTGTCAAAACCTATCTAGCGAAATGAGCCGCCAAGAGGTAGGGCTTTGGAAAAACGCCATTCGGCTGATAAGTCATGAGCTCAATAATTCATTAGCGCCTATTTCTTCGTTGACCAACTCGGCAAATACAATTGTAGAGCGAAGCGCCAAAGAGCAAAACCACGCCCTTATTCAACTATTGCCCGAAATGCTTTCGACGATTAACCGCCGCACCGAGAACTTGAGTGAATTTGTGGCTAAATATAGCGAATTTGCAAGATTACCTGCGCCAAATATTACAGAGCAACCGTTGCAGCCCTTACTTGATACCGTTGGTAAGCTTTATGACTTTACTTTGCTGGCAGCACTTCCTTTGGAGCGCGCTTTTTTTGATCCCATACAGGTAGAGCAGGTGATGATTAATTTGGTTAAAAACGCCCATGAGTCAGGATCTAAAATAGATGAAATAGGCGTGAAGCTGCTGGTTGATTATCAACGTCTGATAGTCGTGGTTGTTGATAGAGGTGTAGGAATGGAAGAAGAAAAGCTAGCAAACGCAGTACTGCCATTCTTTTCTACTAAACCCAGTGGCACAGGCATAGGACTTAGTATTTGTAATGAAGTCGCCATTGCCCACGGTGGACAACTTAAGCTATTTAATCGCGAAAAAGGTGGACTAATGGTGCAGTTTGATCTGCCTCTCGTTGCACCTAAAGCATAGCGTTGTCATTGCACCAACCCATATCGGGTGGGAGCGGATTCACTCCGCGATATTTGGGTTTTAATGGCGTATCTTAAGCAGCGGAAATCTCTTTGTCGTGATAAATCACGACCTACAAATAATAAGCTTCACAGGTTTATTTTATTGACTTCACTTTTTACTAAACGTATGTAGGGTGGGAGCGGGTTCACCCCGCGATCTTTGGGTTTTAATGCCGTATCTTAGGCGGCAGAAATCCTTTGGTCAGATAAATCACGACCTACAAATAAAACCGGTTGAGCGCATATCTATCGACAGGCAAAGGCAGAACAGC
Source organism: Pseudoalteromonas sp. NJ631 (assembly GCF_000276645.1). Taxonomy (NCBI): domain Bacteria; kingdom Pseudomonadati; phylum Pseudomonadota; class Gammaproteobacteria; order Alteromonadales; family Pseudoalteromonadaceae; genus Pseudoalteromonas; species Pseudoalteromonas sp. NJ631. The sequence goes on from NZ_AKXJ01000004.1 coordinate 18,791, forward strand.
GATACTCAAGCAAGTTGACAATATAGGGAAATGAATTTGAACGCGCAAACTCAAACGACCAACCATTTTTTACTCTTCGCGGGTGTGTCTACAGTCATTGCAGCAGTGGCGCACATTGGCTGCATCATCTTTGGTGCACCTTGGTATCGATTTTTTGGTGCTGGTGAGGAAATGGCTACTATGGCCGAGCAAGGGCTTATTTATCCACACATTGTCACTGCCGTTATCGCTACGATTTTACTGCTCTGGTCATGCTACGCGTTTTCAGGGGCGAAACGGATCCGACAATTACCTATGCTTAAAATCGCCCTGTGTGTGATCAGTGCAATCTTTTTAATAAGGGGAATTGGCTTTGTTTTTATCATGCCAACGATCCCTGATAACAGCATGACGTTTTGGCTGGTGAGTTCCTCAATTTGTTTGGTAATAGGAGGGGCTTACGCGCTTGGAACCAAAAAGGCATGGTCACAAATCTAGCAGCTTTAAAAGCTAGCACTCAGGTACTAGCTTTTTGTTCAGATTGGTTAGTTAATCTTATTTATTCAGTGCCGTTCTAACGCCGGCTTCAAGTTCTTCGTGAACAGATTTAAATAACCCAAGTTGGCGTTCTATGATATGTTCAGGTACACCCGCCATCGCGCGTGCTATGTTGCCGTACAAGCGCTGCTTTTGGGCATCATCAAATAAGCAATATAGAGCACGAGGCTGTGAAAAATCATCATTGTCTTTGCGGTGGTCGTATCTATCCGCCATTCCCTCAAGTTCAAGAGCAGGGCGTTTATACTCTGGATTCTCTTTTGGGCCTCCCATCGAGTTAGGCTCGTAGTAAGCATCTTCGTTACCACCGGGTTCATTGTTAAAGAATCGCATTGCACCGTCTTTGTGGTAATGATGCACAGGGCATTTTGGGCGATTAACAGGTAATGCCTCATAATGCGTACCGAGTCGGTAGCGGTGCGCATCAGCATAGGAGAAAATGCGTGCTTGCAACATTTTATCTGGAGAAAATCCAATGCCAGATACCACGTTAGACGGGCTAAATGCGGCTTGTTCTATCTCAGCAAAATAATTGTCTGGTACGCGATTTAGTTCGAGTGTGCCAACATCGATGAGTGGAAAGTCGCCATGCGGCCAGACTTTGGTTAAATCAAACGGATTGTGTTGGAACTGTTTTGCCTGCGCTTCAGTCATCACCTGTATTTTCATGTCCCATTTAGGGTAATTTCCGCGTTCTATGGCCTCAAGCAAGTCCTCTTGAAAACTTTCTCTGCTTTCGCCAATGACTGATTTTGACTCTTCATCGGTATGATGCTGGTGGCCTTGTTGGGTTTTCATATGAAACTTCACCCAAACTCTTTGGTTTTCTTCGTTAATCAAACTAAAGGTGTGAGAGCCATAGCCATTCATGTGTCTCACATCCGTTGGCAAGCCACGGTCAGACATTAAAATTAATACTTGATGCAGACTTTCTGGCGACAATGACCAAAAATCCCATTGTGCGGTGTTGGAACGCAGGTTCGTTTTAGGGTGGCGTTTTTGGGTGTGAATAAAATCTGGGAATTTATACGGATCACGGACAAAAAATACGGGAGTATTATTACCAACTAAATCCCAGTTTCCTTCTTCAGTGTAAAACTTTATCGAGAAACCTCTAACGTCACGCTCCGCATCCGCAGCCCCTTTTTCACCCGCCACCGTTGAAAAGCGCATCAGAATGTCAGTTTGCTTACCAATCTCACCAAATAGCTTTGCCTTGGTATATCGGCTTATATCGTTTGTTACCGTAAATGTTCCAAACGCCCCCCATCCTTTAGCATGCACGGTACGCTCTGGTATACGCTCTCTATTTTGATGCGCAAGTTTTTCGATTAACTGGTAATCTTCAACCAATAAGGGGCCTCTAGGGCCAGCGGTCAAACTATTTTGATTATCGGCGATTGGATTACCAGCAGTGGTGGTTAATGGACACTTGGTCATTGCTCGTTTCCTTCATATAAAATTTAGAAATTAACAGCAATAAATGAACCAAAATAAAAGTGCAATAAAAACAGGTTGTTATAAATATTGTCGGCGGGGGTGTGAGTTTTACTGAGCAAAGTTTTCAGAGTGATGTAAGCGCTACATGAAATATGTAGGCGGTTGAAATGCAGCGGTTTAATCCGCTGCATATTTAGAAATTAATCGTAGCTAAAGTTTTAGAAAAACCTCGTTGAATTCCATAAACGTGTTTTACCACTATCTAACCCAACAAACTGCACTGTACCTGTCGTTACGTTACTTGGTAATGTGTAGCTAATCGTTTTAGCTCGGGTACCATACGCAAATGCAGATATACGTTTTACTTTAGTACCATCAATGTACACGTCTACGTACTCTGTATTGGTTACATCAAAATTATACACGCCGTTAGTCTCAGCAACCGACGCAAATCTATCTGAATTAAATGCTACCGTAGCGCGCGCCGTGGGTTTTGCGAGTAACTTACGAGCGATCGTATTGAAATCTTGAGCATCACCATCGAATATGTCTTCAACGTTATAACTGACAACTTCATTGGCAACACAGCCGTAATCCTCAATGAGCGCATTGATGTGATGACCTTGACGTACTGACTGACGCCAAGACACCCGCATACTTTGATCATAAGGTAGCGCTTGATATGGTGCACCCACGTACTGTACAAATAAACCATGCTCAATTACGTTTGCGCCACCTGCACCAGTACGTTCGTGCTGTCCAAATACGGTAGCAATACCGTTATCTTGCATACCACATGTGAACATATCACCTGCAGAGTAGGTGTTAGCGTTAGCCCAAACCCCCACGTTACCATAGTATGCCTGACCAATCTGGTTTGCTGCATCTTTTGTCATGAATGAGGTTGCAGCAGAGTATTGTTCATTAGTACCTTGTACGTCAGCCAATACTTGGTGCCAATTATCACTGAGGTAAGTACCGAACAGCGAATTATTTAGAATATGATGGTTCTCAGGTGTGTTTATAAAACGTACATGAGATGGAGTAACACGTTTTGGTGTAAACAGTTGTAGTAAATAGTCGTTGTATAGAATATTACCGCCAGGGTTGCTTCTAACATCAATAATAAGTGCTTTCGTGTCACTCAACTGGTTATCTAAGATATCTATGATGGCAACAAGGGCAGCATTAGTTCCATTTTTTGGTGAAAAAGAGGCAATCTTAATATAGCCGACTGACTCGCCGTCTACTTGTACTTTATTCCATGTCACCGTCGGCTCAGCTGTGGCATTGGCTGCTAGGGCAAAAGCACTATCTTGAGCTGCCGCTTCTAACTCTTTAAATGTAGCAAATTCATAGTTAATACTTTTCGTAAACTGCGCTGTATTATCTTCTGTATTCGCTTGTGTGCTCGGATTTCCGTTATAAACCAACCAAGGCAAGTTAACGCTATATATTTCGCCCGTTTCGTAAGATTCTAAAGTAAGCGTTAGCGCGTCATTTTGTGGCGGCATCTGTTTATTATGTGATTTGATAGTTAAGTTGTTTAATGCACCAACAAACCCGCCATCTGGGTTAGCCCCACCGCCTTGGAATAGTGTGTTGTTTACCACATCAGTCACTGCTTGGCCGTTGTATGCAATGACTTTATCGCCTAAAGAAACCGTTGATGTATCTGGTGCAAGTACGGTGTAGTTTTGCCAGATGCGGTTTACGCGTACTTCCTTGCTGCCATCTGCATTAACGGTTTGTGCAAAATGAACTGGCACAAAAGAAACAAAGTTTTTCATTGGTGCCGGGTAGTTATAGTCCAAATGAAAATCTCGCTGAGATAAGAAGATCTTTTGCAGCTGCTGATGAAATTGAGAAGAACTTAGATTTCCCATGTTATTGATTAAGTCGTCTACTGCAACTACTGGATCTAAGTGTCCGGCCGGAGAAAGTCCGTAGTACAGGTTTTTTGCGTATTTATTGACGTATAAACCGTCAAGCAATAGTTTCGCTTGCTCAGCTACAAGCGCTTTTTGTTCATAACTATAATCTTGAATACTAATTTGGTCGCGTGTGTCTTCAAGATAGGATATTTGTGCCATAGCACCCGATGTAAAGCTTAATGCCAAAAGACTGGCAACTGTTGATAATTTAAACATATTGTTATTGTCCTGTATATGGAAACAAAACTGTTTTATATCTTTTGGGTACAAAAGTCGATAGGTGTTAAACAAAATGATAATAATTTATTGCTTTTATGTGTGTTGATTAAACCGAACTTCTTACTCGTTGCAGGCTAACTAAAGAGATTATTAGCAGGATTGTGCTTTAGAGGATTATTTGATTTGCCACGCAAAACCCTTTTGCGTGGCAACAAAGATGTCGAACGCAAATTACGCTGTTTGATGTAACTCTTGCTCCATTTGATCTCTCATTTTAAACTTTTGTAGCTTACCCGTTACCGTCATCGGATAGGCGTCAACCAATTTGATGTATTTTGGTACTTTGAAATAGGCGAGTTTATCTTTTAAAAATACACGAATATCTTCTTCCGAAATATAGTGTCCGGGCTTAAGTTGAACCCAAACACATACTTCCTCACCATACTTTTCGTCTTTGATCCCAAATACAGCGGCATCCTGAATATCATCATGATGATAAAGCACCTCCTCAATTTCTCTGGGGTAAATATTCTCGCCACCGCGAATGATCATGTCTTTTATGCGGCCGACGATGCTAACGAAACCTTCGTCGTCCATTACCCCTAAATCACCAGAGTGTAGCCAGCCGTCGTCATCTATGGTCGCCGCCGTTTTTTCTGGGTCTTGCCAATATCCTTTCATTACACAATATCCTCTGGCACATACTTCACCAGGCGTACCAATTGGGGCAATATGTCCTAGCTCGTCAATAATTTTGACCTCGGTATGTGGCATCGCGCGACCAACAGTCTGCACGCGTTTTTCTACAGGCGAATCGATCTCGGTAATATTGTTGATTGGGCTGCACTCGGTTTGCCCGTAACCAATGAGTACATCGGTCATATGCATTTGGGTTTGTACTTGGCGCATGACCTTTTCTGGGCAGGTGGAACCTGCCATCACCCCAGTGCGCAGCGAAGATAAATCAAACTGCGTAAAGTCTGAGTGTTCTAATTGTGCGATAAACATTGTCGGTACACCATGAAGCCCGGTGCATTTTTCTCGTTCAACAACTTGTAAAGTGATAAGTGGATCAAAGCTATCGTTAGGGAATACAGCGCACGCCCCTTTACTGATACAAACGAGATTACCGAGCACCATGCCAAAACAATGATAAAGCGGCACAGGAATACAAAGCTTATCTTGCTCTGTGAGCTTCATGGCATTGGCGACGAGCAATCCATTATTGAGGATATTACTGTGGGTGAGGGTGGCGCCTTTTGGGTTGCCAGTAGTACCTGAAGTAAATTGAATATTGATAGCATCACAGGCACTGAGGTTGGCTGCAATCGCATTTGCCTCAAGATAGTGCGCATCATTAGCTTTAGATAACAAGGTGCTGAAATTCATTAGACCTGGTTCAATATCCTCGTCGATAAGCACAATCTGTTTGAGTGAGGGAAGGCGCTGTGAAGATAATTCGCCAAACATACAGTCATAGGATTCTGGTGCCAGCTCTCTTATCATGTCGACGTAATGGCTATGTTTAAAAGACTTCGCCATAACTAACATCTTACACTCAACGTTGTTTAGCACGTATTCAAGCTCACTTGGGCGATAGGCGGGGTTAATGCACACCATAATTGCACCAATTTTAGCGGTTGCGAATTGCACTAGACTCCATTCAAGATTGTTTGGAGACCAAATCCCAACTCTATCCCCAGGTTGTATGCCTACAGCTAAAAGACTTGCAGCAAGTTGATTTATTTTTGCCAGATACTCACGATAATTTAATCGAACTGATTGATGAGAGACAACAATGGCGTCTCTTTCTGGATAATTGTCGACAATATCTTCTAGATATTGCCCTATGGTGAGTTGAGTCAGCGGTGCTACTTGGGGGCCTTTGAAGTAACTCTTTGTAAGTGTACTTGCATTTATTAATTGGCTCTCTGTTGTCATATCTTGTCCTTGCTGTTGATCTCTAGTTTTTATCATTATGCTTTATCAGTGATAACCTAATTGTCGACAAAATCAAGTGCAATTGGACGAAAAGCATGAAATTACGACTAATGGATAGTGATAAAGAGTGTGATGGCAAGATAGTAGAAAGGCGGTAGTAGCTTTATCAAACATATAAAAAAACGCCTGAAAGTTCAGGCGTTTTGTGGTTTAACTTAAGGGATTGTTATTAAGCTAATCCTTCATCTGTATCGACATGCTCATCTTTATGATGCTGCGCGATTTCATCTGAAAGTTCTTGCTTAGAACGCTTCTCTGACATCCGTCTTGCCATTAGCCAATAGAAGAACAGCGGCAAGAAGAATACTGCGAGGAAGGTAGCCGAGAGCATACCACCCATTACACCGGTACCGACACTGTGTCTTGCTCCTGCGCCTGCTCCAGAACTCATCACCAGTGGAACTACGCCAAGTATGAAAGCAAGTGAAGTCATGATAATAGGTCTAAAACGCAGTCTTGCCGCTTCAAGGGCTGCGGTTGCTGGACTCCACCCTTCTTGATACTTCATTAGCGCGTACTCGACAATAAGAATGGCATTCTTACTGGCGAGGCCAAGTAGGGTAACCAAACCGATTTGGAAGTAAACGTCGTTGGTCAGCCCTGCAATCCAGATTGAGACCAACGCACCAAAAGTACCAAACGGTAGCGCTAACATAACCGAGAATGGCAATGACCAGCGCTCATAAAGTGCTGCGAGGATCAAAAATACCATGATCACGGCCATACCGAGTGCAATACCGGTTGTGCCAGAGTTTTGCTTTTCTTGGAACGCGGAACCCGTCCACTCGTAAGTCATATCTGGTGGTAGCACTTTGTTGGCGATACGCTCAAATTCCGCGATAGCTTGACCTGAGCTGTAGCCAGGTGCTGCTTCGCCCATTAACTTAACTGCAGATAAGTTATTGTAACGATTCATGGTTTCCGGACCGCGACTATACTCAACATCCGTAAATGCAGAAATTGGTACCATTTCGCCACGATTGTTTTTCACATAAATGCGGCCAACATCTTCCGGTGTCATTCTAAACTCTGCTTCTGCGGACATAATCACCTGCCATGCACGACCAAACTTATTGAAGTCGTTGACGTAGTAATTACCTAAATTGGCTGCAAGTGCGTTAAACGCAGAATTGATATTAACCCCCATGGCACGCGCTTGTTCACGATCCATATGCACCTTTAGCTGCGGAGCATCAGGACGCCATAGCGTTTGAATGCCTGTAAGAATAGGGCTCTTCTGCGCCTCGGCCATGATCATCTGCATGCCTTGCTTCAATTTAGCGGGATCAGAGCCGCCTTTATTTTGCAAGAAGACTTCAAATCCGCCTGTTGTACCCAAGCCGAAAATTGGCGGTGGGTTAAACGCCAGCACTAATGCTTCGTTAATATGCGCGGTTTTCATAAATAGCTCACCAACAAGTTCCTTCGCCGACACATCTCGTTCATCCCAATGTGTTTGCGTCACGAACATAGTCGCCGCACTATTTTTGAAGCCACCACCGATGAAGTCCATCCCCGTAAACGCCACGACGTTTTCGTTAGCTGGGTTTGACTTCGCAGCAGCGATTACTTCATCAGCCACTTTAGCGGTGCGCTCTAATGAAGATCCATCAGGCAAGAACACAGCAATCATGTAGTAACCTTGGTCTTCGTCTGGAACCAAAGAGCTTGGTGTTTTTTGCCACAGGAATACTGTCGCACCAATCATCGCTACCATCAATGTTAGGCCTACAAAACCACGGCGAACCATAAAGCTAACCGCGCCAACATAGCGTCCGGTTACACGATGGAACCAGTCATTGAACCACAAGAAAAACTTGGCATCTTGTTTGTGCTCGTGCTTAAGCAGCAATACACAAAGTGCAGGTGTCATCGTCAGTGCAACCACACCGGATAAACTTACAGAGATAGAGATTGTGATCGCAAATTGGCGGAATAGTTCGCCTGTTAACCCACCTAGGAAAGCGATAGGTACAAACACCGAACACAATACCAATACAATCGCGACTACGGGGCCGCTTACTTCCTGCATCGCTTTAACTGCGGCTTCTCTAGCCTGCAAGCCTTGCTCATGCATAATACGCTCGACATTCTCAAGTACCACGATGGCGTCATCTACCACGATACCAATCGATAACACCATGCCGAACAGCGTTAGCGTGTTAATCGAGTAACCGAGCATATACAGACCTGCAAATGTACCAAGTAACGAGACCGGAACTGCAAGCGTTGGAATTAGCGTTGCGCGCCAGTTTTGCAAGAACAGGTAAACCACTAAGAATACCAAAATCATTGCTTCACCAAGCGTTTTTAACACTTCTCGAATTGAGACTTCTACAAAGCGTGTGGTGTCGTAAGAGTTAACGTGAGCGAGGCCTGTGGGGAACTGAGGTTTGATCTGTTCAATTTCAGCCTCTACTGCTTTAGCCACGTCAAGCGCATTCGCGCCCGGTTGCAAGAATACACCGAGTAATACCGCTTCCTTACCGTTAATAGTACCTTGGAAGTTATAGTCTTTAGAACCAAGCTCTACGCGAGCAACATCCTTAAGGCGCAGTGTTGAGCCATCAGGGTTTGCACGAACGATGATATTTTCGAACTCTTCAGCCGTCGATAAACGTCCTTTCGCGGTGACACTATAAACTAGCGATTGCGCGTCTTGAGAAGTCGGTGTTGCACCGATACTACCCGCTGCATACTGAGAGTTTTGCTCTCTAATTGCTCCCGCTATATCGTCTGCTGTGACTTGCAGTTGACTCATAATGTCCGGGCGCAACCAAATACGCATGGCATAGTCTTTAGCACCGAAGATCTGCACGTTAGTCGTACCAGGAATACGTTTGACGCGGTCAAGGATATTCATGGTGACGTAGTTAGATGTCCAGAGACTTTCTCGAGTACCATCTGGCGAATAGAATGCGTGTACTTGTAAGAAGTTAGAAGATGTCTTTTGAACTACCACGCCTTGGCGTCTAGTTTCTTCAGGGAGACGAGCCTCGACTTGCTTAACACGGTTGTTAACATCTACCGCGGCTTGATCAACATCCGTTCCAATCTCAAAAGTTACTGCAATAGTCGTTACACCGGAGTTGGTACTGGTTGATGTCATGTACATCATGCCTTCAACACCGGTAATCGCGTTTTCGATAGGAGTTGCTACGGTTTGTTCTAGTACATCCGCTGATGCACCAGGATATACTGCACGCACCTCAACTTGAGGTGGTGCAATTTCGGGATACTGTGCGACAGGCAAACTACGCATTGCAGCAAGCCCGGCAAGCACTATCACGATAGAGATAACAAAGGCAAAAATAGGCCTGTTTATGAAATATTTGGAGAACATCAGATTATTCTCCTTGCTCGCTCACAGATACTGGCATACCAGGGAAGAAGATCCTCGCCATACCTTCAACGATGACAGGTTGATCTTCTTTTAAGCCTTCGCGAATAACCCACATATTTTCATTATTAAGCTTGACCCATTCACCAACTTTGACCGGCGCAGGTAGGGCTACGGTTGCACCTTGTTCATTTTTGGTAGCAATGTACACAAATTTCCCCGTACCATTGTCTAGTACCGCTCTTTGCGGAAGCACAATAGCGTTATTGCGTACCGCACCAGAGAGCTTAACTCGCACAAATTGACCCGGTCTTAACTCGCCGTTTTCATTAGGAATACGAGCTTGTAACTCACTGGTACCCGTAAAGCGATTTACCCTAACGTCGCTAAAGTTTACTTTACCGGCTTGTCCATAGAGTGAACCGTCTTGCAGAATAATCGTGGTATCAAATTCATTATGAGCTGGTAATGACAATGAGCCATTTTCTACATCTTGGCGCATTGTTAGCTGCTCACGCTCTGAAAAGCCGAAGCGAGCACGAATAGTGCTGATGTCAGTAAGTTCAGTTAATAGTACACTCGGACCGGAAACATAACTGCCTTCTGACATTAACTCACGACCCACGATACCAGAAACTGGCGCTTCAACTTTGGCGTATTCAAGGTCTAGCTTAGCTTCACTCAATGCGACTTTTGCAGATTCTAAATTCGCAACTGCAATATCGTAGGCCGATACTGAGTTATCAAAGTCGCGCTTTGATACCGAACGCTCATTCTTCAAACGCTCAAGCCTTTCGCTCTCGCGCTTAGTTTGATCAACGTTTGCTTTTGCTGCCTGAAGTGCTGCCTGCGCTTTGTCTACCGCTAATTCAAAAGGTTTAAGTTCGATGGTGAATAGTGAATGACCAGCTTTTACAAACTGACCTTCCTCAAAGTTGCGAGATTCGATTATCCCAGAAACTCGAGAGCGAATTTCTACTTCCTTATCACCCGCGAGGGTCGCTGGAAGTTCGATATCGAATGGCACTGATTGAGTAGTAACTTGTTGTACACTCACTTGCGCAGGCGGCATTGCGTGGCCCCCTTGCTGTGGTGCTTCTGAACACGCTGACAAAGTGCCTAACGTGAGCATTAAAAAAGATAGGTGTTTAACACGACTGCGTATTGATGCTGGATACATGAACACTCCAATTCCTATATTATCATTGTATGCTGCCCCGGCTTCGACGGGGAACTACCTTGCAATTTGCCTTTAATAACGCACACTCGACTGGATGCAATCAGACAAGTGACTTCATTTCATACCTTAACCACACCAAAGTAAAGGCTATTTGTTCGACAATTAAACAAGTAAACGGTAGTGTATACTTAAAGAAATAAAAGGTAAACGGTTGCGTGTACTTTTCTTCAATTTAGGTATACGATCATGTGTACTTTTTATTAACGACTTTATTGATTAAAATAAAGGGAATGTTGATTTATTACAAAGAAGGCTTATCTCTGTATAGAGAGGAGGTTCTTGGTATACAACTGACCATGTGAGTAGCAGCTAACAAAGGCTCGCTTTTCCCACTATTAATTAAAGACAGAATAAGTAAATGACGCAACTTTCACCAAAACAGCAGTCAATTTTATGTGCAGCGATAGAAGAGTTCGCTCAAAAAGGCTTGCAGGCGACGACGATGGAGTCGATCAGTCAATCAGCGGAAGTATCAAAGCGCACGTTATACAAACATTACTCGACCAAAGACGAGCTCTTTGATGCCGTTGTTGAGCTGTTAATTGAGCGGATTAAGCCAATAACTGCGATACAATTTATCCCAAACTATGACTTTTCAGTGCAACTGCAACATCTTGCGAAAAGCGCAATGACTTTGTTGAATGACGAGGATTATATGCGTTTGTCGCGTATTGTAATGATTGAATCGATGCGTAGCTTTGAGCAAGCACAGAATTTAAATGAAAAGTTTAGTCATTGTGAAGCCGCGATGATCCAATGGTTCGAAGATGCGGCGAATTCAGGGTGTCTTGGTAGTTTTGATGCGGACTTTGCTGCAGCGTACTTTTGGGGCGCACTGAAAAAGCTAGGCTATTGGGAACGTGCGATAAAATGGCAAGCTCCGCTTCCAGAAGCAGAGCTTGATATATTAGTTGAAAAGGCGGTCGCGCTATTTTGTAACGGCGTTACTCAACCCCAATAAATCCACCGGTTTGATGCGACCAAAGTTTGGCGTAAATACCACCTAAGGCTAGCAAGGATTGATGGCTTCCTTCTTCTACTATCCGACCTTCATCCATTACGATTAATCTGTCCATTTGTGCAATCGTGGATAATCTATGGGCAATTGCTATAACGGTTTTACCTTCCATCAGTGCATCTAAGCTCTCCTGGATGGCTTGCTCAACCTCAGAATCCAAAGCAGAAGTGGCTTCGTCTAAAATTAAAATTGGCGCATTTTTTAGTAATACACGGGCAATGGCGATACGTTGTCGTTGGCCACCTGATAGTTTCACACCGCGTTCACCGACTTGTGCGTCAAAGCCGGTATTTCCGTGGCTGTCTTCTAAGTCTTGGATAAAATCGTAAGCCTGCGCTTCTTTTGTTGCGGCTATTAATTCTTCCTCTGATGCATCAGGGCGACCATAAAGGATATTGTCGCGTACGCTGCGATGGAGCAAAGAAGTATCTTGCGTCACCATGGCGATATGACGTCGTAAGCTTTCCTGTTTTACCTTAGCAATATTTTGGCCATCAATTTCGATGCTACCGCCGTCAGTATCGTAGAATCTCAATAGTAAGTTTACTAAAGTCGACTTACCTGCACCTGAGCGACCAACCACACCAATTTTCTCGCCGGGTTTGATATGTAGGTTCAGGTTGTCGATGACGTTATGTTGTCTCGCTGCATCCTTACGCTTATAAGCGAAGGTAGTGTTACAAAAGTCGATTTTTCCGGCTTTAAAATCTAACTGCGGCGCTGTTTGTTGATCAACAATATCAAGCGGTCTTGAGAGCGTGTTCATGCCGTCTGCAACTGTACCAATATTTTCGAATAGGCCGCTAATTTCCCACATTATCCACTGCGCCATACCATTTAGTCGTAAGGCTAAGCCTACTGTAATTGCGATTGCACCAGCGGTTATTGCATTAAATGACCATAAGTAGATGGAAAGTGCCGCGACGGAAAATACCAAAAGATAATTTAAGGCCTGAATACTAACGTTTAAGCTAGTTGCTAAGCGCATTTGCTTATATACAGGTTGAATAAATACATCCATGCTATCTCTAGCATATTCTTCTTCTCGTTTGGTATAAGAGAAAAGCTTTACGGTTGAAATATTGGTGTAGCTATCAACTATCCTTCCCGTCATTTCCGAGCGCGCGTCAGCCTGTTCACTAGAAACACGTTTTAACTTAGGAACAAAATAAAATTGGAAACAGATATAGCAGCCAAGCCAAATAACCAGCGGGATCATCAAACGTATATCACTGCTTGCAACAAGCGCGAGCATTGCGGTGAAGTACACTAAAATATATACCAGCACATCGAGTAGTTTCATGACTGATTCGCGCACGGCTAGGGCGGTTTGCATCACTTTAGTTGCAATACGTCCTGCAAACTCGTCTTGATAGAATGTCATAGACTGCTTTAGCAAGTAGCGATGTGCCTGCCAGCGAATAGCCATTGGGTAATTACCCAATAAACTCTGATGTAAAATGGCGCTGTGAAAAAAGACTAACAGTGGCAATGCCACTAACGTGATCACAGACATTCGAATTAACTCGGTTTGCTTGGCCTCAAACAGAGTTTGTGGTGTATAAGTTGAGAGCCAGTCAACTAAATCACCCATAAAGCCAAATAATGTTACTTCCAAAATTGCGAGGATCGCGGCACTTAGCGACATAAATAACAAGGGTAATTCCATTCCCTTAGTGTAGAAGCGACAGAAAGCCAACAAACCTTGTGGTGGCTGACCAACTTCTTGCTCGGGAAAGGGCTTGGTAAAGCGTTCAAATACTCGATACATGGATGATCCCTAAATTTGTTCAGAAGCTAGTCTACCTTGATAGTATGAAATGCGCGAGTCACAGATTGGTGCCTAATTTGCACGAATAATTATAGCTGTTTTTGGTTGAGTTGTTTTTGTGTAATGAGCTCACCAGTGACAGCATTATAACTACTCAAAGTCAGTGGCGTAGAATAGTGCTTTAAATAGACCTGATCATGTGGCTTTTCTACTGTAATTTTGTCGATTGGGACGAGTTTTTTACCTTCATCGACAAAAAATGACAGTTCTAAATAGCATGGAAAAACCTCTTTACATACACCGAGTGATTGTTGTTGTAGATCAAACGTTGAGGAGAGCCAGCTTGGCCTATTATTGATTATCGTGGTTCTGGGCCAAGTTACAGAAAGATCAAATCGTTGTGGATCTGAAGAGTAGTGCTGAGATTGGCTTGCTACTCGTGCAAGCAGCAAAGGAGTATTGCCACTCACTGATTGAACCTCAGATAAGCGAACCTGATCAACGGTGAGTGGATTAATTTTCAATGTTTGTTTGAGTTCACTCGCCAGTTGGTTTTGCTCATCTAGTTGAGAAAATCCTAGATGAACGAGTAGTTTTGCATCGCGATTGTTATTAAATACTTTTTCTTTTAAGTGTTCAGCTGCGGCTTTGGCTCTACCTTGCTGTGAATCGTGATCGTAACTAATAATCTCGTAGCCAAGTGATTTGGCTTCAAATACCAAGCTCGCGTAAGTCGCTTCCATGGTGTAGATCCCATGTTCGTATGTTATAAAGCCGTGTTTATTGATTTGCTGCTCAACGCTTACCTGTGGAGTGAGGGCTTCTAATGCAAGGTAGCGATAGCCTTGTTCATATAAAGGCTTCAATAGGGCAATCGTTAGCGCTCGGTGTTTAGCATTATGATACGCCTCGTTTACCATAGTGATACGCGTGTCAGCAGCCTTTTGTTCTATGATTTCTAACGCAGGAACTAGCCGATAATCGTTTAGCAACATATCTGGATTGATCACCCCAGAGGTGAGTTTTTCTGCTTCAAAATAATTGCCGACGATAGAATGATAGGTTGCTGCATATTGAATGTTTGCTGAGCTACTATCTAAATGTCCTTTGACTGGAATTTGGCTTTCAAGTGACTGTGTGTTTTCAAACACACGTTTATCTGAGTTAACACCAAAGATTAAAGAAGCAGGGTTAGCGCTTGAATTTGCAAATGCTGGTACGGATATCAGCGAACATGCGCAAAAAATAACGGCTTTTCCATATTGTTGAGGTAACACCTAAATCCACTCCTTGCGGTTTATTACGGTTATATTAATAGCATAAAAGTAAGGAGGGCTGAATCAAATAAAAGCAAATTTTTTACAAGTATTTTATATTTGAATTATTTACAGGGGAGATAAATGTGGAAGCAAATAAAAAGGCCAGTAGCTAAGTAACTGCTGGCCCTTGATATGATTATTCTTCTTTGCCGTATGTTTTACGAAGAATATAAACATAGGCATTGATGAAAGCTTGCTCTTGAAACTTTTTCAACCCAGTGTCTTCATAGTCAACAGGAATTGGGTTTCTTTTTAATTGCTCTTTAACTTCAGTGCTAGATAGTAACTGCACGTCCACACCTGAAATTAACTGGATTGCAGCTTCCATTTTAAAACCAGCCGCACTACCTGCGAATTTACCTTTGTGTGGGCGCTGACGAATGGCGATAGAATCTACGCCGTAATCTTCTACTAGTTTTGCAAAGTCGAATTGGAACTTGCGCATTTCATCAAGTTCTGTCCCTTGGTTACTTAACGTAAAGCGGCGCTGACGAATGTCTCTGATATCAAAAACATCATCTTCTTTCGTTAGCATACAAAGCAGAGCTTCGCTGCCTGAAATTTCAACCCCAAGTGTTCTCATTTTCGTGTCCAGATTATGCAAAAATTGAATTATCTCACAGTGTTATTTCTATTGCTATCGCTGCATGGTCAGAATAGCAAATATCTTCGTCCATACGCTTCGGATCAAGGTGAGCATCGTAACTGTAGTAATGTAACGACTTCACTCTGGGCGTTTCTCGGTTGGGATTGAATTCTTTTGAACAAAGAATGTAATCAAGTACGTTACCTTCACCTTGATAGTAATGACTGGCTGGCTTTACTTTGTGGTTGTTGTCGGCGTAAAGAAAACTGTCGAACAATCCGACACTGTCAAAGCCATTACTAGCAAGGACGGGTGGAAAGGCTTGCGTCATAAAAGATAATGCTGGGCTGTCTAATGCATCATTAAAGTCGCCCATCACCAACGTTGCAGCCTGTTTCTCTCTTTGTGTTTTTAATGCATCGTAATAAATGATGGAAGCTTCGAGTGAACGTGAGATTTGCGACTGCATCGTACCTACGGTTTCGTGAAGTAATGTAAGTAGCGGGTCGTCTTGATTGGAATCTCCCAGCATGTGGGCCATTGAATGCACGCGTTGAGACTTAAAGTGCACGGCATAACACGCGAGTAACCCGAAGCCTGGAATGTCGAACTTACATTTTATCGGGGTGCGATTGAATTTAAATTGATGTTGATTATTAAGGTATTCAAGTAACTCGGGGCAGGGCTCTAACGGCGCAAAGGATTTAAATGGTAGTTTTGATGCAATAGCGACCACGGGTTTAAACAATACCGATGGGTATACGTGATCAGGACTTGGCGCATCGACTGTGGCAAAGTGAACAAGACCCAAGTCTTCGCACAGCATCTGTAAGCTATCGGGTGAGAAGACTTCTTGAAACACAATGACATCGGGGTTTATATGCTGAATAAGTCCCGTGATAAACTGAGTTTTGGTTTGCCACTGTGTTTCATTATAGTGCTCATGCAGTTGATAAAAAGAATAAGGCGGCGCTGCAAAATTTAGTAGATTAAAGGTTGCAAACCGATAACGCTTTTTGGCCACGAATAATCCCAAAATAGTTTTTGTAAATTAATAGATTAATTTTAGCTCTAGGCTTGCACTTAGCCAAGTAACACGCGAGAATAGTGATTCTTATTCGAAAGTCCTCGGATGAGCCGCGATAATTCGCGCAAGACAATGCTTATTCGTAAAAGCGTTGATAGGCACACTTTAAAATTAATTACATACATGTGATGCATTGTAGGTGTCACCACTGTAAATAGGATTTATCATGCCAGTTATTACTCTCCCTGACGGCAGTCAGCGTATTTTTGAAAACCCTGTCACTACTCTAGAAGTCGCTCAAGACATCGGTCCTGGCCTTGCGAAAGCAACGATTGCTGGCCGTGTAAATGGCGTTCGTGTTGATGCTTGTGACCTCATCGAAAATGACTCAGCGCTTGAAATCATCACCGCAAAAGACGACGACGGTCTTGAGATTATTCGTCACTCGTGTGCGCACTTGATTGGTCACGCTGTAAAACAATTATTCCCAGAAGCTAAGATGGCGATTGGTCCTACCATCGACAACGGTTTCTATTACGATGTTGACCTAGAGCATTCGCTTACTCAAGAAGACCTTGAAGCGATTGAAAAGCGCATGTTGGAGTTGGCAAAAACCGACTACGACGTAGTAAAGAAAAAGGTGAGCTGGCAAGAAGCGCGCGATGCATTTGCAGCACGCGGTGAAACCTATAAGATGGAAATCCTAGACGAGAATATCGCGAAAGATGACCGCCCAGGTTTATATCACCACGAAGAATATGTTGATATGTGTCGTGGTCCGCACGTTCCAAATATGAAATTCTGTCACCACTTCAAGATTATGAAAGTGGCGGGCGCATATTGGCGCGGCAATTCAGAAAACAAGATGTTACAGCGTATTTATGGTACAGCTTGGGCTGACAAGAAGCAGCTAAAGGCGTATCTTAAGCGTTTAGAAGAAGCTGAAAAGCGTGATCACCGTAAAATTGGTAAAGCACTCGACCTGTGGCATTGGCAAGAAGAAGCGCCAGGCATGGTATTCTGGCATAATGATGGCTGGAGCATTTATCGTGAGCTTGAAGATTTTGTTCGTGAAAAACTACGCGAATATCAGTACGAAGAAGTAAAAGGTCCGTTGATGATGGACCGTGGCTTGTGGGAAAAATCAGGTCACTGGGACAAGTACTCAGATGCGATGTTCACGACTGAGTCAGAGAAACGTGAGTATGCTATTAAGCCGATGAACTGCCCAGGTCATGTGCAGATCTTTAACCAAGGGCTAAAGTCATACCGTGATTTACCATTACGTATGGCTGAGTTTGGTTGTTGTCACCGTAATGAACCATCAGGCGCACTACATGGCTTGATGCGCGTTCGTGGCTTTACTCAAGATGATGCGCATATCTTCTGTACAGAAGAGCAAATCATGGATGAAGTATCTGCCTGTATCAAAATGGTATATGACACATACTCGACATTTGGCTTTGAAAAGATTGTTGTAAAACTTTCGACTCGTCCAGAAAAGCGCATTGGTGAGGACGAAATGTGGGATAAAGCGGAAGCTGCATTGGCTGAAGCGTTAAAAGTTAACAACATCGAATTTGAATATCTGCCGGGTGAAGGGGCGTTTTATGGTCCTAAGATCGAATTCACGCTGTATGATTGTTTAGAGCGTGCGTGGCAATGTGGTACAGTGCAATTAGACTTCGCACTACCAGGTCGTTTAGGTGCAACTTATGTTGCGGAAAGTAACGAGCGCAAAACACCAGTTATGATCCACCGCGCAATTCTGGGTTCACTAGAGCGCTTTATTGGAATTCTAACGGAAGAATATGCTGGTCAGTTCCCAACTTGGCTTGCGCCGAAACAAGTTGTGATCATGAATATCACGGATAAACAAGCGGATTATGTCCACGAAGTTGTACAAAAGTTGAATAAACTTGGAATAAGAGCTTGTGCCGACTTGAGAAATGAGAAGATTGGTTTTAAAATCCGCGAGCATACTTTAAAACGTATACCTTATTTACTAGTGGTGGGTGACAAAGAAGTCGAGCAACAAGAAGTTGCAGTAAGAACCCGTACTGGTGAAGATTTAGGTAAATTATCGATTGATGATTTCATCGTTAAAGTTAGCGAAGAGATTAAAAATCGACTATAAATATAAACTTGCGTGTACTTTACTTTTTCTGGTGCACGCATTTACTTTTGAATTTTTTGGAGGAACGTACCATTAGAGGCGGCAAAAAAGGGCAAAATAACGCTCAGAAAAATCGTATTAACGAAGAGATTACAGCGAAAGAGGTTCGCTTAATTGACGCTGAAGGCGAGCAAGCTGGCATTGTCTCAACAAGAGACGCACAAAACATGGCGGATGAAGCAGGTCTAGATCTGGTTGAGATCAGTCCAAATGCTGAGCCACCGGTTTGTAAAGTGATGGACTACGGTAAGTTCCTTTTTGAAAAAGCAAAAATCCAAAAAGAACAAAAGAAAAAGCAAAAGCAAATTCAGGTTAAGGAAGTTAAATTCCGTCCTGGTACAGATGTTGGTGATTACCAAGTCAAGCTACGTAGCCTTCGCAAGTTTCTTGAGGGTGGCGACAAAGCTAAAGTCACAATTCGCTTCCGTGGTCGTGAAATGGCGCACCAAGAGATTGGTATTGATCTACTAGAACGTATCAAGACTGAATTGGAAGATATCGCATCAGTTGAGTCTTTCCCGAAAAAAGTAGAAGGTCGTCAGATGATAATGATGATGGCGCCTATTGCTAAAAAGTCTTAATCTCGGCATAATACGCATCGAATTTAACGCAGGTCTCAAGTGCTAACGCCACCTGCGTTATCCGGTTTTAAAGTAAGGTATTGATCCTTCACCGGTTTTAGGTAGTAAGCTAGGCCTACAAGTGAGTTTATCTCCGCCTACTTACATTGTGTTAAAGCAATATCATTCGGAGTTATTGCAAATGGCTTATAAGCTAAAATCACACAGAGGTGCTGCTAAGCGCTTCAAAAAGACTGCTTCTGGCGGTTACAAGCGTAAACAGTCGCATCTTCGTCACATTCTGACTAAGAAATCTTCAAAGCGTAAATTACACCTTCGTGCTAAGTCTATGGTTCATAAGAATGACCTAGGCCTAATCGATCGTATGTTACCATTCGCTTAATAGAGGATATCAGAAATGGCAAGAGTTAAACGCGGCGTAGTTGCACGTGCACGTCACAAAAAAGTATTAAAGCAAGCTAAAGGTTACTATGGAGCGCGTTCACGCGTTTACCGCGTAGCTTTCCAAGCGGTAACTAAAGCTGGTCAATATGCTTACCGTGACCGTCGTGCTAAGAAACGTACTTTCCGTCAACTATGGATTGCTCGTATCAACGCAGCTGCACGTCAAAATGGTCTTTCTTACAGCCGTTTCATCAATGGCCTTAAAAAGTCATCGATTGAAATCGATCGTAAGATCCTAGCTGATATCGCAGTATACGACCAAGTAGCTTTCGCAGCACTAGTTGCTAAAGCAAAAGATGGTCTAGCTGCTTAATAAGCGGAACTAGAATTAGTCTTAGGACTAAACCTGGTATTGAAAAGGAGCCTTAGGCTCCTTTTTTAGTTTTATACTCGTTATCAACGCAAGCGTTAGCGGTTTTTTATTAAGATTTTATCCAGCATCTTACTGCTCAATATTCGTTTTAAGTATCCCATCAAATAGGTTGGAAACGTAACGTAATATCTCGGCTTTGCAGTCTTCGCACTCAGTGCGTGTTGCAGCGCTTTATAAACAGCTTCTGGTCCTAAGGTAAATTTTTGTGGTGCTTCTTCTGAGCCTAAGCGGTTAAGCTGCGCCTGATATGCATTGTGATGTACACTATTTTCGTGATCGATATTCGCTAAAAAGGCGTGTTTTGCGTTTTCTCTAAATTTAGACACGATTGGACCTGGCTCTATTAGGCTAACTTGAATATTGCTATCTGAAAGCTCCATGCGTAAGGTGTCGGTAAGTCCTTCAAGTGCAAATTTGCTCGCGTTATAGGCGCCGCGATATGGCAGAGCAACTAACCCAAGTACGGATGAGTTATGAATAATGCGGCCTGCGCCTTGCTTACGCATTTGCTCAACTGCGAGACAGGTGAGCGTATGCCAGCCAAAAAAATTAACTTCAAATTGTTGCCGTAACACCTCTGTAGGCAAGTCTTCTACCGCACCAGGTTGGCCGTAGGCACCGTTATTGAACAACGCGTCTAGCTGACCATTTGCGATTGTCAAAGCTTGGTTAAAGCCATCATTTATACTTTGCTCGCACGCTAAGTCGAGCAAAATACATTGAATGTCTGTGCCTTCAAATTTATTCAAGTCTTTTGCATTTCTAACCGAAGCAATAACTTGATATCCTGCTTTTGACAATTGCACAGCGCAGTAATAACCAATCCCGCTAGAACAACCTGTGATTAAAATTGATTTTTGTACGCTCATTTGATCCCTAAAGTTATGGTTATCTGCGATTAACTGCAAATTTTTGTTGAATCACCGCACATTGTAAGCCGATATCTAAAATATTGATATAATTGGCAGATAAAAGCAGAGGAATAGAGAAATATGATGAGTTCCAGCATTATTATGCTTACTGCAATGCTAGGTATGAACGGTCATTTACCACCTTTGATAGAGTGGCAGGGCAAAAGTGAACAACTATTACAACAACAAGGCCCATTAACGACTGATTTTGAACTAAGCGGTGCGATAGACTCTCCTGATTATGCAGACACGATGGCATTCGTTGACCGCCTAGTGGCTGCCAATCCGACCCAGTTTAAGCTAGAGACGATTGGGTTTAGCAATAGTAATCGTGCAATTAAAATGATTGTTGCAACGGAGCAGGGCGGTGACAAGTCAAATGTTATTAATAATGGTAAGCCAACCATTTTAGTACAAGCTGGTATTCATGCCGGAGAAATTGACGGCAAAGATGCAATGTTTATGTTGCTTCGCGATGTTGCAACCGGTAAACGCCGCGATATCTTGACGAAAGTGAATTTACTCTTTATCCCTATTCTCAACGTCGATGGGCATGAAAGGCGCAGCGAGTTTAACCGTATAAATCAACGCGGCCCGACTGTTATGGGCTTTAGAACCAATGCCAATAACTTAAATCTGAATCGTGATTACACTAAATTGGACACGCCAGGAGTCAAGGCGGTCATGCAGGTGATTAACGAATACAATCCGGATCTGTACATCGATGTTCATGTAACGGATGGCGCAGACTACCAATACGATGTCACTTATGGTTTTAACCCAACTTTTGCAAGTGAGTCACCTGCAATAGCAGAGGTGTTAGAAAATCAGATTTCGCCACAAATTAATGCAGCGCTTGCCGCTCAAGGGCATATTCCAGGTCCACTTGTATTTGTGATGGATAAGCGAGACTTTAAAAAAGGGTTGGCTGGTTGGGTGGCAACACCACGATTTTCAAATGGTTGGGGAGATTTAAAAGGACTGCCGACCATACTGGTAGAGAATCACTCATTGAAGCCCTATAAGCAGCGCGTGTTAGGCACTTATGTGTTTATGGATGGCGTTATCAGTGGCCTTTCAAGCAATATTCAGGCATTACGAGAAGCGGTTCAAAAAGAGGCTGAATTCACACCGAAACAATTGGTTGTCGAACGCAGCTATGCAAAAGAGCCGGACTACATTCAATTTAAAGGCATCAAATACAAGCAGTTTGAAAGTGCATTGTCTGGTCATTTGGAAGCGAAGTATTTAGGCGAGCCGCAAGACTATGAAAAGCTGCCAATTTATTGGCAGAAGGAAGTAAAAACAACGGTGAATGTACCTGAGCAGTTTTACATTCCCCCGGCATATCCGGAAGTGGTCGAAAAATTAAAACTGCACGGAATTACCGTTTCTACACTGCCGGATGGAACGGTAGTGGAAAAAGTAAGCCAAGCTACAGTAAAAGACTACAAGTTCGATACTGCTCCTTTTGAAGGGCGCTTTAGAGTGAATGCGACTTTTGACATTAAGGAGCTCTCAGACAAGGTCGATCTCAGTGGGTGGTATAAAGTAGCAACGGCGCAAAAATCTGGAGAGCTGGTGACTCACTTGCTACATCCAGAGGCGCCAGACTCATTTTTTGCTTGGGGGGAGTTCAATACTATTTTCCAACGTACAGAATATGTTGAAAATTATGCACTTGAACCTTTTGCGCGAAAAATGCTAAAACAAAATCCAGCAATGGCGCTAGCCTTCGATAAAAAAATACGTGAAGACAAGCAGTTTGCAAATGATCCAAAAGCTCGAATGGAGTGGCTTTATGCAAGAACTCCGTTTTATGATAATGCGTATCTTAAATATCCTGTTTTGATGTCGTTTGGAGCAAACTAACCATGCAAGTGTTCACAATTCCAGTTACCCCGTTTATGCAAAATTGTCGTGTTATCGTGTGTCCAGAAACACAAGCCACTGCAATTGTAGATCCAGGTGGTGAAGCGGAAAAAATTATCGCGCAGTTGGACACTCAGGGGTTAGTGCCAAGCATGATCTTGCTTACCCATGCGCACCTTGATCAT
The DNA here is from genome assembly GCF_000276645.1 of Pseudoalteromonas sp. NJ631. Taxonomy (NCBI): domain Bacteria; kingdom Pseudomonadati; phylum Pseudomonadota; class Gammaproteobacteria; order Alteromonadales; family Pseudoalteromonadaceae; genus Pseudoalteromonas; species Pseudoalteromonas sp. NJ631. Next base: position 41,765 of record NZ_AKXJ01000004.1, read on the forward strand.
GTGGGAGCGAGTACAGAATTAAGTGAATATTTTAACATCGAGATTATTGGGCCTCATCAGGGCGACCAATTTTGGTTAGAAGCCTTACCAATGCAATCACAGATGTTTGGTTTTCCTAATCATGCTGCTTTTTTACCATCAAAGTGGTTAAATGATGGTGATAAGGTTAAGGTGGGAAACCTAGCACTCGAAGTCAGACATTGCCCAGGGCATACTCCGGGGCATGTGGTATTTTATGAACCAAACTCAAAACAGGTTTTAGTAGGAGATGTGTTGTTTAAAGGGTCTGTTGGTCGTACCGACTTTCCAAAAGGCGATGCCGCTCAACTAAAACAGTCTATACAAGATAAACTGTTTACTTTGCCTGATGAGGTCGTGGTGCATTCGGGCCATGGTGAAAATACCTCAATTGGCTTCGAAAAGGCGACAAATCCTTTTATGAGTGGCCGATTTGGTTAAATATAGTGGAAGTGGCATAGTAGTGATGTGCATTTTTTAATTTGCTATGCTTCAGGGAATAACAATCAGCATCGGTTAATAGACTGATGTGCTAATTAAACTAGAATAGATATGTCATTGAACCAAGTAGATCGCCAGATACTGGCATTGTTACAGCAAGACGCAAGTCTTTCTACCGCTGAAATCGCTGATAAAGTGGGACTATCTCAGTCACCTTGTTGGCGTCGCATCGCTAAATTAGAGCAAGACGGTTATATCAAAGGCAAAGTTGCATTGCTGGATGAGAAAAAACTCGGATTTGATATGTTGGTTTATGCGCATGTTAGGCTTTCAAACCATGGCCGCAACAACCTTGCCGAGTTTGAAAAATTGATCTTAAGTTATGACGAAGTGACAGAGTGCTACTCTATGGCAGGCACCATGGACTTTATGTTGCGTATCATTTCGAAAGGCATTGAAGGCTATGAGCAATTTGTTCGTGATAACTTACTTAATTTAGAATTCGTCCAAGAAGTACACTCAAACGTTACTATGACTTGCGTTAAGCGCAGCACTTCCTTACCACTTTAATACATTTTGTTGCCCTACATCGTTTGGTAGGGCTTCCCGTCATCTTTTCACCATTGTTCTATACTACAATGTAGGCCGCTTTATTGAGCTATGTATTGCAAACGAGTTTGCGATACAAGCTTGTATCTTATTTGTTAAAGGCGCTGCTTTTTGCTAAAATCCGCCGCCTTTGTGTTCATAGTCAATTCACACCAGAGGATATTGATGTTTAATCTTATCAGCAAAGCGCCTAGCTCTGCTAAAAACGATGTACTGTCTGGGCTTACGGTCGCTTTGGCACTTGTGCCTGAGGCTGTGGCTTTCGCTTTTGTTGCACAAGTAGACCCATTAGTCGGTTTATATGCAGCATTTATTGTCGGTCTTGTGACTTCAATCTTTGGTGGTAGGCCAGGTATGATCTCGGGTGCAACAGGGGCTCTTGCCGTGGTAATGGTGAGTCTTGTTGTTGAGCATGGTGTAGAGTATCTCTTTGCAACCGTATTACTCATGGGCCTCTTACAAATACTCGCGGGTATATTTAAGCTCGGCAAGTTTATACGTATGGTACCGCATCCTGTAATGCTAGGCTTTGTAAATGGCTTAGCTATCGTTATCTTCCTCGCCCAGCTTGGACAATTCAAAGTACTTGACGAACAGGGTAATCTTACGTGGATGCAAGGTGAGGCGCTATATATTATGGCTGGCTTGGTGGCATTGACTATGGCCATTATTCACTTTTTGCCAAAGTTGACTGCCGCTGTGCCTTCGAGTCTAGCGGCGATTTTAGTGGTAACCGGTATTGTTATTGGTTTAGATTTAGATGCTCGTAATGTGCTTGATTATCTGAAAGATATGTCAGGTAACGTAGATGCAACGATAGCTGGTGGTTTTCCTGCTTTCCATATCCCAGAAGTGCCATGGACATTTGAAACATTTAAAATCATCTTCCCATACGCACTTATCCTAGCGGCGATTGGTTTGATTGAATCTCTACTAACGCTCACGTTAATCGACGAAATCACCGAAACACGTGGTCACAGTAACCGAGAATGTATTGGTCAAGGTGCGGCTAACGTTACTTGTGGTGTGTTTGGTGCGATGGGTGGCTGTGCGATGATTGGGCAATCAATGATCAATATTAATTCTGGTGGACGTAGCCGTTTGTCAGGTATCACAGCTGCATTATTACTACTTGTATTTATTCTGTTTGCGGCAAGCCTTATCGAGATGATCCCGCTTGCGGCGTTAGTTGGTGTAATGTTTATGGTGGTATTAGGGACTTTTGAATGGTCAAGTTTTAGATTAATAAGAAAGATCCCTAAATCAGATGCATTTGTAATCGTCTTGGTGTCGGGGGTTACAGTGATTACAGATTTGGCCATCGCAGTTTGCGTTGGTGTCATTGTTTCGGCACTCGTATTCGCGTGGGAGCATGCGAAACATATTTACACCAATAATTATATTGATGAGCAAGGCTCGAAAGTATATGAATTACACGGACCTCTGTTTTTTGGGTCGGTGAAAAACTTTGCTGAGCTGTTTGATGTTAACAATGATCCAGATGATATCATTGTTGAATTTAAACATAGCCGTGTTGCTGACCACAGTGCAATTGAAGCGATAGATGCGTTAGCTGAACGTTATAAAAAGGCTGGTAAAACGCTTCATCTTCGCCATTTAAGCCAAGACTGTAAAGTATTGCTAAGTAAGGCTAAAGATCTCGTTGAGCTAGACGGCCAAGCAGATCCTACTTATAAAGTGGCATCCGACAAGCTTGCTTAAGAGCGACAGTTTGAATAGATGAATATAAATTAACTGGTTAATTTATTTTAAAAAAAGGCACTAAGGTGCCTTTTTTATTTGCGGCAAGGTGTGTAAAAACTGAGACCACCAGCAGTGAATAGAGACGACATGCTGAGATATAATCCAGTTAAGATAGAAGAGGTATAATCATTTTGAAGTGGCAATCACTGGTTGATAACAGGCAGAGATTTTTCTGGGTATTACAAATAGCCGGTTGGCTGGGCTACGCGCTAGTTAACTATATTGGCTCAAAAGTCTTTGAAATGCGTGATATTTATGTGTTTGTCATTGCATTGAATGCCTATGCAGGTTGCTTGATGACCGTACCGCTACGATACCTCTATCGTAAAATTTGGAATGCAACACCGTTGGTGCTGATATTCGTTGTGTTTACGGCGTCATATGTAACTGGAACACTATGGGCGGTAGTTCAGAAGTTTAATCATTGGGAAATATATCGCCACGGATATCGACCGGATGAGTGGTTTTATTACTTACAGCAGGGACTAGACTCTGTTTATATCATACTCTGTTGGAGTGGGCTGTACTTTGGTATTAAGTATTACCAGTTGCTACAGAGTGAGCGTCAAAAAGCTTTGAAAGCCAATACTATGGCCCATGAAGCGCAATTGAAAATGCTGAGATATCAATTGAATCCGCATTTTCTATTCAATACCCTTAATGCAATTTCAACGCTTATATTGGTTGAAGAGAATAAAGATGCGAATCAAATGGTCTCAAGGCTCAGTGATTTCTTGCGTCATACATTGAACACAGATCCAATAAAAAAGGTACCGCTTGAGCAAGAACTACATGCGTTAAAGCTGTACTTAGAAATTGAGAAGGTGCGCTTTGATGAGCGCTTATCTATTGAGCTTGATGTGACAGAAGAAGCCGAACAGGCACTAGTACCAAGCTTGATCCTACAACCACTCATTGAAAATAGCATTAAATACGCAATTGCCCATATGGAGCATGGCGGCAAAATTGAAATAAAAGCGCAGGTGTTTGCCAATGAACTACTCTTGGAAGTAGGAGACAATGGTCCTGGCGCGGAACTGGAAGATGGGCAACTGAAAAGTGCACAGGGAGTGGGTTTAGCGAATACCAAAGACCGTTTAAAAACCTTGTACGAAAACAACTATTCATTTGTGCTATCGGATAATGAGCCAACTGGTTTGAAGGTAAACATTCGCGTTCCATATGAAAGGGCGAAGAAGTAATGAGCAAAATTAGAACACTAATCGTAGATGACGAGCCGTTAGCGAGAAAAGGGCTAGCGGTAAGGTTAAGAGATTTTTCTGAAATCGAAGTTGTAGAATTGTGTGGCAGTGGTCAACAAGCAATCGATCTATGTAAATCTGAGGACATAGATCTGGTCTTTCTCGATATTCAAATGCCGAACATGAACGGTTTTGAAGTAGCGAGAGCGTTAAGTGAAAGTGTTAAACCATTGCCTGCTATCGTATTTGTAACCGCGTTCGATCAATATGCTGTAAAGGCATTTGAGATCCATGCGCTGGATTACATCTTAAAACCCGTTGATGACAACAGATTAAAACAGGCGGTGGAGAAAGTGCAAAGCTATTTAAAAACACAACAAGACAATGCGCATAAGAAAAAGCTAGCCAGCTTTGTTGCAGGGATCACTGGTAATAACTGTGAAGAAATCCTTAAAAAACTTGCAACAGGAGATACAATTGAAGATAAAAAATTCCCGGAGTCGCTCGCGGTAAAAGAGCAGGGTGAAATCATTCGAGTATCTACATCGTCAATTCAGTGGATTGATGCAGCCGGTGACTACATGTGCTTACACTGTAGCGATGGTCAGACTCATATTTTACGTAAAACAATGAAAGATCTAGAACAAGAGTTAGATCCAACGTTATTTGTGCGCGTACATCGCTCTGCAATTGTTAACACTAAGCAGATCAGTAAACTGGTCACGCAAAGCAGTGGCGAATATTTATTGGTACTTGAGAATGGTCAAGAGCTTAAAGTCAGCCGTAGTTACCGTGATAAAGTAAAGGCCGCACTCGCAAGCTGATACGATAGCGAGCTAAAGTGATTTGCACCGTGTTTAGCCTACGGTGACGTAGTGTATTTTATGTGCTTGTACACTTTAGAGTATTCTAAGGAAAGATGAACTAGGCAGCAAGGCTACCTAGTTCAACGCTTTTACACTGTGACGATTTTCAGCGTGTTACTGGCGCCGATAGTTTCCATCTTATCACCGTGTGTGATGATCACTGTGTCGCCTTTTTCCAATGAGCCTGCAGCTACTAGCGTATCAAGCGCTTCACGAACAGTTGAATCATCTGAGCATTGCGTCGAGTCAAATCTTACCGGATATACACCACGATAGAGTGATGCCTGCCCAAGTGTTGATTGATGGCGAGACAGTGCGTAAATAGGCAATCCAGAACTGATACGAGACATCAATTTTGCGGTATTACCCGATTCAGTTAGTGCAACAATTGCCTTTACTGAGTCTAAATGGTTTGCAGCGTACATTGCCGACAGCGCGATAGTTTCACAGGTATCAGCAAAACGGCTGTCTAAACGATGTTTAGAGATATGGATCTGCGGTTGGGATTCTGCACCTAAACACACACGTGCCATTGCCGCGACCGTTTGTTCTGGGTAATCACCAGCAGCGGTTTCCGCTGAAAGCATTACCGCATCAGTGCCATCAAGCACTGCGTTTGCGACATCCATAACTTCAGCACGAGTTGGCATTGGGTTGTCAATCATTGACTCCATCATTTGAGTGGCAGTGATCACCGTACGGTTTAGTGAGCGAGCACGGCTGATAATTTGCTTCTGTTTACCAACAAGAGCTGCATCGCCAATTTCTACACCTAGATCACCACGGGCAACCATCACCGCATCAGAAGCCAGTACGATGTCGTCAATCGCTTCTACGGTTTCAACCGCTTCTGCACGTTCAATTTTTGCAAGTAATTGTGCATTAGAACCTGCTTTCTCCGCCAGTCCTCTAACGTAACGCATGTCGTCACCACTGCGAGGGAACGAAACCGCGATATAGTCCACACCAATTTCTGTTGCTGTGAGCAAGTCTTCTTTGTCTTTGTCAGTAAATGCAGGTGCTGTTAAGCCGCCACCTAACCGGTTGATCCCTTTATTATTCGACAACACGCCGCCAACTTTAACATTGGTATGAACCAAGTGACCTTGTACTTCTTCAACAACAAGCTGAATAAGTCCATCGTTCAGTAACAGTAAATCACCTTGTTTTACGTCATTCGGTAATTCTTTATAGTCGATACCCACAGCTTCAACGTGACCTTGGCCAGGTTCCATTTTTGCGTCGAGAGTGAATTTTGCACCCACTTCTAGGAACACTTTGCCTTCTTTAAATGTTGAAACGCGGATTTTAGGACCTTGTAAATCTGCAAGGATCGCTACATTTACACCCAAGCGTTTAGCAATTTCGCGAACGGCTTCGGCTCTATTTTTGTGATCTTGAGCGACACCGTGTGAAAAGTTTAGTCTGACTACGTTGGTACCGGCACGAATGATTTTTTCTAAGTTGTTATCTCTATCCGTCGCTGGCCCCAGTGTTGCGACGATTTTTGTGCGTCTAAGCATCAGATTCTCCTGTTAGCTTATCAAGGTAAGCAAAAACTTATGAATGTGTTAAAAGTAAATCAAAATTGCTGTTTTTTTACACATGTCACATTGTAAAATCACGATTTAACTAATTAGAGCATAAAGAATTATGCAAAACCCTTTTTAACACTCGAATTAAGTTATATGATCTATATGTCATCATTATGACACCGGTGTCAGTGGCCGTCAATCTCGAATATTTTACCTTACAGCTTAGGGGAGTATTTGAGATTTATCACAAAATTGGTGAATTCGTGCTGCTGTCACTATATTGCTATACAGTGAATTGTGTTAGCTGTCATATTTTTGGGACCGATATGATATCAGTGAATTGTGTGTCTCGCTGGTCAATCATGGTCGCTCAGGTATAATGCACATACACGAACGCATAAAGTTTTGATGTTACCGAGGAGGAAACTAAATGCAGGTTGCATTAGTTGGTTTGGGTGTGATGGGTAAAAACCTCGCGCTAAATCTAATTGAGAAGGGGATGACCTTAGTCGCTTACGACAAGAACCCCGAAGTAGGTGCGGAATTATTGAGTTGCGCACAGTCGTTAGGTATGGCGGAGCGCTTACACATAGTGTCTGATCTCGGTGATATGATCAGAAGATTAGAGACTCCTCGCTCGATTTTATTACTCGTTCCAGCAGGTGAACTAGTAGATAAAGTTTGTAGCGATTTGGTTGAAGCTGGAGTTGAGAAAGACGATATCATCGTTGACTGTGGTAACAGTAATTACAAAGATGGTATTGCACGTAAATTGAAATATCAGAATAAATTTGAGTTTGCCACTATGGGAATTTCAGGCGGTGCCGAAGGTGCACGTCATGGTCCTGCAATGATGGCAAGTGGGTCAGAAGGTGGTTGGGAGCGTATCGAGCCTTGGTTCGAAAAGGTTGCTGCGAGCTACAACAACGAGTCATGTTTCGCGCGTGTGGGGCAATCGGCCAGCGGTCACTTTGTTAAAATGGTGCACAACGGTATTGAGTATGCGTTGATGCAGCTCATTGCGGAGCTTTATCAATTGCTTCGTCTGGGTACCGGTCGCTCTCCTAAAGAAGTTGCTGAGATTTTTGAATCTTGGTCTGAAGGTAAATTAAATAGTTATCTACTTGCAATTTCTAGCCACATTTTAAGTCTAGAAACAGAGCAGAGCGAGTCTTTAGTCGACCTCATCGACAATAAGGTAGGAGCTAAGGGTACTGGCCTTTGGACGGCGCAAAACGCACTGGAGCTTGGTATTGCCGTACCTTCGCTTGTGGCTGCGGTACAAGCTCGCCATCTCACCAACACTATTGATACTCCAGCTGCGAAAGAAATGACGTATGCGAATAAATCAACGCAAACAATTGAGGTTGATTTAGACGAGTTAAAAGACGCATTCTATTTTGCCAGTTTACTATGTTACCGCCAAGGTCTTGCACTGATTAAGGGTGCGTCTCGTGCACACCAATGGAAAGTGGATCTCAATAAAACGCTACAAACCTGGCGTGCGGGCTGTATTATCCGAGCTGATTACTTAGACGATATCGCTGAAGGTGTTGAATTTATCGATTCACTTGAGAAGCCTGCACTTGCACTACGTAGTATTACAGGTAAAGCGGTGGCGACTGGTTTGTCTTTCCCAGTGCTTGCTGCGACGCAAACTTATATTGCAACACTGAGCACGCCAAGCAACGGACACTTGGTGCAAGCACAGCGTGATTACTTTGGTGAGCACGGCATAAAGACACACAGTGGTGAAACCTGTCACCTTACTGATCTTGTCGATATCGAAGCAAAAGTTAGATAATAATCGACGTTCGGAGCATTTCGAGCTGATTTAAAAGCCGTGGTAACGATACCACGGCTTTTTTATTGTGTTACTTTTTCGCTTTACTGCTATCGAGTTAGCTCACCGCGCAGATTGTCTTGCATCAAATGGCGGATAGTTTCAAGCTCTAGCTGCTGGCTAAATAAATAGTGTAGCTTTGTTAAGCACGCTTCTAGTGTCATATCGTAGCCACTGATCACACCACAGTTTAATAACGCATTTCCTGTCGCGTAGCCGCCCATATTCACTTTTCCTTGAATACATTGGGTGAGGTTGATAATCACTACTCCGCGGTCACTGATTGCTTTAAGCTCAGTTAAAAAATGCTCGTCTTGTGGCGCGTTACCAACACCGAAGCTCAATAAGATTAACGCTTTCATCTCGCCACGCATTAGGTTCTTAAGGATTTCAGTTGAGATCCCTGGATACAAATGCATTACCGCGATAGGTTGAGGTGAAATCTTGGTGACTTGCAAGCTTTGCTCAACGTAAGGGCTTAGCTTCCCTTCGATCAGCTGAATATTGATCCCTGCTTGTGCCAGCGGCGAAAGGTTTGGAGAAGCGAATGCATCGAAGCCATCAGCATGAGCTTTGATTGCTCTATTACCGCGGTAAAGTTTATTGTTGAAAAACAAACTCACTTCGGCGATAGGGTAGTTAGCAGCCAAATACATCGCGTTTAACAGATTTACTTGACCATCAGAGCGCAGTTGTGACAACGGAATTTGAGAGCCGGTCACTATCACAGGTTTAGTTAAGTTCTCAAACATGAAGGATAGTGCAGAGGCAGTATAGGCCATTGTATCTGTGCCATGGAGCACCACAAAACCATCGTAGTCGTGATATTTTGATTGAATGTCATCCGCGATAAGCTGCCAGTGATGCGGTGACATATCTGACGAGTCAATTAACGGGCAATATTCATGAATATCAAAAAGCGGCATTTCGTCGCGAGTAAACTCGGCGTTATTTTTTACCGTATCTGTTAGGTATCCTGCAACCGGAACGTAACCGCGACTGGATTGCTTCATACCAATGGTACCACCGGTATAGGCGATATATATTTTTTTTCTTTTCATAAAAAAGCCCAGAATAAAATCTGGGCTCAGTATAACAATTACAGCACCACAATTGCAGTGCTTAATCGATTTTACTCAGGTGAAACGTTACACACTAAGCAAAGCGTATAGACATGGTTAGGATCGTTAAGCTGGCCTAACATCTGAGTTTGTAGTGCTATTGTATTGCTAACACTGTCTAGGGCATTTAATGCAGTTTTTGCGAATATCGATTGCTCAGGTACAAGGGCACTAATGGCGCTTTGCACCATAGACGCACCAAATAATTGTTGCATCAGCTTTTCTTGCTCGGTGAGTGTTTGTTCAATAGTGATAACATCATACATCTCTAAATTAGCAAGACTTGCTGCCGCTTCAATGGCATCGTTCTTGTTGCCTAACTTATCAACTAAGCCAAAATCAAGCGCCTGAGTTGCTAGCCATACACGTCCTTGCGCAACATCGTTAACCGCTGACTTATCAAGGTTTCGCTCGGTTGCAACCATAGAGATAAACTTATCATAGGCATCTTCAACCCCCATCTGGATAAGGTTTTTATAGCCACCATCTATCCCTCTGAATGGAGATTGGCCTTTTAATTCGGTTGTCGCAACACCATCAGAATAAATTCCTAATGAGTTTGCTGCATTTTCAAAGGTCATGATCATGCCAAATACACCAATAGAACCGGTGATAGTGCTTGGCGATGCCCAAATTTCATTAGCTGATGCTGCAATCCAATAACCACCAGAAGCGGCAACTGAACCCATTGATGCTATCACGGGTTTTCCAGCGGCTTTTAGTGCAATAACTTCATTACGAATGGTTTCAGAAGCAAACATGCTACCACCGCCAGAGTCAATTCTTAGTACAACGGCTTTCACTTTGTCGTTAAGGCGGGCCTTTTTAAGTAGTGCAGCTGTTGAATCGCCACCAATAGCACCTGCTTTACGCTTGCCATCAGAGATTTGACCTTTAGCAACAACCACTGCGACTTTTTCGGTAAATGGATTTTCTGCAAACTCTTTAGGCGGCAAGGTCGATAGATATTGATTGAACGAGACCTGTTTAAAAGATTTTCCTTTTGCATCGAGACCAACTTCATCGATCAGTTTCTGCGCAAATGCCTGATTGGTCGTTAACGCATCGACCCATTGGTTGTCGATAGCATATTTGGCGGAATCGCCTTGTGCCGCTTCCATTTTGTCTGTTAATGCAGCGAAGGTTTCATCAAAATTAGCGACATCGAAACCGCGGTTCTCGGCTACTTCTGTTTTATATTGTGTCCAAAGCGGGGTGATCCATCCAAGATTCGACTCTTTTGCTTCAGGTGACATATCGCTGCGAATATAAGGCTCAACGGCTGACTTGTATGTACCAACGCGGAAAATATGCTGTGTAACTTTTAGCTTATCAAGGGCTTCTTTAAAATACAGCGGATACATGCCAAATCCGGTGATATTAACTCCACCGTAAGGATGTAGAGAAATTTCATCGGCTACTGAGGCGAGATAATATTGAGCTTGAGTGTAATAGGCGCCGTGGGCATAGATTTTTTTGCCCGCCGTTTTGAAATTCGCGAGCGCGTCTTTAATATCTCGTAATTTGTCGAGATGGGCGCTATGAAGACGTTGTAAATCAAGATACATCACTGTAATTCGGTCGTCTTGAGCTGCTTTATTGATAACATCGATGACATCATCTAGTAAAATTTCACTTGGCTCTTCTGAGTCACCAAAAGCATCACTCATGGCCGCCTCAACAGGGTCAACATAGGTTAATTGCTCGACTATGATACCGTTCAGGTTTAAACGTAGTACGCTTTTATTTTCGACCTTAACCTGATCCTCACCCGATACAATACTTATCACGATGGCGATAAGAATGAATAAAAACAGCAGATTTAAAATTAATCGCCTGGAAAAGTTCAGTGTGGCCCAAATGCCTTTAAAAATATTCGCTATCAGTTTCAAAATGATCCCTTATGCTTAACTTCAATACAACTCTATACATTTATCATATATCAGAGCGAGTTTCATGAATAATAGAAAAACGTAACGAAGTATTTTCATGATTGAAATATCGCCAATGCTGCCAAATTCGTTAATTTCTTTCTCCTTAAGACTTGCCAAATAATAAAAAAACGTTAATGTTCACAGGTAAGACCAGTTTTGTGGGGCGGCAAATGTTAGAACAAGAACTACAACTTAAACATACCAGTTTGCGAAATCGCTTGGTAATGGGATCAATGCATACCGGGCTTGAAGAAGGGTGGCACAACCGAAAGCGACTGGCTGCGTTTTATGAAGAACGCGCAAAAGGTGGAGTGGGGCTGATCGTAACCGGTGGTTACAGTCCAAACCTACGCGGTAAGTTGACTCCCATTTCTTCTTCTTTTAACTCGTTATACGATGTAATTAAACACAAAGCATACACTGATGTAGTACATAAACATGGTGGCAAAATTTGTCTACAGTTACTACATGCAGGGCGCTATGCTTATCATCCATTCAACACTGCACCTAGTGCGATTAAAGCGCCGATTAATCCATATAAACCAAAAGCAATGAGCTTAAGCGCGATCAAAGGTACGATTAAAGACTTTGCTCACTCAGCTAAATTAGCCGAAAAAGCAGGCTACGATGGCGTGGAGATCATGGGCTCAGAAGGCTACTTAATCAATGAGTTTATGGCGGGGCATACCAATAAGCGTACTGATGAGTATGGTGGTAGCTTAGAAAACAGAATGCGATTGGCAACCGATATTGTAAAAGCGGTTAGAGCAAAAGTGAGCGATAAGTTCATTATCGTTTTTCGTCTGTCGGTCATGGACTTAATCCCAAATGGCTCAACACCAGAAGAAGTTGTGCTTCAAGCCAAAGCGTTGGTCGCGGCAGGTGTGGATATTCTTAACACCGGTATTGGTTGGCACGAAGCGCGTGTTCCAACAATTGCGTCCATGGTGCCTCCTGGTGCCTATCGTGAAGCGTCACATAGATTAAAACAAGCCGTTGATATACCTGTTGTAGCAGTAAATAGGATTAACACCCCAGATCTTGCTAATGACATCTTAGTTAAAGGAGATGCCGATCTTATTTCTATGGCGCGTCCGTTACTCGCTGATCCTGAATTCTTTAACAAATATCAAGAGCAGCGCTCGGCGCAAATCAATATTTGCATCGGTTGTAATCAGGGTTGTTTAGACCATGTATTTAAAGGCAAACGAGCAACATGTTTGGTGAATCCACAAGCGGGATTTGAATTGGATTATCCACTTCAAAGTGCCCAAAGGAAAAAACAAGTACTCGTTGTTGGGGCAGGACCAGCTGGACTGTCTGTAAGTTATTATCTCGCTAAAAAAGGCCATCAAGTTAAGCTGATTGATAAAGGTAGCGAACTTGGTGGTCAGTTTAATTTAGCGATGCGAATACCAGGTAAAGAAGACTTCCAACATACGCTTAAATACTATGTCAGCGAAATAAATCGCTTAGGTGTTGAGCTTTGCCTAAATACACCATACGAAGAAACAATGGCAAGTGCGTTTGATGATGTGGTATTTGCAACGGGTGTAAGTCCACGGATGTCGAAAATTGAATGCGCAGATGGGAAACGTGTGTTTGCCTATGACGAAGTTATTAAGGGTGAAGTAGAATTAGGTAATAAAATTGCTATTTTAGGCGCAGGTGGTATTGGCTTTGACATGGTAGCGTTTTTAACTGAACAGCGAGAACAAACGATTCCTGATTTTAAATCTCAATGGGGAATAGAATGCGAAGCGCAACCATCACAAGAGAAAAGACCGATTTATATGTTAAAACGCTCTGAAGGACGTTTTGGTAAAGACTTAGGTAAGACCACTGGCTGGATCCACAGAGCTGTTGCAAAACATCACAATGTTCAGCAAATTGCAGAATGCGAATATATCAGCTTTGATAATCAAGGTTTGACTGTAAGAGTAGCAGGTGAAGAACAGCTGTTAGATGTAGATACAGTCATTGCTTGTATTGGACAAGTTTCTAACGATAGCTTGTTCGATAAAGAGGCACTACCTGAAAATCAGCACGTTATTGGTGGTGCTAAACTGGCGGCAGCGATTGATGCTAAGCGAGCGATTGCAGAGGCACTTCAGGTAGCAAGAAAGATCTAACGAAATAATCCAACCCAATCTGCGGTCTATACTGATAATTCAAACATCAACTATGGACCGCATATGCTTGCCAACCTACTAAAGCCGTATCGGCAACTACAACATTTATCTCAACATTTTTCTGGTATCGCGCCATTACTCATGCGCCTTATTCTCGCGCCAATTATGATCATCGCAGGTTACAATAAATTAAATTTGTCTAATCCAGACGCGACATTTTTACAACGCCTCCTCGCCGATCCCAATATTGTCGCATGGTTTGGCAATAGTGAATGGGGCTTAGGTTTACCTTTCCCTGACTTGCTTGCGTTTCTCGCCGCTTGGACGGAGTTTTTAGGTGGTTGGTTGGTTTTGTTTGGCCTGCTTACTCGTTTAGTGTCTATTCCGCTCATGGTGACTATGGTTGTTGCTGCAACTACGGTGCATTTGGAGCATGGTTGGTTTTCGGTAACACCAACAAATCCTGATACTAGCGCCGCTAAAGTATTAGATTGGCTCGGCTTTGACGAAGCCAAAGTGAGTTTAGAAAATAGCGTAGCAGCAAAGCAACGTTTGGATTTAATTAAAGAGATAGTCGAAGAAAATGGCAGACCGAATTATCTCTACGAAAAAGGCAGTATTGTTATTTTAAACAATGGAATTGAATTTGCGGCAACTTACTTTGTATTACTACTTTCACTATTTTTTACCGGTGGTGGACGTTATGTCAGTGTCGACTATTGGTTGAGGATACTTATTGATAGGAAACAACGCGATTTACTTCCAGAGTAAAACGAAATATTGCAAGGATGCTATTCAGAAATCCGTGATGTCGCGTGGTCGAATTTAAGGGAAAATGTTAGACTACAAGCCACGTAATACCAATTTGCTTAAGTATTTGGTCTATTTCGAGACACGTAATAAGTCAAATTGGTATAATTCACGGCCATTTTGAAGGCACAACACGGGATGAGTTAATGGACGCCATAGAATTACTCTTAACACGCCAGTCAGATAGCAATCTGTCTTTTCCTGGACCTAATCCGGCTCAGTTAGAAATCATTAAAAAAGCAGCACTAAAAGTGCCAGATCATGGTGGCTTAACACCGTTCAGATTTATTACAGTAGAAGAAAAAGGCCGTGAAAAGCTAGGTGAAATCTACTATCAAGCGGCGGTAAAAGAGCAGCAAGAACAACGAATAATAGATAGAGCGAGACAGTTACCAGAGCGCGCGCCAATGTTGATCATCGCAATATCTCCTTATCAAGAACATCCAAAAGTGCCTCGTATTGAGCAAATTCAAAGTGCAGGCTGTAGTGTACTTGCTATGCAGCAAGCGGCTTTTTCACAGGGGTTGTCTGGTGTGTGGCGAACGGGCTACTTTGCCCAGAGTCCAGAAGTGAAAAAGCAACTTGGTCTCGATGAAAAAGATGAAATCGTTGGCTATCTTTATTTAGGCACGCCTACGGTGCAATGTACTAAGCCTATAAGACACAAACCAGAAGATTTCTTTAGCAGTTTATAAGGATACGCAGCCATGGCATTACATGTAATTGATCACCCATTAGTTCAGCATAAACTTGGACTCTTGCGAGAGCAGGGTATATCAACCAAAAATTTTCGCGAAATTGTCTCGGAAGTTGGCAACTTACTCACTTATGAAGCAACAAAAGATTTGACGTTGAGCGATCAGGTCATCTCTGCTTGGGACGGTAACGAGTTAACAGTTAAAAGGCTGACGGGCAAAAAGATCACCTTAGTGCCAATTTTAAGAGCGGGTTTGGGGATGCTAGATGGCATACTGCAGTTGATCCCGGCAGCTAAAGTAAGTGTTGTGGGTTTGCAGCGTAACGAAGAAACACTTGAGCCTGTGCCTTATTTTGAGAAGTTGGTGGGCAATATCGATGCCAGACTTGCATTAGTTATTGATCCAATGCTTGCGACAGGTGGCTCACTGATTGCTACTATCGACATGCTAAAAAAAGCAGGTTCAAAAGAGATCAGAGCGATTGTACTTGTGGCAGCGCCAGAGGGAGTAAAGCTGGTGGAAGAAGCGCATCCAGATGTTGAAATTTATACCGCTTCGCTGGATAGTCATCTAAATGAAAAAGGATATATAGTCCCAGGGCTTGGTGATGCTGGTGACAAAATCTTTGGTACTCGCGCATAACTTACTGATTTAATGTCATGAAATTGAGGTATCACAGTTTCAAGTTAAATAAAAAAGCTACCTATAAGAGGTAGCTTTTTGGTTTCTATAAAAGAAAGGAATCGGTATTAAAAGTAGCCTCTGATACCAAGCTTAATGTTACGACCTGGAAGTGGGGCTTGCTCTTTGATAAACGAGCTATGCACAAAGCCGAGTTCATTAGTCAAATTATCAAGGTTAACATAACCAACCATGTCACTGCCCATAAACTCAAAGTCATAGTTAAATGACATATCCACTAACGTATAGCCCTTAGTTTCACTTTCATAGCTGGCGATGTTGTCTTGCTTGAAGTAATGCGTCACTGTGAAGTTAGCTGTTAAGTTCTCGTAACTGTGTTCGTAATCAAGACCTAGCTTGTTACTTGGGATACGTGGTAAATATTCGTCGTTATCTAACTTGGCTGTTAGCGAGTCACCAAACACTTTAACGCGTGCAAAGTTGCTTAATTTGTAATGGGCATCAAACTCAAGACCGTATAGTTTGGCATCACTGCTTTCAAACTTAAACACTGGAACAGCGCCTTCATGTTCGTGATCTGCCACTTCTAAACCGTGCTCTGGACTATAGATATAGTCTGTTAATGCTTGATAGTAGAAGTTTTCGATGTCGTTATAGAAGAAGTTAACGGTATAGCCAAAGTCACCTGAGAACTTTCTAAAGCTGATGTCTAAGTTGTTTGATGTCTCTTGTTCAATATCTTGTGGCTCAAAGTGTAAATGATCGCCTTCTAGCTCATAACCAAGCCCTAGTTCATAGGTGCTGGTTGCGATATGAATACCATTTGAAAGAAGTTCCGCGGTTAATGGTGCGCGCTCCGAGCGAGACAGCGAAACAGCAACGTTTTGACCTTCAGCAAAGTCGTACACACCACCAATAGATAAGCTTAGATTAGTCATTTCTAGGTCATAAGAAATAAACCCATTATCTAAGTTACCACTATGGTCGTGGTCGTGTTCACCTTCATGGTCATGGTCATGGTCATGGTCGTTTTCGTACGCTTCCAGTTGGTTACCTTTACTTGATAGCTGGTAGTCTTCGATTCGAGCACCTAACTCAAGCGTAAAATCTCCAAAGCGACGTTCTTCAAGGATATAAAGTGCGTGCGTTTTGGTATTGGTCGATGGTGTAAAAGCTTCTTCACCGTTCGCGGCGTAATCGCTGTCGGAGAAATGATAACCGACAGTGCCGTGCCACTCTCCTAAGCGGTGCTCCGCCGTTAAGCGTAACTCAGTTGTATCATTCTCAAATACAGTACCAATATTTCCATCTTCAATTTCAGCGTGTTCATAATCGGTGTAGCCGACACGTAGACCAACAGATTCAAGCCAATCACTGTGTACTGCATAATTTACAAGCCCTTGCCAACGATCTTGCTTTACTCGAGCAAATACGGATTCTTCTTCGTGGTCATGTCCTTCTTCTTCATGTTCGTGATCATGGTCATGACCAATATGAGAGTGAGCAGGAATGCCATAGTCCGTATCAACACGGCCATACGAGAAACCAACGGTCAGATGATCGCCAACATAACTTGTACCTAAGTTAAATTGCTCAGAGTCGATAAAGGTATTATCGACGCGATTGGCGTACTCTGTTTCATGCTCTTCTGCTTCGTGGGCATGATCTTCGCCTTCATGTTCATGCTCGTGTTCTTCATGTTCGTCATGAGGTAGCGCAAAATTTGGGGTTTCATAGTCACCACCTTTACGCTTAACGCCATCGAAATGGAAGTTAAAGCCGTCAAAGCCTGATTCTAATAACACCGCAAAGGTATTGGTATTTGAGTTGGTATCATGGCTATAGTCGGCAGCGCCCTGAAGGCTTTCGATCACATCAGTAGGAATACGATTATCAACGACATTAACCACACCACCTATTGCACCTGAGCCGTATAGTAGGGTAGCTGGGCCTCTTAGCACTTCAATCTGTTGCGCTGCTAGCGAATCGTTAGTGTTGGCATGGTCAGGACCAACGCGCGAGGCATCACTACTGTCTAACCCATTTTGCGTGATTTTGACCCTCGGTCCATCTAAGCCACGGATGATTGGGCTTGAACTCACCGGACCAAAGTAACTAGCATTGATCCCTGGTTGGCCTTTTAGTGTTTCACCCAGTGTGGGTTTTGCACGGTTTTTTAGTTCATCACCGCTTAATACACTCACTGGAGAGGTCATTTCCATACTATTTTTGTGCAGGGCAGAAGAATAAACAACTATGCTCTCAACGGACGTTGGTGTTAGCTCAACACGTACGAAACCTTGTTCTTCGGTAACATTAATACGATGGTCTAAGTAGTTTGGCTTTGAGATATGAAGCTGCGAGTCAGCATCAAGCTCAATCGTAAATTGGCCAAATTTATCTGACTTTACCGATTTGCTTTTGCCATGAAGGTGGATAGTGGCGTTACTGAGCGGTTGGTTGTTTGCATCAACCACTTTACCTGTTAGTTGTGCAGCATAAGCTGGCGCTGCACCTATTATTGAAATTAATGCGCTGGCGATAAGAGACTGCTTGAACATATTTTTATTACCACGAGTTAGGTTATGTATTGAACGAGTGAGCCTATTCGGCTAATAGAGTGATAATATAACACTACAAATTTGGAGGATCAATAACGTTATACTATAACTTAGTTATTGTTGAAATTAGAATTACAACTATAGTTAAGGAACAAGTCAAAGTGAGCACAACATAATGAATAAGCCATTTGTTTTCAAGGCAAGGATTAAGGTTGCTGACTTATTTCACCATAGCCACCATGAAGAAGCGTTTACTACTGCCATGTTGTCAAAAGAAAGTAGCGAGCACTTTGCGATGAAACTGCTTGGGATCTGCGCACTATCTTTTGATAAGCCGGCAAAGTGGAGAAAGGCGGAGAAAAAATATTGGCCGGATGTATGGCTAGAAGATGACAACGAACAGGTTGAAGTCGCTTTGTTTATTGGTACCTTAGAAGTCGATGAGATACTCAAGTATGAAAAGCTTTATACTAAGGTTGTGGTGTTGTGTGCTGGCGGTGAGCAATGGTTTGAAGAGCGTCGAGCGCAATTACAGTTTATTGGATCTTTCTCTGTGTTTAGTATTCCCACGGACTTTGTAGCTGAATTGTGTGAAATGCTGACGCGAAGTTTGCATTGGGATGTGATTTTTGAAAATGGGGCGATGAGTGTTACTGATAGTGAACACTATATTCGTACTCAAATTACCAAGCTGATTTAAGGCATTAGTTAGGGATAACGGCTGTTAGAGAACAAATTACTATCTCGTGTTTTGGTTATTTACGGCAACTCTATTTTAATATGGCTTGTGGGTCTGCTACAGCACAATAAAATTTCCCCATCTCTCACAAAAGCAAGTGGTTCGTTCGCGTACTGTGTTTGTCCCTCGATGAGTTTGGCGCGGCAGGCGCCGCAAAAACCCTCGCGACATTGATAGGGGACTTCAATATTTGCGGCTTCAAGGGTTTCGAGTATCGAAGACGAAGAAGCCACATATTTCAGTGGCTCCTCAATATTCTCAACCTGAATTAGGAAGGAAGGCTTTTCAACCATTACAGGTCGAAATCGCCAAAGTCAGAGGCATCAACTTCAGAGTCGATTTGTCCAACAAGGTATGAGCTGATCTCAGCTTCCTGTGGTGCAACCTGAACATTGTCAGAAACAAGCCAAGCATTGATCCACGGAATAGGATTCGATTTGGTCTCAAATTGCGTTGGTAAACCAACTGCTGCCATACGAATATTTGTGATGTACTCAACGTATTGACACAAAATATCTTTGTTTAGGCCAATCATTGAACCGTCTTTAAACAGGTACTCAGCCCATTCTTTTTCTTGCTCAGCTGCTTCAACAAACATCTTAATCGCTTCGTCACGGCATTGTGCTGCCACGATAGACATTTCTGGATCGTCTTTGCCTTCTTGCATGATATTCAGCATATGCTGTGTGCCAGACAAATGAAGCGCCTCATCACGAGCAATCAGCTTGATGATCTTTGCATTACCTTCCATAAGCTCTCGCTCAGCAAAAGCAAATGAGCAAGCAAAGCTCACGTAGAAGCGGATCGCTTCTAAGATGTTTACCGACATGATGCAAAGGTACAGAAGCTTTTTCAGCTCAAACAAGTTAATGACGACCGTTGTGCCGTTAATTTCATGTTTGCCTTCACCGTACTGATTATAAAGGCTTACCTTTTCAATCAGTTCGTCGTAATACTTGGTCACTGCATCCGCACGTTCAACAATTTTGTCATTGCCCACGATGTCGTCAAAGATCACTTCTGGGTTTTGCGTCACATTACGAATAATGTGAGTGTAAGAGCGACTGTGAATAGTTTCACTAAACGCCCAAGTTTCGATCCAAGTTTCAAGTTCAGGGATGGAAACGATCGGCAAAAGTGCAACGTTCGGAGAGCGACCTTGAACACTGTCTAGCAACGTTTGATATTTTAGGTTGCTCAAAAAGATATGTCTTTCGTGCTCAGGGAGTGCTTGGAAGTCCAATCTATCCTTACTTACGTCTACTTCTTCTGGACGCCAGAAAAACGATAATTGCTTTTCAATTAGCTTTTCGAAAATAGGGAATTTCTGTTGGTCGTAGCGAGATACATTAACAGTTTGCCCGAAAAACATCGGTTCTTTTAATTGGTCGTTATGATTTCTGCTAAACGTAGAATATGCCATAAATGTGTTACTCAATACCTAAAAAAGCGGGTGAAGACCACCCGCATAAAAAGTTATATCTTACAAGCGCCGCCTTCACAGCCATCGTCTTCTGCTTCTGGTTTCAACTCATCTTGAGCATCCGAAGCACCGTCGCGGGTATTATGGTAGTAAAGTGTCTTAACACCAAGTTTGTACGCGGTGAGTAAGTCTTTTAGCAATAGCTTCATAGGAACTTTACCCGCTTCAAACTTACTTGGATCATAATTGGTATTTGCAGAGATAGTTTGATCGATGAACTTCTGCATAATACCAACTAGCGCAAGGTAACCATCGTTAGATGGAATATCCCAAAGTAGCTCATAGTTGTCTTTGAGGCGGTCGTACTCTGGTACAACTTGCTTCAAGATACCATCTTTACTCGCTTTGACACTGATATGGCCACGAGGTGGTTCAATGCCGTTTGTCGCATTTGAAATTTGCGATGATGTTTCCGATGGCATCAAGGCTGACAACGTTGAGTTACGCATACCGTGTTCTTGGATATTTGCTCTTAATGCATCCCAGTCAAGGTGTAATGGCTCTTCACAGACTTTATCAAGGTCACGCTTATAGGTATCTATTGGCATGATACCTTGTGAATAAGTCGTCTCGTTAAACTTAGGACAAGCGCCGCGCTCTTTTGCCAGTTCATTCGATGCTTTCATCAGATAGTATTGGATCGCTTCAAATGTTCTGTGTGTTAGGCCGTTAGCGCTACCGTCTGAGTACTTAACACCGTTCTTTGCAAGATAATAAGCAAAGTTAATCACACCGATACCCAGTGTACGGCGTCCCATCGTTGCATTGTACGCAGCAGGAACAGGGTAGTCTTGATAGTCTAATAGGTTATCAAGTGCGCGAACCGCAAGCTCTGCTAACTCTTCTAGCTCATCTAGAGACTTGATGGCACCTAAGTTAAATGCTGAAAGCGTACAAAGTGCAATTTCACCTTCAGGGTCATTTACATGGCTTAACGGCTTCGTTGGTAGTGCAATTTCAAGACATAGATTTGACTGGCGGATCGGTGCAACCTTAGAGTCAAACGGGCTGTGCGTATTACAGTGGTCAACGTTTTGTAGATAAATACGACCAGTGCTCGCACGCTCTTGTGCAAACATTGAGAATAATTCAATCGCTTTAATGCGTTTCTTACGAATAGATTCATCTTGCTCGTACTTAACATACAGTTCTTCGAATTTATCTTGATCTTCAAAGAATGCGTCGTAAAGACCTGGCACGTCTGATGGACTAAATAGCGTGATATAGTCGTCTTTAATTAGGCGGCTATACATGGTTTTGTTGAACTGCACGCCATAATCTAAATGACGCACGCGGTTTTCTTCAACACCACGGTTATTTTTTAGTACTAATAGGTTTTCAACTTCAAGATGCCAAAGCGGGTAGAATAGGGTCGCTGCGCCACCACGCACACCGCCTTGAGAACAGCTTTTAACAGCCGTTTGGAAGTGCTTATAAAACGGAATACATCCTGTGTGGTACGCTTCACCATTTCTGATTGGGCTACCTAGTGCACGAATACGACCAGCGTTGATACCAATACCAGCGCGCTGACTGACGTATTTTACAATCGCAGAAGAAGTTGCGTTGATTGAATCTAGGCTATCGGCACATTCAATCAGTACGCATGAGCTAAACTGACGTGTCGGCGTACGAACACCCGCCATAATTGGCGTTGGTAATGAAATTTTGAATGTTGAAACCGCATCGTAGAATCGCTTAATGTAATCTAGACGCGTTTCTTTCGGGTAGTTTGCAAACAGGCTTGCAGCAACAAGAACATATAAGAACTGCGCACTTTCATAGATCTCGCCTGTTACGCGGTTTTGTACAAGGTACTTACCTTCCAACTGCTTAACGGCTGCATAGCTGAAGTTCATATCTCGGCTATGGTCGATGTAGCTATTTAGCTCATCAAACTCTGCCTTTGTGTAGTCAGTGAGAAGGTGCTGATCATAGCGCTTGTCTTCAACCAGCTTTACCACGTGGTCGTGTAAGTGCGGCGGCTCAAAACAGCCATAGGCTTTCTTACGCAAGTGGAAAATAGCCAAACGAGCGGCTAGATACTGATAATCTGGAGACTCTTTTGAGATCAGATCGGCTGCAGCTTTAATAATCGTTTCGTGGATATCACCAGTACGAATACCGTCATAAAACTGGATGTGTGACTTTAATTCAACCTGAGAAACTGAGACGTTATCTAGGCCTTCTGCCGCCCATGTAATGACACGATGGATCTTATCTAGATCTAACGGTTCTTTGCGACCGTTTCTTTTGCATACAGATAGCTGTTGGTTCATGTTATGTGCCTGTATTCCTTAGGAACGCGCTTTAGATATCGCACGAATATAAAATTGTTTAGCAAACCACCACTATATATGGTGCCCTAGTGGCTAGGGATCACAAGATAGTGGGGTTGACGTGAATTTGCAAGAGAACAACTCGGGCAGAATTGTGGATAAGTTTGGGATAATTTATTTATGTAAGTATCCACTAACCTATGACAATCCACTTATCTGCCCACAAAGAAAAATCAACAAAAAGATGATGCTTTTCAGCAAAAATAAAAAAAAATTCTAACTGATTTTTTTCTACACAAATTCGTATCTATTATAGCAAAAACACAATATATGGTGTTTTATTTTTCTATCGGCACTAAATATGCGATAACGTGTCTAGCGGGTTAGTAAGATAGAGATCCGCATGCCAAGACTTAGCTTCAGCTTCAGATGGAATGAATCCCCACATTGCTGCTGCACTAATCATTTTTGCGGATTTTGCAGCAATAATGTCTCGTTCAGCATCGCCAATATAAATACACTGCTCTGGTGAAACCCCCAATTTTGACGCTACCAACAGTAAAGGCTCGGGATGAGGTTTGGCCACCGCCAGTGTATCTCCGCATACTACTGTCTCGATCTTTGCAAGTTCAGGGATCTGTTTTAGTAGCGGAAGTGTTAAAAACTCAGGCTTGTTTGTCATGATCCCAACCTGAATCTCTTTTTCTAGAAGTGCCGCTAATAACTCACCAATTTGCGCAAAGCATTGGGAATGTACTGATAAATTCTCCAGGTAGTAGTCGAGCACACCCTGACGTAAAACCTTAGTGTCGTAGTGCTTTAGTGACTCACCAAATCCTACCTGCAACATCGCTGCTACGCCGTTTGAAATCGCACTGCTATATACCTGTTTGCCGACAGTAGGCATTTTATTAGCAGTTAAAACGTGGTTTAGTGCAGCGCCCAAATCATCACTGGTATCCAGCAAGGTGCCGTCTAAATCAAATAGTACCGCTTGGATCATGCCAGCTTCTCAAAGTGTAGAATGTAGTTAACTGAAACGTCTTTAGTTAAGGTAAATGTTTTGCCGATAGGGTTGTAGTTAATCCCTGTCGCCGCTCTAACTTTGAGGTCGTACTTTTCAGCCCAATCAATTAAGGTCGAAGGGCGAATAAACTTATCATGCTCATGCGTGCCTTCAGGAACCATTTTAAGCAGTTTTTCTGCGGCGACGATAGCCAGTAAATACGCTTTTGTGGTTTTGTTTAAGGTAGAAAAAAATACATGACCACCAGGCTTAACTAGCTGTGCGACTGAACGAATAATGGATTCTGGGTCTGGCACGTGTTCTAGCATTTCCATGCAAGTTACTACATCGAATTCACTTTGGTGTATGGCTGCGAATTCTTCCGCTGGCACTTTTTGATAGTCTACGTTAACGCCGACCTCTAATGCGTGAAGCTTTGCAACGTTAAGCGGCTCTTGCCCCATATCGATACCGGTTGCATTTGCACCCAGCTTAGCCATGCTTTCTGTTAAAATCCCACCACCACAACCGACATCCAATACTGTTTTTGCGAATAGGCCTTCACACTTATCGTTAATAAAGTCCAACCTCAAAGGGTTAATGTCGTGTAATGGTTTAAATTCTCCCTCTCGGTCCCACCAGCGCTCTGCTATTTCTTCAAATTTAGCGATTTCATTAGGGTCTACATTTTGATGTTCGGTCATAAAAAACTTCCTCGTCGAATTGAGCGCATTATAAAGGGGATTAGATAAAAATAGCACCTGTAAAACGGTAAAAAGTGTGTTAGCATGCTTGACGAATTTTATAATAAACAAAGCCCCCGCTGATACTCTGAGGCAATTCGGCTATTTTTTGAAGTGCGTTTAATTGGCGCTTCAGCAGAAAAAGCAATTTGATATTCAGATAGCATCTCAACACAAGTTGTAGTGTGACACAAAAGGGGTGGACACTGAAGGAAAGTGGAGTCAAATGTCTGATCTCGCCAATGAAATCCTGCCAGTCAATATCGAAGATGAATTAAAAAATTCATACCTAGATTATGCAATGAGTGTAATCGTAGGTCGTGCATTACCTGACGTACGTGACGGCCTAAAGCCTGTTCACCGTCGTGTATTGTTCGCGATGAATGAACTTAAAAATGACTGGAACAAACCTTATAAAAAGTCAGCTCGTGTAGTTGGTGACGTAATCGGTAAATATCACCCGCATGGTGATAGCGCGGTTTACGATACTATTGTACGTATGGCTCAGCCTTTCTCTCTACGCTATATGCTCGTAGATGGACAAGGTAACTTTGGTTCTGTCGATGGTGACTCTGCAGCTGCGATGCGTTATACCGAAGTACGTATGGCGAAAGTCGCTCACGAGTTACTTGCTGACCTTGAAAAAGAAACCGTTGATTATGTACCAAACTACGATGGTACAGAGCAAATTCCAGATGTGTTACCAACTAAAGTGCCTAACTTATTGGTGAATGGTTCATCTGGTATCGCGGTTGGTATGGCGACCAATATTCCACCTCACAACTTAACTGAGGTGATCAATGGCTGTTTGGCTGTGATCCAGAATCCAGACATCACCATTGAAGAGTTAATCGACTATATTCCGGGTCCTGATTTCCCGACTGCCGCCATCATTAGCGGTAAAAACGGCATCGAACAAGCCTATAAAACAGGCCGTGGTAAGATCTACATCCGCGCGAAAGCTGAAATCGAAGTCGATGAGAAAACAAACAAAGAAACCATCATCGTTCATGAAATTCCTTACCAGGTTAACAAAGCAAGACTAATTGAAAAGATTGCTGAACTTGTTAAAGACAAAAAGGTTGAAGGGATCAGTGCACTACGCGACGAGTCGGATAAAGACGGTATGCGTATTGTTATTGAAATCAAACGCGGTGAAGTCGGTGAGGTTGTACTAAACAACCTATACGCGCAAACACAACTACAAACTGTGTTTGGCATCAATATGGTTGCACTAGACAACAACCAGCCTAAGTGTTTCAACCTGAAAGAAATGCTTGATGCGTTTATTATTCACCGTCGTGAAGTCGTAACGCGCCGTACTGTATTTGACCTGCGTAAGGCAAGAGACCGAGCGCATACGCTTGAAGGCCTCGCAATTGCGCTAGCCAATATTGACCCAATCATTGAGCTTATTCGTAAGTCACCAACACCAGCGGAAGCGAAAGCGGCGCTAACTGCGCGAGCTTGGGATCTTGGTAACGTTAAATCAATGCTTGAGCGTACTGGTGAAGAAAATGTTGCGCGTCCAGATTGGTTAGCGGAAGAATTAGGGATCCGTGATGGTCAGTACTATTTGTCTGAGCAACAAGCCCAAGCAATCCTAGACTTAAGACTACACAAATTAACGGGTCTTGAGCACGAGAAAATTCTAGCAGAATACAAAGAACTACTCGATCTTATCGCTGAACTACTGTACATCCTTTCTACTCCAGAGCGTTTGATGGAAGTGATCCGCGATGAGTTAGTTGAAATCAAAGAAACGTATGGTGATGAGCGTCGCACAGAGATCACTGCTGCTGCGCACGATATCAGTCTAGAAGATTTGATCAACGAAGAAGACGTTGTAGTTACGCTTTCTCACGAAGGCTATGTGAAGTATCAACCTCTTAGCGATTACGAAGCTCAGCGTCGTGGTGGTAAAGGGCGATCTGCAACTAAGATGAAAGATGAAGACTTTATCGAACGTCTACTCGTTGCAAATACTCACGATACAATTCTTTGTTTCTCCACTTCTGGCCGCTTGTATTGGTTGAAAGTTTACCAGCTGCCGCTTGCATCACGTGCTGCGCGCGGTAAGCCAATTGTTAACTTGTTACCACTCGAAGCTGATGAGCGTATTACGACAATTTTACCGGTTCGTGAATACGAAGAAGATAAGTTTATCGTCATGGCAACGGCAAGTGGTATCGTTAAGAAAACACCTCTGACTGCATACAGCCGTCAGCGTGCAAGTGGTATTATTGCTATCAACTTGAACGAAGGCGATAGCCTGATCGGTGCTAATATCACTACAGGTGAAAATGACATCATGCTATTTACTGAGCATGGTAAAGTTGTACGCTTTAACGAGAAGCAGCGAGATTCAGAAACAGGTGAAGTGAAGCGCGATCCTGAAACTGGCGAAGAAATGTTGGCTTTACGTCCGATGGGCCGTACAGCAACAGGTGTTCGTGGTATCAAGATGCCAGATGACGTGAAAGTGGTATCACTAATCGTACCACAAGGCGATGGTGCAATCTTGACCGTAACTGAAAATGGTTATGGTAAGCGTACACCGCTTGAAGAGTACCCAGCGAAGAGCCGTGCAACACAAGGTGTTGTGTCAATCAAAGTAACTGAAAGAAATGGCTCTGTGGTTGGCGCGGTTCAAGTTGATGACAACGATGAAATCATGTTGATCTCAAACCGTGGTACGCTAGTTAGAACGCGTGTAAACGAAGTTTCTACGGTAGGCCGTAACACCCAAGGTGTTATTCTGATCCGTACGATGGAAGAAGAAAAGGTAGTAGGTCTTCAACGCATCGAAGAAATTGAAGTGGAAGCGTTGCCTGAAGGTGATGTTGCAGAGCTAGAAGGTGAAGCAACACCTGCTGCGGGATCTGACGCAGAGGAATAAAAATTCTACCCAAAAAAAGCGACTTCGGTCGCTTTTTTTCTTTCTGTCAATTTTTTCAATCTGTTCCTCTATGACAAGAGCCTGAAGCCTGATAAATTAAGGCTACCAACAATCCGATGTTTTAGTCGGGCAGCCCACTGTTCATCCAAAAAGTCATGAGAATAACGCTATTCTTTGGATGATCTAGATTATTTGGAATGAGGAAAAATATGACGGTTTATAATTTTTGCGCGGGTCCTGCGATGTTACCTGTTGAAGTTATGAAAAAAGCGCAAAAAGAATTTCTAGATTGGCAAAATCTAGGTGTTTCAGTGATGGAAGTGAGCCATCGTTCGGCACCGTATCTCGAAATGGCAAAGCAATGTGAAGCAAGCTTACGTCGTTTGATGAACATCTCTGATGAATTTGAAGTTCTGTTTATGCATGGTGGTGGTCGAGGTCACTTTGCTGCTGTACCGCTAAACCTACATGTAGATGGTGTACCTGGCGTATATATCGAGAACGGGATCTGGTCTACCGGTGCGACGAAAGAAGGTGAAAAATTCACGCAAACGCATGCGATTAATATTCGTTCTGACGAAAATGGTCAATTCGACATTTTACGTGTTTCCGAGTGGAAGTTACCAGAAAACGCTTCATTTATTCACTATTGTCCAAACGAAACCATCGACGGTATCGAAATATTTGACGTTCCAAAGCATGCAACTGCACCAATTGTAGCGGACATGTCTTCCAATATTTTATCTCGTGAAATTAACGTCGATGACTTTGATTTGATCTATGCTGGCGCACAAAAAAATATCGGTCCTTCAGGGCTCAGTATCGCCATTGTACGTAAGACGTTATTGAAGCGTGAAGGGCTGCCAAGACCTGCTATCCTTGATTACGCCATTGAGGCTGATCAGCAAAGCATGTACAACACACCACCGACATTTGCATGGTATCTTGCGTTTGAGGTATTCAAGTATCTTGAAAGCATTGGTGGTGTTAAAGCCATGGAAGCGCACAATCAAGAAAAAGCAGCCATTTTATACGATTATATTGACGACTCTGACTTCTATTCAAACAAAGTTGCAAAACATTGTCGCTCATTGATGAACGTACCATTTTGGTTAAATGATGATAGCCTAAATGCTAAATTCTTGGCAGAGGCAGAACAAAACGGTTTAATTGCACTTGAAGGCCACCGTTTTGTTGGCGGCATGCGAGCTAGTATATACAACGCCATGCCAATTGAAGGGATCAAAGCGTTAGTTGCATTTATGGATAAATTCGCACGGGAGAACAGTTGATGGAACAATTGACCCTCAAGCCTATTACTAAAGTCAGTGGCAGTGTCACGTTACCTGGCTCTAAAAGCTTATCAAATCGTATTTTGTTGCTTGCAGCGTTGTGTGAAGGCACGACAAAAGTGACGAACTTATTGGATAGCGATGATATCCGCCATATGTTAGGCGCATTGTCTCAGTTAGGCGTTGAAGTAACGTTAGAAGATGATAATACAGTGGCACTGGTCAAAGGAAATGGTGGTAACTTTAACACCCCCGTTGAGCCGCTATTTTTAGGCAATGCCGGTACAGCATATCGCCCATTAACTGCAGTGCTTGCAGCTATACCCGGTGATTATGAACTGATTGGTGAGCCACGAATGGAAGAGCGCCCAATTGGCCATCTTGTTGATGCCATGCAAACGCTTGGTGCAGATATTCAATATCTCAAAAACAAAGACTACCCGCCGTTAAAAATTACAGGTAAGCAACTTGCTGGTGGTGAAGTTGAGATTGACGGTAGTATCTCAAGCCAATTCCTAACTGCATTATTGATGGCAGCACCACTTTTTAGTGGCGATACGAATATTGCGATTAAAGGTGAACTGGTTTCAAAGCCTTATATTGATATTACCATTGGCGTGATGGCGCACTTTGGGGTTCATGTCGAAAACCACGATTATCAACATTTCGTGGTAAAAGCAGGCCAGCAGTATCAATCTCCTGGAACACTTATGGTCGAAGGGGATGCCTCGTCTGCCTCTTATTTCATCGCAGCGGCTGCAATTGCAGGTGGTGAAATTGAGATAAAGGGAGTGGGTAAACAAAGTGTGCAAGGTGATATCGGCTTTGCCAAAGTGATGGAACAAGTCGGTGCAAACATTGATTGGCACGATGAGCGTATCGTTGTCCGAAAAGGTGAGCTAAATGGTGTGGACATTGACGCCAACGCTATCCCCGATGCGGCGATGACGCTTGCAACCGTAGCACTATTCGCAAAAGGTAAAACGGCAATTCGTAATATCTACAATTGGCGCGTGAAAGAAACCGATAGGCTAGCTGCCATGGCGACTGAACTTAAAAAAGTAGGCGCAGAAGTAGTAGAAGGGCACGACTTTATCGAAGTTACACCACCAGCTAATTTTAATTTTACGGATGTAGACACATACAATGACCATCGCATTGCGATGTGTTTTTCGATGGTGGCAGTGGGTGGTCAAGCTATCACGATTAACGACCCTAAATGTACGGCAAAAACTTTCCCAACCTATTTTTCAGTGTTAGAAAGTATTAGTCAGTATTAATTTCATCCAAGGTGCTGAAGATGTTCAGCACCTTAAAATCTTCTCTAAAATAGTCATCATTACAAAGTCAAATACGCACATATTTGACTGAATTTTATTCAGTCAAAGCCAGTCAGCACCTGGCATTTAGCACCGTTCGCTGCACTAATAATTTGAGATATAACAAAAAATGACAGGTAAATAAGGATATATTCAGCAAATTGACGTATACTATGCGCCGTCAAATTCAGGTGAGCATTTTTAGGAGGTCTAAATGCAGGCAGCTATGCCAGTTATCACCGTAGACGGCCCAAGTGGTTCAGGCAAAGGAACTGTTTGTCGCTTGTTAGCTGAAACATTAAATTGGGAAGTGTTGGATAGCGGTGCGATTTATCGCGTGCTTTCGTTAGCAGCATTACACCACCAAATTGCAACTGATAACGAAGAGGGGTTGGTCCCACTCGCTGCCAATTTGGATGTACAATTTTCTATCGATAAAGAAACTAAAAAAAGCAAAATTGTACTTGAAGGTGAAGATGTTACTAACACCATTCGCAATGAAGAAGTCGGCGCAGCTGCGTCAAAAATTGCGGCGCTACCTCGAGTGAGAGAAGCATTATTACGACGTCAGCGCGCTTTTAGAACTGAAGTTGGCTTAATTGCAGATGGACGTGATATGGGAACGGTGGTGTTCCCTGATGCTGAACTTAAAATTTATTTGACTGCAAGTGCAGAAGAACGTGCTCGCAGGCGATTTGTTGAGTTGAATGAGAAAGGCCATGATGTTACACTAAGTGGTCTGTTAGAAGACATTAAAGCTCGCGATGATCGCGATATGAATCGCAAGGTTGCCCCATTAGTTCCTGCTAGCGATGCGATAGTTGTTGATACAACTGAGCATAATGCTGAGCAAGTGTTCAAACAGGTTATGTCTTTTATTCAAGACGCCATTGTGGCAGGTAAACTTCCAAAAAGTTGTTTACCTAAGTAATTTTTTAATGACACAGGCAGGAAGCTAGTGTTTATTTAACAACCCCATGCAGCATGGTTGCTAATTGGTAATTTAACTTTATAGAGACGTATTTAGTATGTCAGAAAATTTTGCGCAGTTATTTGAAGAAAGCCTACAGGGTTTTGAAGTTGAGCAAGGCTCAATCGTTAAAGGTACAGTAATCGCTATCGAGAACAACGTTGTTCTTGTTGACGCTGGCCTTAAATCTGAAAGTGCAATCCCTGCAGAGCAATTCAAAAATGCTGCTGGTGAACTAGAAGTTGCTGTTGGCGACGAAGTAGATGTAGCACTTGACGCTATCGAAGACGGTTTCGGTGAGACTATCCTTTCTCGTGAGAAAGCGAAGCGTCACGAAGCTTGGATCCGTCTAGAGAAAGCATGTGAAGAGCACGAAACTGTTGTTGGTATGATCAACGGTAAAGTTAAAGGCGGTTTCACAGTTGAAGTTGATTCAATCCGTGCATTCCTACCTGGTTCACTTGTTGATGTACGTCCAGTTCGCGACACAGCTCACCTTGAAGGTAAAGAGCTAGAGTTCAAAGTTATCAAGCTAGACCAGAAGCGCAACAACGTTGTTGTTTCACGTCGTGCTGTTATCGAATCTGAGAACTCACAAGAGCGTGAAGAGCTTCTTCAAAACCTTGTTGAAGGTCAAGAAGTTAAGGGTATCGTTAAGAACCTTACAGACTACGGTGCATTCGTAGACTTAGGTGGTGTTGACGGTCTTCTACACATCACTGACATGGCTTGGAAGCGTGTTAAGCACCCTTCAGAGATCGTGAACGTAGGTGACGAAATCAACGTTAAAGTACTTAAGTTCGACAAAGAGAAGACTCGTGTTTCTCTAGGTCTTAAGCAACTTGGCGAAGATCCATGGGCTGCTATCGCTGGTCGTTACCCAGAAGGTGCTAAGCTTACTGGTCGTGTAACTAACCTAACTGACTACGGCTGTTTCGTTGAAATCGAAGAAGGCGTTGAAGGTCTAGTACACGTTTCAGAAATGGATTGGACTAACAAGAACATTCACCCTTCAAAAGTAGTTTCACTAGGTGATACTGTTGAAGTTATGGTTCTTGAAATCGACGAAGAGCGTCGTCGTATTTCTCTAGGTCTTAAGCAGTGTAAAGCTAACCCTTGGCAAGAATTTGCTCGTCTTAACAACAAAGGCGACCAAGTTTCTGGTAAGATCAAGTCTATCACTGACTTTGGTATCTTCATCGGTCTTGACGGCGGTATCGACGGTCTTGTACACCTATCTGACATCTCTTGGAACACTCCAGGCGAAGAAGCTGTACGTGAGTACAAGAAAGGTGACGAAATCACAGCTATCGTTCTACAAGTTGACCCAGAGCGTGAGCGTATCTCTCTAGGCGTTAAGCAAATCGACGCTGATCCATTCACTAACTACCTAGACGCCAACAAAAAAGGTGCTATTGTTAAAGGTAAAGTGACTGAAGTTGATGCTAAAGGCGCAACTGTTGAGCTAATCGAAGGCGTTGAAGGTTACATCCGTGTAGCTGACATCGCGCAAGAGCGTGTTGAAGACGCGACTGCTGCTGTTTCTGAAGGCGACGAAATCGAAGCTAAATTTGTAGGTGTTGATCGTAAGAACCGTACTATCAGCCTATCGGTTAAAGCTATCTACGAAGCTGAAGAAAAAGAAGTACTAGAGAAGCTTAAGAAAGATGAGCCAGCGTTCGAAAACGCAATGGCTGCAGCTTTCAAAAATGCTCAAAAAGACTAATTAATCAGTCTTTAAACTAGGAAGGGCGCTTAGCCCTTCCTTTTACACTAAAGGAAACATTATGACAAAGTCTGAATTGATAGAACAACTTGCACTGCAGCACGCTCACGTTCCTGTTAAAGATGTAGAGAATGCGGTAAAAGAAATCCTTGAACAAATGGCTGGCTCATTATCAGACTCGGAACGTATCGAAATCCGTGGTTTTGGTAGTTTCTCGCTTCACTTCCGTTCACCTCGCACTGGTCGTAATCCTAAGACGGGCGAAACTGTAGAATTGGATGGTAAATACGTACCACACTTTAAGCCAGGCAAAGAGCTGCGCGATAGAGTAAACGAAAGCTTAAATAATTAAGTCTAACGGAGCTAAACTTGGTTGCAGTATTGAAAAAGGGATTAGCTGTTGTTGCCATACTGATTGCATTTTTAGTTGGAACACAAAATCCACAAGTTGTTAATGTCAATTTTGTAATTGCAAGTGCAGAGTTACCACTCGCAACCTTAATGAGTATTTGCTTAGCTCTTGGGATAATTATTGGTTTACTTGTAACTGCGTCGGTTTTATCTAAGCTTAAATGGCAAAATCATCGCCTAAAAAAAAGTAATAGTAAGCTTAGTCAAGCAGCCGAACGCTAGTTATGATCGAGCTGCTGTTTTTATTACTACCTGTAGCCGCCGCTTACGGTTATGTTATGGGTAAAAATAGTGCAAAGAATCAAGCCCTAGAGCAAAGTAGACAAATTACTTCTGAATACAGTAAAGGCCTAAAATTCCTACTAGATAGGGAAGAAGATCAGGGTCTTGAACACCTCACCAAATTACTTGAAGTCTCAGCAGACTCCGTTGATCATTATTTAACACTCGCATCGCTTTTTAGAAAGCGGGGAGAGTTAGATAGAGCGATAAAAATTCATGAGCTATTACTTAAACAACCTAATCTAGATGAAGAAGTGGTGAAGTCCTGTCGTCTAGAGCTAGCTCAAGATTACGTCTTAGCGGGTCTGTTGGATAGTGCTGAAGAACACTTAGTCATTCTTGTAAAGCTTGGGTTTAAGGATGCACTCGATCCAATTTTAAACCTATACTCTCAAACTAGAGATTGGCGAAAAGGCGTTCATATGTATGAAGCGCATCCTGAGCTTTTCAAAAAGTCGTCCCATTGCGCCACTATTGCAAACTTCTATTGTGAAGCTGCAAATCAAGAAAAGAATCCAAGCCTATTCGAAAAAGCGACAGCGCTCGCGCATGAAACAGTAAGACCCTTATACGAAATGGGCAAAGATGCATACAAACATGATGATTACGTGAAGTGTATATATTATTGGCGAAAGCTCGTGAGCCAATTTGTATTTATGGCACCACTAGTAATTGAAGAGCTCGAATCCTGTTATGTTAAATTAAATATTCACGATCAATTCTTTGAGCTAGTCTCAGAGTTATTAGAAAAAGGAGGCGTGCTGATCAGAATTAAGTTTTGCCAAGGGTTGGTCCAAAAAGGTCATATTTCTGAGGCAATAGAGTTTCTAACTGATAGTTTAAAGCGTGAACCATCAATTAGGGGCTTTAGTTATTTGCTGCAACTCATTAGCGGCAAAGATGCTAAAATAGATCACGTACTACAAGAAATAGATAAATTGGTGAAGTCTTATATTGCAACTAAGCCAAACTATCAATGTGGTCATTGTGGGTTTACAAGTCATACGATGTATTGGTTATGTCCCTCCTGCAAACATTGGGAGTCACTTGCTCCAAGCCGTGGGTTAGACGGTTTTTAAGTTTTTAATTTGGCCAAATAGGGTAACTATGTCGACACAAGATTTAAAAAAGGTTTTGATTGCGCTTGATTATGATAATGAAGAAGCTGCATTATCATTTGTTTCTCAGCTTTCACCTGACGAATGCCGATTGAAAGTAGGTAAAGAGATGTTTACCTATTTTGGCCCTCAGTTTGTAAAAAAACTGGTAGATATGAATTTTGATGTATTCTTAGACCTTAAATTTCATGATATTCCAAACACAGTCGCAAAAGCAGTAACTGCTGCAGCTGAGCTTGGTGTGTGGATGGTAAATGTTCACGCCAGTGGCGGTCACGAAATGATGTCAAAAGCAAAAGAAGCGTTGGTAGCTTATGGGGATAAAGCGCCGTTACTTATTGCTGTGACCGTGCTAACGAGTATGGATCAAGGACAGTTATTAAAGCTTGGAATTGAAAAGACACCTCAAGAGCAAGTGCTATATCTAGCAAAATTAGCAAAAGAATCAGGCCTAGATGGTGTGGTTTGTTCTGCACAAGAAGCCGAACTTTTAAAAGCTCAACTCGGTGAAGAGTTTAAGCTTGTGACACCAGGTATTCGACCAGCAGGTGCTGATGCTGGCGATCAAAAACGTATTATGACACCTGAAAAAGCAGTGAAAGCGGGTAGTGATTATCTAGTGATAGGGCGTCCGATCACTAAAGCTGAAAACCCAGCGGCAGCTCTAGAAGCAATTAACCAAAGTATAGCTTCACTTTAAACGTATAAATTTACATTTTTTAATGACCAACGCATAAGATGCGTTGGTCATGTCTGCTATTGACTGAGCCTTAAGTCACAACTAAACGCATAGTAATAATCTTTACCATAGTATTGGGCATATACTTTGGTTTTGTTATTTATATACCACTCTCCCATAAAAGTATAGTTAGGATCGTCACTAGCAACAAAGCTAAACTTTTCTAACTTTGAATTGTCGGTTGCACCAACCTTAAGCGTAAGCGTACTCTCTCTAAGCTTATAATTTCCATTGGCAATAAAATCAACCCCCCGACTGATCTCAGTTTGCTCATCATGGTGGGATCGCACTTTGTAAAAAGGCTTTAACCCCCGCTTCTTTCTGATCTAATAACACCTACATTGTCACTATCTACTTGTTAATTATGTCGTTATTTAGCCACCTTGAACTTGTTGAAGATAAGCGTTCTTCTACCAATCAACATCATGATCTTACGAATGTTTTTTCTTATCATCTCGGCGTTTCTATCCGGTTGTGAGGGCTGGAAAGATATTGAAGTGTTCGGGCACAGTAAACTCCCTTGGCTCAGACAGTTCAGAGCCTTTAAACACGGTATCCCAACGCGACATAGCATTGCACGAATTCTTAAAACAGTGGAGACTGATTCATTGGTTTTGGCCTTGTTCAGCTGGGTCAACGAGCAGCGCTCTCAATCTGGTAAGCCAATTATTACGTTTGATGGCAAAACCCTACGCGGTGCAAGTAAAAAGTGTGAACACAACTTACACCTAGTATCGGCTTTTGATTGCGAGTCTGGTTTAACTTCATATCAGCGTACAGTCCACAATAAATCCAATGAAATACCGGCAGTCAGAGCCTTGTTAGATGTGCTTGATGTTTCAGATGCAATCGTCACACTAGATGCGCTACATTGTCAGAAAGCGACACTATCAACACTTATTTCAAGAGGGGCTGACTATCTGGTTCAGGTTAAAGCAAATCAGAGAACACTTTATAAAGCAGTCACTTCATGTTTTGAAACAGCCTTTGCAGAAGAGAGTAGTTTGCTTGAAGATGTACAAGTCAGCGGTGGTCATGGACATTAGGAAACAAGCATCACTTATGTTCTGAAGGCCAACAACCTGCCTGATGAGATAAAAGAAAAATGGCCTGGGATCACTTCGCTGGTCGCGGTTGAAAGACAAAAAAATCCGAGTCGATAACAAAAATAGACACGCACTTTTATGTTACTTCTGTTGAGCCAGATGCACAGATGTTACAAAAGGCCATCCGCCACCATTGGCACATCGAGAACCAGCAGCATTGGGTGTTGGACGTGGTGTTTAAAGAAGATGCCTATCAGATAAGTGAGCCTATTTCCGCGGAAAACATGGCGCTGTTCAGACGGGTTGTTCGCAATCTGGTAAAACAGCACACAGGCCGTAAAGATTCTATACGTGGCAAGTGTGTTCGGGCCAGCTTTGACGATGAATTCAGGGCAGAGCTTATCTTCGGTTGATGGTCGTTAACGAAGTATGCTTTCATCTTGGGATAAGGGGGAACTCCCCCCTTTTGGTGATTATGGCTCTTCGTTATCAGCAGTTTCAAAATTTAAACTAAACTGACCACTGCGCTTTACTGAGAAAATGGCCTTTTGCCAGTTCTCTTCTTGATTTGATGTCGCATTTTCGAACAAGCTTAAAAAAAGGACTGAAATTTCATCACTGACTGGTATAACGTGTGCTTGTTTTGGTGTGCTGGTGTCATAGTAAAAAGCAGAACACCTAGGCATATTGTCGTCATGGTAGTCCAATACGAGTCGCGCTTCACTCCACGGCTCTTTAATTTGTTGGTATAGATACTGGCCCAATTGTTGTGGGACTTGTCGGTTTTCTTCTCGCATTCCAACTCCTTGTTATGTTCAGCGATAAATGTTGCTCTGATTTTACTGGCGACTTTTGGCTTTTGTATGTGCTATAAATTTGTAGATCCCAAAACCGACCAGTATAAATATGATCGACTGACCCGCGGCTTTACTTATGATAACCGCATTGGAAAATAGCCTTGAAAGTATAGACATACAGATAAAAAACGAAAGCACTGATGTTAGTAACACAATGGCTTTTATCCAAGGTTGAACTAGCTTATGTCTCTGTTTGCTAATCAATACAGCAACGATGAAACTGATCAAAGAAACCAAAAAACCAATAAAATACTGTTCCGTTGTGATCATGGTATTTCCTTATTAATAGGTGAGTAAATTATTTTATTCATTTTCTGTCACTTTAAAGAAACGTTTCATAAAACTGTTCGGCTCAATTACTCTCCGAAATCACTCTCGAGCCAATAAAATCATGGCATTCAAGCCAATAAATTAAGTTGTACTTTGCCAAGAGTCGGGTGAAAAAAGAGTCGTCGTTCCTGGCGCTTATAAGCACCGCGGTCGCGTGGGTAAATCTTTAGTAACTCGCCATTTTATACGGTCTTGTGAATAGCTAACTTTTAAAATAAAGGAGCTGATCAAAGATTGTACATTGGTTTTTACAAAAACTTGGCTTTTCTCTGTTTGTTTACGTAGTTTAGTCCTTGGTTTTGAGGTGAATTGATAAGAATAAGTGTGCTCAGAAGTCACCCTCGTACGAATTTCAAAAAGCGGAACCTTGAAAAAAGTGCTTATTTGAACTGGGTTGATTGTTTCAAAAGTCACATTATTCCCAGCCAAAAGTCTGTCAGAAAAATAGGGGTCTGCTCCTAAAGTGCTATGGTAAGCAAAAACTTCATTTATACAAGTGCTTAGTTCAAAACTAACGACCTTAGTTCTTTGGCTTATGCCGTAAATGGTCATCCTTGTGTGCATGATATTTAACCTTAGTTGCTTTAAAAACTCTCACAACAATCCACAAAACATTGGTTAATGTAGTGTAAACATGATTTTTTGATGTAATTATCTGTTATTAAATAAATTCATATAATAATAGAGGTTATTACATGGATTGAGTCGAATGCAAGTGTGTTTTTTATAGCTTGATAATATTAATTTGATATTAAGGTTGATCTAGAAAATTCGTTTGTGTATCGTATGCGCCGTTCGAGAATGTACATCAAAAGTCCAGGTGTTTAGTGTGGTTTTTGTTTTCAGGGAAGTGTCTATCTCAACAAGTTGTAAGAAAGCTTAATGCAAACTGAATTGCTCACTAAGCTTCATGACTTCCTCTCTGAATGCCTAATAGAAAGTAAAACCTACAAAAAAACAATGGCTTAAATATTTTTTAAGAAGATTTTTGAATGTTAACTTAGTATTCAGTTACAAACTGCATACTTGTGTTCTGTAATTTCTTGTTAAATAGTTAAATCAAATGTATTTTTACTATTGTACTGGAAATTAAAAAGATTAATTGTTTCCAATAATCTAATTTGGATGTCTTATAATTGAGGCGGATATGGCTAGGAATGCTTTATTTATAATGGTTTTGTTTTTGACTGGTTGTATGTCTACTTACGTTAAGTTAGACGTAACTGCTACTGATAACATAAATTTAAACCAGTTTAACGAGCCACTACCTGTGGTATTAAAAGTATATCAACTTACTGATATTCAAGCGTTTAAAAATTCTACATTTGAACAGCTTTGGAAGTCAGATAAATCAATTCTGGCTAACACCTTAGTTACGGTGGAAGAACGCACCGTAAACCCCTCAGATCGTATAAAAATCGAGTTTGAACAAGCTGAATCTGCAAAGTACGTGGCTTTTGTTGCGCTATTTAGAGATAGAACGGGTGGTAACTGGCGCGCATTTTATGACTTAAATGATTGGCCTGTGCCTTTATCTACTTCTCTAGATATTGAAATTACAAGTAACTCGCTTCGCTTACCTGAAGTAGAGGAGGACAAGTAATGCAGCACAACAACGTATACAAACCTGTTTGGGCTGAAGGTTTAATGCTAAGTCAGCAGCACTTACAACTGTTCGATCAATACCAGCAATCTCAACTAGCTGGTGTACAGCAAAGTCTTAGAGACAATGCATATGGTTTAGACCGCATTGTATTCGACGAATCGGCATTAGCCAAAGGTGTAGTCAAACTGCAAAGTATTGCAGCAATCTTCAAAAGTGGTCGTCATATACATCATGTTTTTGCTGACAACGAAGCACCTATGTTTGAGCTTGAAGATAACAAAAGCGAATACATCATTAGTGTGGCGCTCGCGAACAATCATTCAGTAAGTAATATCCAAGGTTACCCGCAAACTGGGCAACTTAGTGCTTATGACTGTGATTTTGTTGAGCTTCAAGATGCACATGATCCAAACCGAAAAGCAGAAGTGATGGTTGCTAAACCTAAACTTATGCTGGTTGAGTTCAGCGCAAGTAACAGTTTTATCGAGCAATTGCCTTGTATAAAAGTTATACGTGGTGAGCATGGGCAGTTCGAAATTGACTCAAGTTATATTCCTCCACTGCTAAACATCAAAGCCCATGGCTATTTAGCCGAGCGTGTAAATAAACTCGTCAATATGGTTGAAGCTAAGTACACCGCGATGTTTACCAATCGTGCGAGTATGGGGATCGTGGAAGATTTTGGTCCAACAGAACTCAAACACTTTTTGTTATTACAAACTTTTAGCTCTGTTTTTCCTGAGATTAAGCAGTTAAGTACCACAGCCAAAACTAGTCCTGATGCGCTGTTTATGGCACTAAATAAACTGATCTGCCAACTGATCAATTTTGAGCCAGAAGCGAGTAAATTTGAGTTACCAGTTTATGACCATCAAGACTTAACGCGCAGCTTTGGTTTAATCGAAACTCATATTCAAACCCTTATTGGTTCGATAAGCGCAGCACGCTCGTCTGATCTAGTACTCAGTGCAATCTCTCAGTCTATCTTTGAGGTTAAAGACATAGAAAGCAGTACCTTGACACGGGGTGAGCTATACATTGCGGCTTTCTATGAAAACGAATCTACGCAATGGATCGAGTTGTTTGCAGAGCAGGTTAAGCTGGCAGCGCCAAGTCAGCTAGAAATATTAATCGCTTCAGCGCTTGGTGGGGTGAAGTTAACACATTGCCAGCGTCCACCGAATAGAGTGTCTGTTAAAGGTGGATACGAGTATTTTAAAGTTGAGCCACATGGTGCTGCTTGGGAACAAGTTGTACAGGAATTAGCGTTAAGAATCTTTGTGCCATTTAGCCTTCAAGGCGTGAAACTTGAAGTGGTTTCAGTGGCGAGTAAATAGTTAGTAGGTAAAGGTCATGGAAGCGTCGAAAAATAAATCTGAACTAGTCGCCTGCATTTCTCCGGTACTTGAAGTGCTTACTTCAATTCGCCAGGGCGGGGCAGATCATCAAGGAGTTGATGGTCTACGCAGTAAAGTCATGGATGCTTTTGATGAATATGAAAAGAGCTGTTATGACGCACGGATCAGTGCGTCGGAAATGCAGGAAGCCAAATTTGCATTAACCGCTTTGGTCGACGAGCAAATCATGACGGCACAGAAGCCGTACAGTATGGAGTGGATGGCGCGACCTTTACAATTAGAATTATTTGGCAACATGCGTGCGGGAGAAGCTTTTTTTGAAAAGCTTGAAAATATCCGTCGTGCAGCAGCGCAGCAACGCACGGTTTTGGAAGTCTATTTTGTATGTTTACAACTGGGTTTCGAGGGGATCTATAAGATCAAAGGGGTAGAGCAACTCAAAGCGTTGATGTTGGATGTTAGAGCGCAATTAGAAGAGCTTGCTGGACCTGCAAAATTACAGCTTTCTGATAATGCAAAACCGCAAGAAAGTATGGTCACTAAAGTAGGAAGAAACCTACCTTATTGGGTTATTTTATCGGTAACGCTTGCTTTACTAGCCAGTATGTATGTTGGTTCAACGTATTTCATTGAGAATCGTGCGAACCAGCAAGTCGTGCAAATTGATAAGCATATTG
Organism: Pseudoalteromonas sp. NJ631; assembly: GCF_000276645.1. Classification (NCBI taxonomy): domain Bacteria; kingdom Pseudomonadati; phylum Pseudomonadota; class Gammaproteobacteria; order Alteromonadales; family Pseudoalteromonadaceae; genus Pseudoalteromonas; species Pseudoalteromonas sp. NJ631. The sequence continues at coordinate 82,821 of NZ_AKXJ01000004.1, forward strand.
AAGTACTAACGCAGTTAGAGAAAACAGGGAAAGCGAGGTAACATCATGTCAGGAGTAAATCGTAGTGGACTAGTGCATCTAGTCTTAGGATTTTTGTCATCTCGTGCGACGGCTCATTGGGTCGGCATATTCGCAATTTTGACGCTAATTTGGTTTGCTGGTCGGTTTATTGGCCTTGAAGATCAAAATCATCGTTTAATGGTGATGGGTGCGGTATTTGGTCTGTTTTGTCTTACTTTATTAGTTCGATGGTTGTGGGTGAAGCGCTCTGGTGACAAGTTAGCGAAAGAAATTGCCAATAATCATGCGGGGACAGAAGCCGAAGTCGAAGAAATCAAAGCCAAGATGGAAGAAGCGCTGTCTGCATTAAAAGCTTCTCATTTAGGTGCTGGCTATCGTGGTAATGCTGCGTTGTATGCATTGCCTTGGTATATGATCATTGGTCCGTCGGCTGCGGGTAAAAGTACGTTATTTGCAAACTCTGGGCTGCATTTCCCTTATTCAAAATCTAATCAACTGCATATTCAAGGTTTTGGTGGCACACGTAATTGTGACTGGTGGTTTTCAGATCAAGCTGTTTTGATTGATACTGCAGGTCGTTATACCACTGAAGAGTCAGATAATGATCAATGGTTGTCATTCTTAAAGCTGTTACGTAAATACCGCTCTAAACAGCCAATCAATGGGGTGATGGTTGCGATTAGTGTTGCCGACATCTTGACTTCAGACAGCGAACAGATCCGCGACCATGTTAAACAGATCCGCGCTCGTATTGATGAGTTAATTAACCAACTTGGACTTATCTTTCCAGTATACGTGGTGTTTACCAAATGTGATTTGATCAGCGGCTTTGAGCCTTTCTTTAATGAATTAAGTGAAGATGAGCGTAAGCAACCCTGGGGTGCGTATTTACTTGAGGAAGATGGCACCAATACCGGTGAAGTGGCGAGCGAGAACTTTTCAAAACATCTAACTGGCCTATATGAGCGACTGTGTGATCAGCGCCTAGTTAAAATGACGCGTGAGCGTAACGCGCAACGTAAACAACTGATTTATGATTTTCCCAATCAGTTCAAAGCGGCGTCTGCCAAAGTTGAAGAGTTTATTGACACATTATTTAAAGAAAACCCGTACCAGGAAGTACCGTGGTTTGCTGGTGTGTATTTTACCTCTGGTACGCAAGAAGGTACGCCTATCGAGCGTAGCGCAACGAGCAAACTATCTACGTTTAGGTCAGTATTGTTTGAGTATCGCCAAGAAAGCATTACCTCCGCGTTCTTTATCAACCAAGTATTCAAAGATGTGTTGTTTAAATTGCAAGACCTCACTCGGGGTAACCGGAAAAAGCGCCGCGTACAAAAATGGCTCAAAGGCTTTGCAGTATGCTTGTGTGTGACGTCGGTATTTGCTCTTGCGGGCTTGTTGGTTAACTCTTATACCCACAATCAGCAGCTTTTAACAACCAGTGATAAGTTAACGACTGCTGTGGTTAATACACGTGTAGAAAACCAGCCGTTGGCCGAGCAATTTAACTCAACTTTGTCTCTTTTTGCACACTATCAAGAGCTAATCGGTTATGAGAAAAAGCTGCCTTGGTATTTCTTACTTGGTGTTTACAGTGCAGACAACACCATAAAGCCAATAGAGCAGGTATTACGTCAACGTGTACAAGCGCTCATTGGTGAACCAAGTTCGGAGCTTGTGCAACAAGCGCTTTTTGAAAGCCACCAAAACTGGATTGCACTACTAAGTACAGAAGAACAGGTCGCTAAACGTATCGAGCCAAAGCTACGTGATAAGTACTATCAAGCACTTAAGCTGCAACTCATGATGAGTAACGAGTTTGAACGTTTAAATAAAGACTATGCGAAGTCTGAGCTACTGGACTACACGGCGGATCGCTTAGAGCTAACGCTAAATGAAGACACACAAGCATTAACAGAGCAACTGTCAGGACTGATTGATTTTTACTTAGCCCAATTAGCAGTTGAGCCTGCACCGCAGCAGCTTGCGATTTGGCAGAATAATGATTTCTTGGTGAGTCAGGCTCGTTCAGACTTAATGAGTGCACCAGAACCGACCGCGTTATATGAGCAGATCAAAGCAAAAGTAACGGTATCAAAAGCCGCACTAACGCTTGATCAAATGATGCAGCAAAACAACAAAACCTTTTTGCAGTCCAAGATTAGCATTCCATACGTTTACACCAAAGAAGCATGGGAAAACGAAGTGTACGACGCCATCAAGGTCATCGCGAGCAAAGCATTCTCTGGCGACTGGGTGATGGGCACAGACAACGCAGAAAGCCAAGGTTCTGTTGATGAAGCAAAAGCGAGCGCTTTAGTTAAATCTATCCGTGCGCTGTATTTCAGAGACTATGCCAATGTGTGGTTTGAGTTTTTAAATTCAGTAGAAATAAGCCCATTTAATACGAGCAACGCGGCAAGTTTAACGCTGGCGCAGCTGTCGTCACCAGAAGGTCCATTGGTCGATTTAATGGCGTCAATCGACGACAACGTGAATCTAATTGATTCGCCAAACAAAACGGTAGAAACAGAAAAGTTGACCGAGCAGGCAAATGCATTACTTGCAAAGTCTAAAAACAGCAAGGTTAAAGGTGCAAAGATAGAAGCTGCTGCGAGAAAGCGTGTACCTGAACTGTCGAGCCGCTTTGCAGATCTTCGTCGCTATACGGCAAAAGGAGAAGAGAACGCTCGCTCTGATTACCTAGAGCAATATCTCGGTGCTTTGAGTGCATTTCATTCAGACATCAAAACGATCGCGGCGAGTAACAATGATGACTATATGGCGATGTCATTTACTCAAACGTTGTTAAACGGTGATAGCAAAAACCATGCGCTGCAAAGTGCATGGGTGGTGGTAGAAAGCCAAGTAAGAGCGCTTGACCCAGATACTAAGCAAGCACTTGAAAAACTACTAAAAGCACCACTTTTAGCGAGTGTACAAACGGTAATGAACGAAGCGAAAGTACAGCTTAATGAGCGTTGGTCTAATCAAGTATTCTTAACATACAAAGAAAATATCCGTGGCAAATATCCGTTTAATATCGACGGCCCAGATGCAGCGGTTGAAGATATTAGCGAACTGCTAAACCAAGAGTCAGGTGTGTTTTGGCAATTTATGGCTGAAAACCTATCTCCTTACCTTCGTTTAAAACGTGGTGAGTGGGTGGAGAAAACGTGGAATGGTATTGGCATCGGCTTTAAGCCTGGGGTACTAAACAAGCTAACTAAGGCGAGAAAGGTTACGCGTTCGCTATTTCCTAGAGATGGTTCTGAAGTAGGGATTAGCTTCCAAATGATGCCTGTGGCACAAAAGGGATTAAAAGAAACTTATATCGGCTTTAGTGACCAAAATTACCGCTATAGAAACGAACCTGAAGAGTGGCGTCGTTTTAACTGGCCTGCAAGAGCGGGCACTGAAAAAGCAGTGGTATATGGTTTAGACAGTGAAGGCCGAAGAATTGAAATCGAAAAGTCAGGGCCTTGGGCATTCCTAAAAGTATTGAATGAAGCGAATGTACAGTGGGTTCGTGGTACTGAATTTATGGCAACGTGGCAATTACAAAGAGAAGCAGAGGCTAGTGTTGAACCAATCCAAGTTCAAGTTGCACTTAAGTCGAGCAGAAACAGTGGCATATTCAGCAAATATTTTATGACGTCATTTGCACTGCCTGAGTCTTTGTTTGATACCAAAGTGAGTGTGGCTTCCAATGAAAACTTGGCGTTGAGGTAACACTGGCATGTTCGGTTTTTTTAATAATAAGAAAGTCGCCAAGGTACCAACGACTCAGCCATTTGGATTTATGGGTAAGAACCCAATTCAAGCGGACTTTATTAAGTTTAACGTTGACTCAAGAGAAGCGATAGCGCTTGAACGCTGGCTTCAAGAAGGTTACGCAGACATGAGCCGACAGGCGTTGATAAAAGATGCATCTTCTCAAAAAGAGCAGTCAACGCTATTTTTTATCGCCTCAGGTCAGGACGAAAACTGTTTATTAGGCACATTACAGCCAAGCGAAGATAAAAGCGGAAGACAATACCCATTTTGCTCGTTCGTATTATCGAGTAATGCGGACTACAAACAAAACCCTGCATTTTTATTTAGCGAATGTGGTAGTGCGTTTAAATCATTAAGTTTGAACCATGAGCTGATCAGAAATTGCAGTAGTGTTGAGCAAATGCGCCATAGCGCACAGGAGCTCAAGCAGGTAAGTGAATTGGTTTCGCAACCGATTGATTTCGATAAGGCAATGTCTTCACTACGGGCTTCACCGATACAGCGTGTATGGGATGCGCTTGAACTAGAAGATCTTGACCAGCGAGCACAATTAATCAGCCAAGTGATGTCGGCGCTCAAAATGATCAAAACCCAAGGCTGCTTGCGTTGTCAGTTCGGGTTGAAGTTACCTATGCCACAAGTGGGTGAAGATACCCAGTTGTTAGGTGCATTTTGGCTGCATCTAATTACCAATATGGTGGCCGATCATCACTGGCAGCCTTGGTGCTTTTATAACTATGGTCAATTGAGCCAGAAAGCCTCGCTGGTGGTGTATTGCAGACCTATGCCTGCTTCGTATTTTGCGTCAGTTTGGCTTGAGCACAATAGCTTGTCGACAACCATTAATCTAACAGGAACTTTGCCACAACATCCTGTGACACCGCATATGTATGAATTGGCAAAAGCATCAAATATGAGTGTTTTCGATGCGCTAAGAAGTTGGAGTAAGTTATGAGTCAACCACATAAGTACCAGAGCTGGCAGCAGTGGCGTGAAAAGTTATTAATGCCTCTAGACGGCATGCCATGCGGTGACGATTTAAAATACGAAGAGTCATTTAAATTACTAAAAGCCTCTTCGTCAGGTGTTGCTGAGCCAGACTTCAAAGCTAACTTTATTTTGGCATCAGAGCTATTAGAAAAACAGACCAAAGATATTCGCATTGCGTCGTATCTAGCGTTGGCCGCTACCAATGAGTTTGGGCTCGAAGGTTTGACCCACTCGTTAGATTTGTTTAATCAGCTTTTGCAACAGTATCAGGCGCAGATCCACCCTGTGAAAGAACGTGCGAGAGCATCGGTTCATACTTGGTTCTTACAACAACAACAGCGCTTACTTGGTGTTGCTACAGCGCACAGCGCGACAATGCCGGAGCAGTGGCCAGAATTAAAGCGTGTACTTGAACAGTATGCAACAGAATCCGTGGCGATACTTGATGCAGACTCAGGTCCGCTCGCTGATTTAAAACACTGGTGTGAGCAAGGTCTGGTTTCGCAACCAGTTCCTGTACAAGCTGTTGCGACGGCACAAGAGCCGGTCGAAAAGCATGAGGTGGTCACAGCAGAGCAGCCCCAAGTACAGCAATCTGTAGCGGCGACTTCACAGCCTACGGCTGTTGCTTCAAAGCCAGTTTCCACACTTGCTCTTGCCGTGGAAGCACCGCAGTCAGACTCGGCTTATACAGAGCAAGTTCGCAAACTATTGGCGTATGACAAAGAAAGCCAAAATTGGATGCGAGCTATTCGCTTGGCACGTGCAGTGAGGTGGGGGGCGCTTGCATTACCACCACATGATGGTGAGCTGAAAACGCGCTTACCAGCCCCAAGGCAAGCGGCATTTGTGCCTATTGAAAACGCCTTGGCTGCACAGAACTTTGCTCAGGCGTTAGAAAAGGCAGAAGCCTTATTCATGGAAGGGGCGATGCATTTTAACCTTAATTTACAAAGGCTAACCATCGCTGCACTCGAAGGGCTCAAGTTATTTAAAGAAGCACAGTGGATCGATTTAGAACTCGCCGCAATCGCTGATCAATACCCAACACTGCTCAGTCTTAAATATGAAGATGGAAGTGAGTTTTGCTCAGCAGCAAATCGCGAGCGAATTGGCGAACATAAATTACTAAGCCAAGGTGAAGGTGCAAGCACTGATGGCAATCAGAAGATTTGGTTAGATAAATTTAAAGAAGCGCAGGCGCTTGTTGATCAAAATAAGCTTTCGCAAGCACTGCTGCAAATGGAAGGGTTTGCACAAGACAAGTTCGATTTTGCGAAGCAAAGATTATATCAAGCTCGTTTATTGATGCGCAGTGAACGCGCTGATCTTGCTTATCCAATGTTTGAGCAGCTGCTTAAAGACATTGAACAGTACCGACTGGACCTATGGCACGAGTCGTTTGCTCTAGAGGTTTGGCGTTATGCCAAGCAATGCAATGAGGCAGTATCCTTGGAGCAAGGAGATGAATTTGACCTACGAGCAACTGCGATAAAGCAGCAGATGCTCGTAACCAAAGTAAGCTCAGCGATTGACTGGGTTTGATTGTTAACCGCTGGGCTTGTAACGGCAGGCGCAACGACTGATTAAATAAGGAAAGACTATGTCTGATACGTTTCAAAAAGAGATCCCAAGAGCGCGGATTAATATAGCGCTTGAGCTGGAAACCGAAGGTGCAACGCAAAAGAGCGAACTACCTATGAAAGTTTTGGTTGTGGGTGACTATTCCAACGGCCAAAACGACAGTGACCTCGCTGAGCGTGAGCGCATTGCTATTAACAAAAATAATTTAGAGCAAGTGCTTAAAGACATGTCACCAAAAGCAAAGTTCCAAGTATCGAACAAGATTGCGGGTGACGGTGATATTGGTATCAACCTGACGTTTGATGATTTTAAGTCATTCGACCCAGAGCAGGTTGCAGCGCAAGTACCAGAGCTTAACAAGATGATGTCGATGCGTAACTTGTTACGTGATCTAAAATCTAACTTGCTTGATAACTCAACACTGAGAAAAGAACTGGAGCGTATTTTACAAAACAAACCAGAGCTAGATGAGTTAAAAGCACGCCTTAATGAGCTGGCGCCGCTTTTATCTGAGCAAGAAAAACAACCGCAAGAGTAAGGACACGACCGATGAATATGCAAGAAACGTTAAACGTTGAAGCGCGTAAAGAAGATACTTTGACAGCTTCAGCTTATGAAACAATCTGTAATCTTGTGTCTATTGAGCCGGTTTCAAGTGAAATCAGCATAGATAACTTCCGTGATGCTAATAATCTTGCGGAGACTGACACCAATGAGCGCCTAACTGCTGCTATCAATGTCTTTTTAGACATGGCTACTAATGACAGCAAAGAAGTGTCGCGTATCGACAAGCTATTACTTGATGACTACATCGCTAAAGTCGACAAAATTATTTCTGAACAGCTGGACGAAATTTTACATCATCCACAGTTTCAAAAAGTAGAGTCAGCGTGGCGTTCACTACGTTATTTGGTAACTCGTTGTCCAAATAACTCAAACGTAAAGCTTGAGCTACTTGATGTTGATAAAGAAACACTACGTGATGACTTTGAAGAAGCACCAGATACCACGCAATCTGCGCTTTATAAGCAAGTGTATACAGCTGAATATGACACACCAGGGGGCGAGCCAATTTCGACTATGGTGTCAAACTTCGAATTTGATTGTTCAGCGCCTGATATATCGTTATTACAAGAAATTTCAAGGGTCTCTGCAGCAGCCCATTGTCCTTTCTTAGGTAGTGTTGGTGCTAAATTCTTCCTAAAAGACTCGCTTGAAGAAGTATCAAAAATTCAGGATTTGGGCTCTTACATGGAGCGTGCTGAGTTTTTACGTTGGAAGAATTTCCGTGAATCAGAAGATGCACGTTACATTGGCTTAGCGTTTCCACGCTTCTTACTGCGTTTACCATATGGTGACTTAAATCCAATTCGCCACTTTAACTATCAAGAAGACGTTAGCAGCGAGCATCACGAACGTTATCTATGGGGTAACGCGACATTTGCGTTCGCGGCAAATATTGTCCGTAGCTTCCACCAAAATGGTTGGGCAGTAAATATTCGTGGCCCACAATCTGGTGGTCGCGTTGAAAATCTCCCCCTGCATTCTTTTGAGGCAGGCCGTGGTCAAGAAACTAAGATCCCAACGGAAGTACTTATTTCTGAAACCAAAGAGCTTGAGTTTGCAAACCAAGGGTTTATCCCTCTGAGCTACTACAAAAACAGTGACTTTGCGTGTTTCTTCTCTGCAAACAGTGCGCAAAAGCCGCAAATTTTTGAGACGCCGGAAGCCACCTCTAACTCGCGGATCAATGCAAGATTACCATACATCTACTTGGTATCGCGTATTGCACACTATATGAAGGTGATCCAACGTGAAAATATCGGTTCAAGCAAACCTCGTCACGAACTGGAGCAGCAACTTAATGATTGGTTAGGCGCATTAGTTACTAAGATGAATAATCCAGACGAGTCTCTAATTGCTACGCACCCGTTAAAAGATGCCAACGTGACTGTGTCGGAGATCCCGGGTAATCCTGGTTATTACCGTGTGAATACGTATGTGGTTCCACATTTCCAAGTGGAAGGTATCGACGTACGTCTCGCACTCGTTGGTCAAATGCCTGGCGAAAAGTGAAGGCCTCCTGAAGAGCCAATGAAGCGTATTTAGGGCAGTGAATGCTGCCCATTATTAAGCATGACATTGAACCTTAATTGTAGAAGTTCAGAAGTATCGGCAAACGCTTATGAGATATTAGTTGAGTTTGCCTCTAAAAGTGCAAAAAGAAGAAATTGTTAAACCGGGTTAGGTTGATAAGCGCAATAATGGAAAATAGTTGCTAATAAAAAGACCAAGTTTAATATGGTTGCTGGTATTAAATGGTGTATTTATGAACATAAAAGCAGACCATATTATTTGGAAAGTTATATTTTTAGTGCAATGTTCTTTAACTGTGTTTTTAATATACGATAATCAGCTTTTTAGCTCGTCTGAGATTAGCGTTGCGTTTGTAGATATTGTTATCTTTGTCTTAGATAGCTTGGTTTTGTCAGCAAACTTATTGCTCATATTACAAGTTCGTGTGTTAAGTCGAAGAATATGGATTTTGGTAGTTTGGGTGTGGTGGTTTGCAAATATATACTCGTTGTTAAACGAGTTTTACTTGGGCGGTTATACCTCGTCTGAAATGTTGTTTTTTGGAAATATAATCTGGATTTTAATTTTATTTTCCTTGCCTGTAGTTAAGTACGGAAGCTTTATAGGAGAACCAATTAAGTCATGAATAAACTTAAAATAATAAATGCTTACTCGTTGTACTCCAAAACAAGTGTTGTGCGATAGAAGACTGAAATATCTGAGAGAAATAAATGATGAGGCAAAGGATTGTCATGTTTAAGCGAAAAGTATGTAGCTGGTTGATGGTACTAAGTGCAGTCTTGGTGGCTAACTTGTCATATAGCCAAGGGCTGCTACCGGAGCTCTATTTCGCAAAAAAGAAATTGCAAGAAGCTGCTATCTCTTATAGCGCGGCGATGGAAACGTGTTTTAAGCATACTCCACGCGTTCGCCCAAGCGAGTTAGAGACAGACAAACTCGAGACAGAATTAGTCGTAGAGGCAGTAAATTACCTGCATTACGTGGCGCTTAATGATTGTATGCAAGACCATGATGTAAATTTTTTAAAAGCAGTTGAGCATTACAATCAGACGGCGCCAAAGGATGATCTGATCACGGTAGACAGTTTTGTGACGCTTAGATGGAATGAAGAGCTTAGATCTGAATTCGAATTTAAACAGTTACCCGAAGCGGTTCAGCAGCACTTTTTGCAGCTGGATATACTAAAAACGCCATTTGATGCGGCGACGTTAGTGATGGAATTACGTGGTGACTTATAACATGTAGTGAAAGATTGCCCCAAGTTGGCTGCCACCAACTTGGGACATGTTCCCAAATTGGCATAAAGCGTGGCGCTTTGTTTGGGGATCAAACGTGAAAAACATGCGTTTGATCAATGCCTTTAATAATTAGGAAACATCTTATCTTAAAAGGAGAAATTAAAAATGGCAATTCCAGCGTATATGTGGTTAAAGGACGACCAAGGTAACGACGTTAAAGGTTCAGTAACTGTAGCTGAGCGTGAAGGTTCAATTGAGATTTTGCATTTCGATCACGAATTGCGTATCCCAACTGATAACGACACGGGCGAGCTAACAGGTACTCGTAAGCACGAGCCTTTTGTTATCACAAAAGCTGTGGATGCTGCTACTCCGTACATGTACAAAGCGTGTTCAAACGGTCAAACATTAAAGCAACTTGAGCTTAAATGGTACCGTATTGATGACACTGGTACTGAGCGTGAGTACTTCCGCCATACGCTTGAAGACGTGAAAATCACTTCAATCACGCCAACAATGCACAACGTTAAAGATTTGGATAAAGAGCGTTATCCTCACCTTGAAACAGTGCACATGCGTTACAAGCGCATCACTTGGACGTACCTAGACGGTAACATTGAGTTCTCTGACTCATGGACTGAAGGTCGTTAATTTCGAGTGTTGGAGGCCTATTGGCCTCCTTTTCAAGCTTACACTAGTTCGCATAATGAATAGAGAGCGTATTTTTCTATGACCTTATTTGATTTGCTAGCTCAGCCATCACGCCAAGCCTATAGCGATAACAATTTATCGCATCTAAGCGACAGCGTATGTAAACACCTAACGCAACTGTTGAATGCGCGTAGGGGAGTGCTTGAGCACTTAAGCGATTATGGTTTACCGGATGTGGAAGATTTATATGAAGGACTACCTTATTCGCAGCAAACACTTGCCAATGAAGTAAAAAGAACCATAGAAAAGTACGAACCAAGAATTACCAACCTCATCGTTCGGCCCATCGACATAAAAGAGGAAAACTGTGTGATTCGATTTGAGATAAGAGCGCAATTAAAAACCGGCGAGATAATCAGATTGAATACTAAGTTTGCATCAGGTGGTAAAGCAAACGTCAATGCAGGAGGAGCAGACTAATGGATATGCAGCAATATTTTGATGCGCAAATGAGGCTGTTAACACAAGCAGGTAAACAATTTGCTCAGCAGTATCCTGAACACGCTGGCTTTTTAAATATTGACGCATTAAAGGATAGAGATCCTCATGTTGAGCGCTTGCTCGAAGGAGTCGCTTACTTAACGGCATTTACGCAAAAGCGATTAGATGAGACGCTACCTGAAGTGTCAGAGCAGGTTCTCAGACAGATTTGCCCAATATTACTAAACTACTATCCGTCCACGACGGTGCTAGAGTTTGCGCCAAAACTCACCATGCAAGGGCTAGTGAGTGTGCCAAAAGGCGCGAAAATCTCTTCTCATAAAAGTGACAACGCGCCTGTGGCTTGCCACTTTACGACCACCGCAGAAACGAAAGTGCTGCCGTTTGAGATCTACTCTGTGGACTATCATGAGATCCATACCGGAGCGACATTAAACCTGCACCTCAAGCGGTTAGGCCAAGGCAGTTTAGATGATTACGATCTCTCTAAATTGCGGGTGTATTTACGTGGTGACACGCCGCTTTGTGCCAGTCTTTATCAAATGATGAAGAATCCAAACGCAGCGATAGAGGTTGAGACAGGAAAACTTGGTAGTACGACGCAATATACCTTGAGCAAGTCAAAAATAGATGCCGCTTTTCATAAAGACAGCACCGGAATGCTGCCGAACAGCGAACAGAGTCATCCCGCTTATGCATTGCTGCTTGATTACTTTAACTCTCGTGAAAAGTTCTATTTTGTTGAACTAACGGGACTGGATACACTAAATATTGATCCAGACACTAATACCATCAGCATCAAAATAGCCAGTGATATTAAATTACCGCCCGGTAACAAAGTAAACGCGGATAATATCCTGCTTAATTGTGTACCTGCGGTAAATATCTATCCGGTAGATGCCGAGCCTATCCGAGTCAGCGAAAACCAAACCGAATACCAACTACATCCAGTGCAAAATACGCTTGGAGAAAGTTTTTGTTATAGCGTTAAGTCGGTACAAGGCGCAAGCAGTAGCACCGGGGAAGCCATCGACTTTGTTTCTCGGTATAGCACGGTATATGAAGATAACGCCCATTTGTATTCACTGATAAGCCGTGATATTGGCGGGGTATCGCCGCAGACGTACATTCAGCTTTCAATGCAAGAAGTGGGTGATATTACTACTTTATCGACGGATCTATTAGCGCATAACGCAGCGTGGCCAAGGCAAACACTGCAAGAAGGCGATATCAATGCACAAAGCGCTGATGTGCCGTCGGTGCTTAGCGTTAAAAATGTCGTAAGACCCAGCAAGTTGCTTAATTCTCCTGATCAGGCTTTACATTGGCAGCTAATTAGCTTGTTAAATATGCGCTTTTCTCAACTTGCTGAGCCAACCCAGCTGAAAAAGCTATTGGCACTGTTTGATTGGTCGGAGCGCTCTGAAAATCGAAACCGTATTGAGAGTATTCAAGGCGCTGAATCTAAACCTATCTCATTGCTACAAAAGGGCGTGTTTGTTAAAGGAATAGAGATCCATTTAACCCTAAACGAAAAGAGCTTTGTTTGCACAGCTGATGCGTATCATTTTTGCGATGTGTTGCATCAGTTCTTTAAATTATATGCGCCAATTAACGAGTGCTTAAAAACCCGAGTTACGCTGCTGCCAAGTTACCACGAGTGGGAGTGGGACGTGACGGCAGGCGATAGTTATCAGGTGTAAATGATGGAGCAGCAAAACCAACCTATTTGGGCAAAACTGCCAGAGCCGATAGCTAAATTGATGGCCACACCTTGGCGTTTTAGCTTGTACAAGGCGCTAACGCTTATTGAACAGCACTGGGCTAGCAATAACGAGTTACAAAGTGGTCATAGTCATCGCGTTGAAATTGCACCTTATAAAGAACTTGGGTTTCCAGCGTCAGACGTTAGACGCTGCGAATTACAAGTAAGGCAACGAGGTAAGCTGAGGCTTGAAACGTCATTTCTCGGTTTATATGGTGTTGACGCTGCGATGCCGCACTACTTATTAGAGCAAGCTGCAGGAGATGAAGAGACAGGTGCAAGAACACGCGCATTTTTAGATCTCTTTAATCATGTATTGTATTGCCAGCTATTTCAAAGTTGGAAGAAGTCTCAGATTAATCTCGCAGGCATTGGTGCGCAGCAATTTGATCAGATAGTTGCAGCGGTATTTGAAAATAACCAGTCAGATAAGAGCAAACTAAATCTTATTAGTGCCAAACAAACCAGTGCAGCTGGGCTTGAGCAAGTATTAAAGCAAGCGCTACAAGACGAAAGCTTAACGCTAAAAGACAATATCGTTGAGTGGGAAGGGATCACCGAAGCGGGCAAGTTAGGCTCAAAACAAAGCGGGTTTTCATTGGGTGGTAATGGCGTATTGGGTAAACGCGTACTGGTCACCGGCAATCGTATTTGCATTGAGCTTGGTCCAATGGACGAGGCTGAGGCTCACCTATATGAGCCAGGTGGTGTAAAGGCCAAACGTTTATCTCAATTATTAAATTGGCACACCTCCACCAAAATGAATTGGCAACTGTTAGTGCAGATCAATCGCCAAGCGCGCGAGGAAACTCGGTTAGGGGCTGGCAAGCTTGGGATAAGTTGTGCGATAGGTAAAGTTAACGCACGCGTAGAGAAGAAAATATATTCACAATCACAGTTTTAATGCGAACGGGAATAGCAAGGATTAAAAGATGGACGCAACAGGCATAAAGAATCTCATAGACAAACTCAATCATCACAGCGCGACAGCGTTAGAAGCCGCGGCTGGATTCGCAGCGAGTCGAAAGCATTTTGAAGTGCTACCAGAGCATTACTTATTAAAGTTAATGGAAGAGCACAATGACGGCGATGTTGCGAAGATTTTACCTTTCTTCGAAGTTGATCAAGACGCATTGTGGAATAGTGCGCTCGAATTTATCAATCAACAAGAAGCTGGTAACCCGAGCAAGCCGGTTTTCTCCCGTCGCCTCTATGAGTGGTTAGAAAAAGCATGGCTCAGTGCAAACATGCGCCATCAAAATGATTGGATAACAGGCGCTGCGCTTATTGACTCGTTCAAAGACATGGCGATATACAGCCCTGCATTTGGGCTGGCACGCGAGTTCGACAAGATTGATACGCACTTCTTAAAGCAGAATTTAAATAAGATCTGTAAAGGCTCGACTGAGCGCCAAGTATTTAGTAAGCCAAATGCTGACAACACGGTGTCGAATAGCCGTTCGCAAGGTGAAAGCGCGCTAGAAGCATTTTGTGAAGACCTTACTGAAAAAGCACGTTCTGGTGCAATTGACCCAGTCCTTGGGCGTAACGAAGAGATCCGTCTCGCAATCGATGTGTTGTGTCGTCGCCGTAAAAATAATCCAATCTTTGTCGGTGAGCCCGGTGTTGGTAAAACGGCAGTGGTAGAAGGGCTTGCTCAGCGCGTTGTTGAAGGGCAAGTTCCGCCAGAACTTAAAGAAGTTAAGATCTGCGTACTGGATATGGGTCTGCTACAAGCCGGAGCAGGTGTAAAAGGTGAATTTGAGCGTCGTCTTAAACAAGTCATTGATGAAGTAAAGAGTTCAGCGACGCCCGTTATCTTATTTATTGACGAAGCGCATACCTTGATTGGTGCTGGTGGCGACGCTGGCATGGGAGATGCCGCAAACCTACTAAAACCTGCGCTTGCACGTGGAGAAGTAAGAACACTTGCTGCAACGACATGGAGCGAATATAAAAAATATTTTGAGCGCGATGCTGCGCTTGAACGCCGCTTTCAATTAATTAAAGTCGATGAGCCAACCGAGCAAGCCGCAAAGCTCATGCTCACGGGTCTTAAAGATAAATACGAAAAGCACCACCAAATTCAAATCACAGACAGTGCAATTGAAGCCGCGGTTACTTTATCTGCACGATATATCACAGGTAGACAATTACCTGACAAAGCCATTGATGTACTAGATACCGCAGCTGCTATGGTCAGAATGGGACCGGCAACGTCGCCTGTTGTGATCGATAAAGCCAAAGAGCAGATCCGTTACTATCAAAGCAGAATTGAACGCTTGGCAATTGAGTCAAAGCTTGGGATCGCAGATCAAACCTGTATTCAAAGTCTCACCGATGAGCTTACACAAGCCCAAGAGCAGCTTGCTGAGCTTGAGCAAAGCCGAGAACTGCAAATTGATGCTTATAACGCCTTGCACGGTGCGAGTGACGAAGAGAAACCTGCGATTAGACAAGCGCTCGCTGCGTTAAATCAAGATGACAATGCGATTTTCTCCGAAGTGACCAGCGATACAGTAGCGCAAGTGATCGCAAGTTGGACTGGGATCCCTGTTGGTAACATGGTGAAAGACGAGCTGGAGAACTTACTTAAGCTTGAGCAATCACTAGCACAAAGTGTTGTGGGGCAAAATGCAGGATTGACTGCGATTGCACAAACCTTACGGGTAGCAAAAGCGGGTGTATCGGCCTCATCTGGCCCATTGGGCGTATTCTTATTAGCAGGCCCTTCAGGGGTTGGTAAAACCGAAACGGCAAAACACATAGCCGAGTTATTATTTGGTGGCGAGAAGTTCTTAACCACGATAAACATGAGTGAATATCAGGAGTCACACACGGTATCACAACTCAAAGGCTCGCCACCGGGTTATGTGGGTTATGGTGAAGGTGGGGTGTTAACCGAAGCTGTGCGCCAACGTCCATATTCTGTGGTGTTACTTGACGAAGTGGAAAAAGCCCACGCAGATGTCATGAATATGTTCTACCAAGTGTTTGAAATGGGCGTAATGCGTGATGGTGAAGGGCGTGAAATCGATTTTAGAAACACGGTTATCATCATGACTTCTAATTTAGGGGCTGAGCAAATCATCAATGCTTGTACACCAGAAACCGAGCAGCAAGCCATGCAGCAAATGGTGGATGGGATCATTCAGCAAGGCGTACCTGAAGACGAAGAAGCACAAGACAACAACGAAGAAGAAACAGCGTTTGAGAGACCGAGCTTTCAGCAGCTAGTCAGCTTAATTAAGCCAAACTTGCTCGCGCATTTTGCACCTGCGCTTTTAGCGCGTATGCAGGTTGTGCCTTTCTTCCCGCTTGATACTGATGTGTTAAAACATATCGTGGCACTAAAGCTTGAGAAGGTCGCGGCGCGACTTCGTGACAATCACGCAATACAACTGCGCGTAGATCAAACGGCGCTGGATTATCTAGCCGATAAATGCGCTATGTCTGATAGCGGCGCACGATTGGTTAACGCAACAATTGAACAACAAATTTTACCTGGGATCGCTCGCTCAATTTTGGGCTTTATGAGCGAAGAAGATATGCCAGATCTGCTGACGCTGACACTGGATGAAAATGGTGAAATTGAAGCCGTATTCGCCGACTTAAGTTAACGGTAGATACGAGTAAGGAGACAAAAATGGAAATGTTCGCATCACTTGCCGATAAACTGCCTAAGGCAAACGAAAGTCACTTTGCAATCGAAATTGCGGGGCTGTCTGGGAGTTTATTTAAAGTATTGAGTTTTGAATCACAGAATGACAGCCTGTGCAGTGACTATCGCTTCAATATTGAGGTGTTAAGTGAGGAACTAATTGAGCCTGATCTGGTGATTGGTAAAGATGTTACATTTTCCATTACGTGGGCCATGTCAGACAGAACGGTTTCGGGAATTATTACCGAATATGTTTGCCATGGTCGCAGTCATCAAGGCTACGTCTATACCTTATCTTTTCAATCACTTTTGGTGTTGCTCAAACATCAACGATCAAATCGCGTTTATACCGACATGCCTGCGGATGCCATTATTAAAAGCGTGTTAGATAAGGCAGGGTTCCCGTCAGGAAAATTGCAATTTAAGGCTTCATCACCATCCCTTGCCATGACAGTGCAATACGACGAGAGTGACTTTGACTTTGTAACGCGTCTAATGCGCCGCTACGGTTTTGTTTACGGCAGCACAGAGTCAACGGGTAGCCAAGCCAACCTGTCGGTATTTGCCAGCAGCAGTGATTTTTCTTCAGAGATGGAAGAGATCACTTTGCCTTATGCATCACCCACCGGACAGGTAAGACCGAGTGAGTCTGTCTTTGCCTTTTCTAAAAAAGCGAGCCTACTAAATAGCGGCTTTAGGCTGTATGACGAAGACTATGAAAAAGGCTGCGCACTGTCTGTTAATAGCAATAATCAAACAGAGGTGGGCGGCTTTGGTGAAGACTGTATATTTGCTGAAAACTTCATGACTGAAGGAGATGGCGATGCGCTTACCAAAGTACACCAGCAAAGCATCGACTGCCGGAGAAATGTTTTTGTTATCGATACCGACTGCCGAGCGCTTCGCCCGGGCGTAGCTTTAACCATAACCGATCACCTTAATTATAGTGGTCGTTACTTAGTGGTGTCCGTTGCCCACAAAGGCTGTCAAGGCGGCAGCGTTGAATACGGCTCCAAGGTAAAAGGCTTAACCTATAAAAACCAAGCGACGATTATCCCAATTGATGTGCAGTTTAAAGCGCCTGTTATTAAGCGCAAAAAGGTCTTTGCATCATTTAACGCCACCATTGAGCAAGAAGTGGATGACAAAGGGCGCTATAAAGTCAAGCTGCCATTTAACCAAGATGGTGAAGGAGAAGAGAGTAAACCGACTCGACTTATGCAGCACTATGGTGGGCCTGGCGGGCACGGCATGCACTTTCCTTTAAACAAAGGAACCGAGGTTATGGTGGCGGGCGAAAATGGTGACTTAGACAGACCGGTTATTCTCGGTGCGCTATTTAACGATGAAGCACTAAGCCCGGTGACTGCCGAGAATGCCACCGAAAATAAATTGGTAACAAAGGCAGAAAACACCTTGTTGATGGATGACAAACAAGGCGAAGAGAAAATCCAACTGTTCACCAAAGCGCAAGAAAATATGCTCGAATTTAATGCCACAGAAGGCAGCGAATTTATCAAGCTTGAAACCAAAAAAGGTTACATCGATATTAAATCGAAAGAAGCGATGACGCTGCAATCACAAGCGAATATTGTGGCACAAGCCGACAAAGAAATAAGCATTCGCGCAGAAGATGCTGTTTATATCCAAAGTATTGAGTCCAATATTGAGATAAATGCCAAAGAGGCGATTCAACTCACCGCAGACACTGATATTAAAATCCAGTCTGCTGACAGCAATATTCAATTCGAAGCGCAACAATCTATCAATCTTGAGGCCGCGCAAGACATCAGTTACTTCAGTGTTGGCGGTAACGTTGAGCTTGCGGCGCAAAATGGTAACTTCACTATTAATGCCGATAGAAACATTTCTATCGTTGGTCAAGGTGGCGGCTCAATTCAGCTTTCTCAAGGCGGCGGTAAAATAGAAATTGATGCGGCAGGTAATATTACCATTGATGCCAACAACTTGAACTTAAGCGCCAGCAACATTTCAGTGTCTGGCTCTGCAATTAGCCATAACTAAGCAGGGAGCAAAGTCTATGAAAACCAATGTCGTACAATTTCCACCATCGTTGAGTAATATCGTATGGCGTGTATCTGCCATTGATAAATTAGGCAAAGTGTTACGAGTGAAGTGTGACGGATCTAATGTAGAAATGAAGGTTAAAGGTCAATTAGACAGTGTGACACGCGTAAGTATTGACGATGAAGTGTTGCTACATAGCGTGGCAATGCCTATCGTTATTGGTCGCTTAGCTGCACCGCAAGACTTTCCGGCGGCGTCGGTGACAAATAACAACGGTACCGTGGTGTTAAATGGCGAGCAAAAAGTCTGTGTCAAAACCAAAAATGGCAGCATTGCAATCAACGGCAATGGTGAGATACAGCTTGAAGGTAAACTGCTAAACGCCGATATTGAGCAAGATCTCAGCCTCCAAGGCTGGCCAATTCGATTAAATTAAGCTGATACGGTGTGACTATGTTTTTAGCTGCAACCAAATTGGCCGTTCACCGTCAACAACTCAAGTCGCTTTGGCGTCATTATCAAAAGTTTAATGCACGTCAAGTAGTTGAGACTGGGCGTTTACATGCCCTTGAAAAACAACTAGTAAATCATGTGTATACCTTAGCTGAGACGGACGACGAGCACTGGATAAATCGCTCACAACTAGATTGTATCGCGCACGGGTCGATTGACGATGTATTTACGTTAACCCAAGAGATTGACTCACCTCAGCTGTTGTTACTTATTAACCATCTCTTTGGTACAAGAGCGCTTGAAGATCAAGCTAGTGAAATCATCACGGCGATTAACAGTGAGCCTGCGCTTGCAGAGCTGCTGATTCATAACTTGTCAGCATGGCGCATTGATTTTGGTGATGCACTCAGACAGCGAATTTTATCAACAGATGAAAATTGGCCTACGAGCCTTATCTATTTAGCATTTAGTACGGCTAACTTGTCGCGCCACCAACTCATGGCCGCGCTTGATCATAGCAACCCTGAAATTGCCTACACGGCATTGGTAAATATGTGGCTGTGTAATACAGAGCAACTTTCAGAGCACTTAGTAAAGCGGTTTGCGATGACTGATGATGCCGCGCTAAAAGCAAAACTATTGCAGCTGGCAGGTTTACTCGATGAGCCAAAATGGGATGAACCATGCTTACTTTATTGTCAGCATAATCCAAGCTACATTGCAGAAGTGTTTCCGTACTTTTCTCATACCCGTTCGTTACAAAATCTAGTTAAGTTACTCGAAGTCCCCAGTACCGCTCGTCCGGCTTACGAGGCGTGGAAACAAATCACCGCTATCGACTTGCCTGAAGAATTCGCAATAAGTGATGCGCAAACTGGAGTTCAATCTCAAAAATCGCAAAAACTACCAAGTTTTAAGCAAGCAGAATACGAACGCCAAGCCTTAATAACAGCAAATACTCAACATCAACTCGCAGGGCGTAAAGTCTCTGAGCCAGCGGCTTGGTTACAACAGGGATTGGCTGGCCTTGCTATTCAGCGCAAGCTTTCCAAAATCTCCTCGCATGCACTTGGCGCTGCGCTTTTTTACATGCCGATGGCTTATCTTCAATGGCAATCAGTGAAACAGGAGTTGAACCATGCTAGTGAATGAATCCGAGTGGCAAAGTAGCACGGTTGAGGCTTGGGATGAGGAAAAAGATCCCATCGTAGTCATCGCTGTAAAGCAAAACTTTGAATACGACGTAAAGGGTAATGTGTATCCCGATCCAACTGGAGCGCCTGTTGTACTTGCTGATGACTTTGACGGTGAAGGGCTTGAAGCCAGCCTAACCGCCGTTAGCGAAGTTCAGCCTTATAAAACCGGTTTTGAAGTATATGGTGAATTGACCTGCTTTCCACCAACCGACAAACAAGCGCGAGTGATTGAAGTAGGACTCAAACTCGGCTGTAACGATAAGGTCTTTGTTGATAAATTACTTCGAGTTACTGGTGAGCGTGTGTGGAAGCGATCTCTATTTGGGCCCGTGGCGAGCGATCCACAAGTGTTATCGCCCTGTGTATTAAATTACCAACTTGCCTATGGCGGCACAAGTCCGTCGGATGAAGAACAAGTTTCGACTCAGAATCCCCTTGGTCGTGGCTATAAGCTCAAAAATAAAGAAGCGAAAGGCCAGCCATTGCCACAAGTGGAGTATGCTAATCAGGTATTAAAAAAGCCGAGCCACGACACTGCGGTTGCGAGCTTTGCAGCGATCCCATCATTTTGGTCGCCAAGGGTGGATAAACTTCCTGAGGTTGACGAAGCCCAAGCCCTCGCGGGCAAGTTCCCATTTAAAGCAGCAGTCCCTGCTGCGCATTATCAAGTCGCACCGCAAGACCAACAAACGCCAAACCCATTTAGTGATGGCTGGTGGATTGACATGATGGGTTTGACGCCAGATTTGCCTTATGGACAAAGCTTAAAGCTGACGTTGCCCAGAATCGTGCCTCGCTGTCGTTTGGTTAATGGCCCAGACGCCACGCCTATTGATATGCAGTGTGATACGCTGGTAATTGACTCGCAAACACAGCAGTTTTCATTAATATGGCGAGGAAGGGTAAAAAAGAACCAAACAGGCAGTAACAGTGTGTTCTTAGTAGAAGAGGCGCAAGCGCAAGGAGTGGCACATGCAGTTTGAATTAATCGCGCTAGAAACCCCCGCCGGTAACCACCCCAGTGCTTTATATACCGCGGTCGCAAACAACATGCGCTTTTGCACGCCAAGCAAAGCCATTGTTAGATACGATAGAAGCCTCGATGCCCCATACTTGCGCGCGCAAATTGAAGAAATCTCGGTCACACGACGTAAAGACCGCTGTTTAGCCATTTTAGAATCGTTATTAAGCCAGACTAAGCAACGCCTTGATGGCAGTGCCAACGCGTGGGACGGCACCATTAATCTAGTTACTGCCAACACAAAAGCAGAAGAGCCATATATAGAGCTGTCTGATATTAGGATGCTTTGTGACCACCTTGATCTGAATGTTGACGATATTCAGTTGCATCAAACGCTTGGTATTGATTCGCTCTCGCCAAATAGTCTCTATGTATTTGTAGATAGTTGCGTAGGTTATGATGAAGCGTCAAAGCCAAACTGGGTAGGCAAGCTACAGGTTGTTGGCGGTCCTGAAGGTGTTGTATTAAGTGAAGGCGGTTGCGTACTGCTTGGTGCAAACGCGAGTAAAGATGGATGCCAAATTAAAGCATATCAGGGCGACTTAGGTGAGCTATTAAAAGAGCTGCACGCAGAGGTAAGCGAGCCTTATATTTCGACCCGCTTACTCAGTGAGCAGTGGCAAAGAGAGTGGCTCAATGCCAGCCGCGCCTTGTACCAAGAGCATGACGCGTTAATTGAACTCAACAACACGGCAAATACCATTGGTTATATTGGCGCTGGCCATAATGCGATGGGACTTGCGGTTGCCAGTAGTTATTTACATAACCCGTTAAATAGCCACATTGACAGAGTGTGGCTGATCACAGAGCAAGAAAAACCACAATTAATCTCAGTAACAAGGAGTATGTTATGAGCTTTATCGCAGCAGTAAAGGGAAAAGAGCCAGATTCGATTCAGTACGATCAAGATGCCATGTCTGCCACGCTGAGAGTAGGTGGGAGTGTGTCGTGGCGACATAATAATCCTGCGTTATTGAAGCTTACTATCGCAGCGAAAAATAATGGTGCCATTGGTTGTGTAAATGGGATAGCCGTATTTCCTGACAAAGCCAGCGGTGAAAACGCATTTATAGACGAGATTGCGCGCGCTAAATATGGCGATATGGTATTGGGTGAAATGATAACTGAGTTTGCCAGTGACTATATTGTCCCACCGCCCAACTGGAACGACGAAAAAAACGAGCCAATTTTACCTCATCAAGAGCCAGATACTGGCATGGACATGCACAAACTGGTTGACAATGCTCGAGCATTTTTGGATTTGGTTGAACGCAAAATCGGATGGCAGGCTGGCACTGAGGAACAAATTGAAAAAGACGTAGATAGCGAAGCACAGCAAGTCGGTATCGTAAGCGGCCAAAACGTATTAATTAATGGCCGCACCGCAGTACACAAAGATAGCGGTGGCGCGCTCACGACTATAGATGTTTGCTGGACTCAAATTGGCAAAGTAGTGGTGCCGATACCTTACTGTAATATGGCCAAATCCAAAGACGCGGCAAGTACAGCTAGCTCAGTAAAAATTAATGGCAACCCTGCAGCCAATATAAAAAGTAACTTTTCAAAAAGCACAGGCGACCAACCCGGCAGAAAAAAAGGTATCGCTAGCGGCACTATAAAAGGCAAAGCCGAATTTATTCTTGGTTCTTTTGATGTGTATATCGAAGGAAAACCCGCCGTTCGCCAAGGAGATCTTATGATCTCTAACAGTAAAAATACGCCGCCTTGTCCCCTTAATCAACCGGGCGGTGCTACTCCTAGCTCTCTGTCAGTGGCAAAAAGAGATGCAACGGTTACTGAACAAGACCCAATCCAGAGTGCATTTGGTCTAAATAACCAAAGCAGCCGTAGTCTTATTTCACAGGGAAATTTCGTGATAAAGCAAGGCGCAAACAAACAACAAAAAAAACTAGAACAGGGAGGGCAATAAAGCATGGGCGCACATATTTTTAATACTGAACTCAATGATGAGCAAACACCTTGTACTCTGGAATTGCAACTTCAAGGATTAAATGGCAAAGATTGTACAGTGCCACTTGGTTTTGCTGAAGTTCAACGAGCGTCATCACCAAAACCGGATGACCAAATTCCTTTTGTGGAGACGGTAGAACTACGTGTATTCTCAGAAGCTTCGCTTGATATTAATAAAGCAAAGGCACCTGAATACGTGCCCATGTTTAAAGATCAAAAAGAATTTCAAGAAGATGAACCGGTTGGTTACTACTACTTTTTTGTTAATGGTTATTTGTGGCGAGAAATAGCCGCCATTTCAGGTGGCATGCTCAGTGAAGTTGACCTTCGTGAGTATCACGGTCAAAGCTTCAGGCCCAACAACGGCACGCACATGCCAAGACTCACACTACCAATTCGCGCAAAAGGCCTCTTCTCAGACTCAACTTCAGTTGAAACCATGACTTATCAAGTTGCCTTTTCACGCGTGCAATGGTCGTGGGATTACATCAGCGCACTGGGTGATATGAAGCCAGATGACAGCCGCTTTGATGAAAAGCCAATGACGTCAAAGTGCCCAGAAGAAGGTAAAGCCTCGACCTATCGTAGCGAGCGGATGCAAACCATAGATTTTTCATTAGCCCCCAATTGGGACAGTATTGAAAACCTAAAAGCCAACGAAAACGGTGAACCCTGTATCTATTTGCATGACGTTTTGGGGATAGCGCAAAAATATTATTTAGAAGGGGAAGCTGCATTACATAGCCTGAGAAATAGACAAACTGAGCTGTCTAAAAATGGGTTTCAAAAGTCAGCATTAATTGCTCATAAGCTCCTTTTTGATGAGTCACTCTATGAAATTGATTACACAAAAATGAGAAACAGACTCGCAACAAACTTATATGAACAGAATGACAGTACTTCTAAAGTGCTCAGAAAGGCAGCAGCCTTAGTATCTGAGGATAAGTTAGAGCAATATCTTCTAGGCGAAAAACCACAAGAAGTTGTTAACGAATTGCAGTCAATAATTGATGCTAGAAATAACTTGTATGATATCTACAATAGAAAAATTGAGGCTCAGAACACTACACTTTCTAATCTTTGCTCTAGAAATAATATTGCGAGCCCGCCTACCCAAAAGTCTGTACTAATCGATTTTAGTACACTTGAACAATCGGCTTTTGATGATGGACTAGGACTAACATCCGAACATTTTTTACTATTAACTATGCCAGATGATTCTATACCTTTATACATAGATTCAATGGTTAACAAAACAGAGTTAACACGAATCAGAAAAGACCTACAGCTTCAGCAAAGTAAAGCACTAGAGTTTGTATGGCAACATTTTGACAATGAGAGTAGCTTTTTTAATGTTCTATTTTGTGCTCACCCAGATGCTTACGGAGATATGCTCAAGAGTTCCATTTATGACGAAGAATTGATTTCCTCTGAGCTTGGCGAATTCACACCGAAAAAGTTTAAAAGTGATATCCAAGGTAATCAGCACATCAATATGGGAGGATCCATTTTTAATGTTGCTAAAGGAGGAGTTGATATTTCACTAAAGGGCGTACAAGAGTACGTCGCACTTCAGCAACAGTTAGCTGTACTGAAATTTGAGAAGATACCACCTAGTGAAAGACTATTACATATTGTTGGTGCAACGATAAAAGCGAGGTCTCCAAGTTGGTTTGGTGAACTAGAGATTCACTCTTTAGGAGCGATACCAAACGATAGAGTCGCAATTACTAAAGAATTCGTTGATTTGCCTGTTTTGCAGAAACTTGTCACGGGCGAGGCAAAAAAACCTTTTCAGCGGATACTCAGACAGGCAAGTAACGGAAAGCAAGCAAATATAGCAAAAAGAGACCTTGAAGTTGTTGCTGGTGCATTAAAGCTAAAAATTAAAGGGCCTGGAAACAAACCTCACAATGCTGAAATGTTAAAAAAGACCAAAGAGGTTATTATAGCGTTAGCACTGAGAGTTTCAGATATTAAGGAGGTTCAAGACACTGTGCTCAGAGGTAAAAGTGCGCTTACCATGCCAAAAACGTCACTGTATAAAGGTGGATTCGCTTTTAATGTGGCACAAGAATTAGGCGGAGACTATTCCATTAATGGAATATCCTCCACAAAAGCAAACTTAGGTGCTCAGCTTATAAATAAATCTGTTGCCCATATTGTTTTTATGTTGGTTTCTTACAGTACCTATCTTGCTTATTCTGATTATAAAAAGAATTTTGAAGGTAAAGGGGAGAGTTATGAGGACGAGAAAAATGTCGCGATAATTGGGGCTCAAATAGCAGCATCCGCTTCTCTTTTTAATGCAATTAATCAGGTTAAAGAAGTTGAACATGCTATTAAAATTCGTAGCTCAATATTATTGTTTACAAAGCTTAGGTTGTTTAGTGGGATTGTTGGCGCAATAGGAACTCGGGTGTTGTTTAAAGATGCTATTAAGCTTATAGAAAAAAATGATACGGTAGCGGGTACTGCTATGTTAGTTGCCTCAGGTGTGACATTTTTTTCAGCGGTTTATGGTATATTTGCTGCCACGATGGGTCCGGTAGGTTGGGCTTTACTTGTCGGAAGTATAATAACTACAATAGTAGCTGAGTCATTAATCGAGTCAAAGTTAGAAATTTGGGCTAAAAATGGTCCCTTCTCAAAGTCTGGTGAAAATCTACCAGCTTTTATAAACCCTGAAAAGTATCATAATTATATTAACTCTATACTTTTTGAGCCGAAAGTCTCAATATCCAACTTAGGAGACAATGCTTATTTGGTAAAGGTGTTAACACCAAGGTTTGAGGTTGGGGTGTCTGATTTGAGTCTAGTTGTTAATTATGAGTATCGACATAAAGTGACACTTAATAAGCATAAAGGAACATGGGTTTATGGAACTCAAGATTATAACCCTACTTTTTCTAAAGAAAATGAGCACGTTTCAGGTGACTTCTATTTCAATATTCCAGATGATGTAACTAGCATTAGTATAAGTCCTAAGTTGATTTTAGATAATTATATGACTCTCCCTATAGATTATGAAAGTTATGAGACCGGTGGAGGTTACTGAAAGTGAGAGGTACACGATATAATGGGTTTTTTAAAGAGTGTAATATACTGTACCTTATGGGGCCGAAAGAAAAGGGAGTAGCCTTACTTAACGATGAAACGGACGGAAAGATTTTTCAAAATATAAAAAAGGATGGGTGGCGATATCATTTGGTGTTAGATGAAGGAGGGTTTAAACGTTTTTTGATGTTTTTACCTCTTGGTTTATGCTGTACATTATGGTTTTTTTTGCTTTTGGATTCTTTAGGTTATTTTCTTTATGATGATTTTACATTTGAAGAGATAATTGAGCTCTCTGCTGGTCACTTTGTTTTCAACGTAGCTGTTTCACTTTTTTTTCTAAATATTTATCCATACTTTTTAAGAATGTTGGGGCATAGATATGCCTACTTCGATAGAGTTAAACAAACCGTTAGTTTTAGTTTTGATGTTGGCTCAGGCGAGCTGGATGAGTTTGGCAATCAGTGTTTTCCATGGCTGGATATAGAAGCAGAAATTTTTGAGCAAATTGGCGATATGGGAGTTCCACGTTTTTTTGTCCGTTTAGTGCACAAAGATCGTGATAAATACCCTATGGTAAACCTTCGTATGGATGTTGTGGGAATACAAAATTCAGCTATGTACTGCCATTTAAGGTGGGAGCTGATAATTCGACATATGGATAATACCAAACCACTACCAGATATTCCTATTTATGAGCTTGATAGAAGCAAAGATGATTTGACGAGGGAGTTTGATAAGCAAAACAATCGACCAAAGCTTTTTTGGGCTGGGTTTAGTTTGGGAGAGCAGAGTCGATTAAAACGACTTTATGAAGAAGATGCTGCAGATTTTAACTTCACTTACGGCCCTGAACGTGAGGAAATTGTAAAGCCTTGGTTAAAGTGGAAACCAGACCTGACTCAAGAGCAGGTCAATAAAAAGCAAAGCTTTATAAAAGTCTCGTTAATACAAATTTTAACGGGGTTGCCTTAACAGCTGTTACAGCTTTTTCAGGGAGGAAAATAGTGAATACACTTCAGAAAAATAGTTTCTTTAATCGATTTTTTAGCGAGCATAGCTTTAAAGGTGGGGTGAATAGAGAGCGGTGTGGGCTAGCGTTTTATAAAAAGTTTTATGATCCTAAGAGTGAAGTTTTCTTCAAATTAAAGTCTAGGTATTTATATAAAGCAAAGGATGGTGATATTCTTTTCTTTTTACTTTGTATACCAGGAGGGGTATCTTTTTATTTTTGGTTTATCCTTGTTCTTAATTCACTTGTTGCACTATTTTCGGAGGAGGATTTTACGTGGTATATTGTCTATCTAATTCCCATATATTCTTTGTTCGTGGTTAACTTGTTGGGGCTGTTCTATGACCGAATTCCTATTAGGGGCGCTTATTTTGACCGCATAGAGCAAAAAGTAAATTTTACATGGAAAATAGGAAATGCTGAAGAGCTTGATGAGTTTGGCAATCCAACATTCGATTGGGATAATATAGAATGCAGAATTAAAAATGAGTTTGGAGCGCTTGGTATTATGAAAGCGTTTATTGAAATCAGGCATAAAGATGTAGAACGTTACCCAAATGCGAAGTTGACATTATCAGTGAATGGAGATACATCAAACCCAGTACGATGTTTTATGGAGTGGGAGTCGATTGTTAGGCACATGGAGCAAGATAGAGCTTTACCCGATACACCGGAGTACGAGCTGTATCGAGAGTTGGATCCACTAACTAAGTCTTTTGATGAAAGCAATGGTCGACCAAAAGGCTTTTGGACACAATTTAGCCTTGAACAGCAAAGAGAAATTGAAGAGCAAATATTTCGAGAGGCTTTAAAATTTGACTGGTCTGAGGGCAAAGTTCAACCAGAAATTACAAGGCCATGGGAAGTATGGACCCCTGATCCCAAACGGCCACCCAAGCCAAGAGGTATGTTCACCATGATAATGTTACAGCTAGTATTTTGCTATCCGGAATAGGGTTTATAGTTATAGCTGGCTTCAAACTTGATGCCGACGACTGCCAAGTAAATCGCATGGAAGTGTGGTAGGGCGTTAATCATTACAAGTGCTTTCTAGTGGTTGACTAAAAGGAATTGGTGATGAAAAAGATTGAAGAGATGACTCAAGAAGAGCGGGATATTTATTTACTAGAAAGGGCTAAAGAAAGAAACAGAAAATACCGCGAAGAAGCTACCGAAGCAGAAAAAGAAGACTTTGCAAAAATTGATGCATATATAGGTAGAGAAACAGGTTATCGTCGAAGTGGTGTTTTTTATGAAGAACAAACAAAAGACCATCTCCATAACTTAAGCTATAAGGAACAACTAGCTAAGGCTGAAGAACTAAACGGCTGTAAGTTTAAAGAAGCAAAACCCTGTAAAGACGCATTTGCCCCAAGAGATGATTTTGATGGCCCTAAACGCCTCTTTGGTGCTTGGAATTGTGACGGTGAAAAAGTTGCGGTAGTTCGCCACCCAAGCCTAATACTTTTTAGAATGGTAATAACCATATTGTCCGCAATTGCTGGGTTTATGTTGATTGTACTGACACTGGTTCATACATTTCCAGTAGACTATTTATACTTGAGTTTGGCAGGTCTTTTCATCACGCCTTTCTTGTTGTTTAAATTTTCTGACGCTTTACGGTTTATTGATAACATAGAGTTTAATCGTCACACTGGGTTGGTGCGAACGCCTTACACCTTGTTTAGAAAACCATTTTATATCCCAATAGAAGACCTTGAATATGTGGTGGGCGTTGAGGTGAAAAGCGCAAGAGGTGGCGGCTCGTTCCAAACAGGTTATCTAAGTTGTAGAAAGTATCCAGAAAAGTTTTGGTTTGGCCACGCGATTGGACTTGGTGATGGCGGGAACCTAAACGATTGGGCTCAGATAAATCGGTTTATGGATATTACCCAACCGATAGAAGAATATTACTACGAAATCATGGAGTATCACTATAAGCTCGATAAGAATGCCCACTTTAACGGCCCATTTCCCGAGGTGATGAAAAAGTACTTTGATGCCGACGACTGCCAAGTAAATCGCATGGAAGTGTGGTAGGGCGTTAGTATTACAAGTGCTTTCTAGAGGTTGATTAAAAGGAGTTTATGGTGAAACAGATTAAGGACATGACTCACGAGGAGATACGTAATTATTTAGCAAAGAGGGCTAAAGAAAGAGAAGTGCTCTACCAAAAAGGAGCTAATGAAGAAGAGAAGCGGGAAGCAGAATTAGAAGCATACAGTGATAGACGAGTAGGTTACTGCCTAAGTGAAGCTTATTATGAAGATCTACCCAAAGATTACCTCCATAACTTAAGCTATAAGGAACGACTAGCTAAGGCTGAAGAACTAAACGGTTGTAAGTTTAAAGACGCAAAACCCTGTAAAGACAGATTTGCGCCGAGAGATGACTTTGGTGGCGTAAGTTACCCTAGCCAATGCGATGGTCGGGTTGTTTCCGTACCACGCTCACCGGGATTATGGTCCCTTAGGCTACATGGGTTGGTATTAGGCCCTATTATTGGTATTTGTCTGCTAGGGGTAAGTATGACAGACGACAGTATGCCAGCTTGGCATTCATGGTTGGGGCTGTTTTTACTGACTGTATTCCCTTTAATAATGTACAAAATAGGGAATGCAATTCGTATTGTGGATGCAATCGAGTTTAACCGCCATACCGGACTGGTAAGAACGCCCTACACCTTATTCAGAAAGCCATTTTATATCCCCATAGAAGACTTAGAGTATGTCGTCGGTCCAGAAGTAAAAAATATGCGAGGCAGCGCATCGATGCAAACGGGTTACTTAAGTTGTAGAAAATACCCCGAGCACTATTGGTTTGGAAATCGTATTGGTATTGCAGGAGGTGGCGATGCTCACGATTGGTCACAAATGAATAGGTTTATGGATACTACTCAACCAATCAACCGATATTACTATAAAGCTATGGAGTATACGTTTAAGAAGAATAGGAATGCTCACGGCAATGGCCCATTTCCCGAGGTGATGAAAAAGTACTTTGATGCAGATGACTGCCAAGTAAATCGCATGGAAGTGTGGTAGGCGTTAATCATTACAAGTACTTTATGGTAGTCAACTAAAAGGAGTTGTTGATGAAAAAGATTGAAGAGATGACTGAAGAGGAGCTAGATAGCTATTTGGCAAATAAAGCGAAGGAAAGAGAGCGATATTATCGAGAAGAAGCAACTGAAGAAGAAAAAGAAAAGAAAGCGCAAAGAGATGCATACTTGGCTAGAGAGACAAGTTATCGTCGAAGTGGTATTTATTATGAAGAACAAACAAAAGACTACCTCCATAACTTAAACTATAAGGAACGACTAGCCAAGGCTGAAGAATTAAACGGCTGTAAGTTTAAAGAAGCAAAACCTTGTAAAGACAGATTTGCACCGAGAGACGACTTTAGTGGCGTAAGTTACCCTAGCCAATGCGATGGTCGGGTTGTTTCTGTACCGCGCTCACCGGGATTATGGTCCCTTAGGCTACATGGGTTGGTATTAGGCCCTATCATTGGGATTTGTCTGTTAGGGGTAAGTATGACAGACGACAGTATGCCTGCTTGGCATTCATGGTTAGGGCTGTTTTTACTGACTGCATTCCCTTTAATAATGTACAAATTAGGGAATGCAATTCGTATTGTGGATGCAATTGAGTTTAACCGTCATACTGGACTGGTAAGAACGCCTTACACCTTAATTCAGAAAGCCATTTTATATCCCCATAGAAGACCTAGAGTATGTCGTTGGTCCAGAAGTAAAAAATATGCGAGGCAGCGCATCGATGCAAACGGGTTACTTAAGTTGTAGAAAATACCCCGAGCACTATTGGTTTGGAAATCGTATAGGTATTGCAGGGGGCGGCGATGCTCACGATTGGTCACAAATGAATAGGTTTATGGATATTACTCAACCAATTGACGAGTACTATCACAGTGCTATGGAGTATACGTTTAAAAAGAATAGGAATGCTCACGGCAATGGCCCATTTCCCGAGGTGATGAAAAAGTACTTTGATGCAGATGACTGCCAAATTAATCGCATGGAAGTGTGGTGATACGAATTCTAAAAAACTTTCATCTGCAGCTGCGCGGGTCTCATTAAGATAGTTATTTCAACAAGCAAACCAATTTAATATCAGTCTCCAATTAGGTGGATACCAAGGTACCAGTAATAAAGCGGGTATTCATTTTTGGCCGTCTAGAGTGCATGTTAAGTTTTTGTGGCAAAGCAGCTGCATGTACTAAATGAGCCAAAAATTTAGGAGATTATGTAATGGATAGAAAATGGTTATTACCATCATTATTGGCATCAAGTAGCCTTCTGGTCGCATGTGGGGGCGGAAGTGATGACGATCCGCAACCTGGCGATAACACCGGAGCCAAAGGTTCAATAAAAGTCATTGTACAGGGCTTACCCGCTGGAGCTGAGGCTGATCTAACGTTAACAGGTCCATCAAGCTATAGCGAAGATATTTCTACCACCACTACACTCAGTGCGCTTGCAACGGGTGAATATAAGCTAACCGCTACCTCTCGCTCTGTGAATCAGGCGCTTTATCAGCCCAATGAAGAATCAATTACCATTGATTTAAGCAGCAATGAGGAAGAAACAATCACCATTACCTACCGTACATCAGTAAGTGCACAGGGAACCGTAACTGGGTTTGGCAGTGTGTACGTAAACGGTGTGCGTTATGAAACGACATCAGAGCAACAAGCAAACCTTAAAGTCGGTATGCAGGTTGACTTACAAGGTAAACAAGGAGCAGATGGTGGCTTTGCGGTTGCAGACTCTATTACCTACGATGCAACCGCTAAAGGTGTAGTGACCGCAGTAGACTATGCAAATCAAACAATTACCGTTTTAGGTCAAGAATTTGGTGTCGATAAGCGCACAAAGCTCACTATCGCATTTACTGAGTTAAATACGGGAGACTTCGTTGAGATCAGTGCGCTGCATCAAGGGCAGGGTCAATATATCGCTACCCGTATTGATGTTGAAGAACAAAGTGGCGAGTTTGAGGTTGAAGGCAAGGTTTCTGAACTAAATCTCGATGCCAAGACATTTAAATTAGGCGCGCTTATTGTCGACTACAGCCAAGCGTCAGAGGTCGAAGGCACGATAGAAAATGATGCAATAGTAGAAGTAGAGGCATCAAACTTGCCTGTAGAGGGCGTTTTACTTGCTGACAGCATCGAAGTTGAAAGCGCCAATTCAGCGCCTTCGGGAGCGGTGGCTAAATTCGAAGGAATAGTAACGCAAGTCAGTGATGAGGCTTTTGCAATTGGCGGCCATAATTTTACATTGAGCGACGAGACTGACTATAAGAAAGGTGACGATGACGACTTACAAGTCGGTATGCGTGTATTTGTACTTGCCGTTGTTACAGAAGATGATGGTTTGATTGCGAAAAAAGTACGCTTCGATAAACAGTCAGAAATAGAACTAACTGGTGTAATTGACGCAATTGATCTTGAAGCACAAACACTAACGGTATTTGGTAGCACCTATTTTGTGGATAGCTATACCCAGTTTGAAGATGAGTCAGATGCTGAGGACAACGAACTTAAACTTGAGAAGCTTAATATTGGCGATGTCGTTGAGATTGAGGCTTTTGGCTTTGAAGATGCTTATGTTGTAAGAGACTTAGAGCGCATCTCAGCGAGTGATTTTAATGATCAGCAAGAGCATGAAGTTGAAGGAAAAGTTACTGCTGTGAATGCAGCTGAGCAGACTATCACTGTTGGTAAACTGGTCTTTGCCATCAATGGAGCAACCGAACTTGAGCTTGAGAGTGATGTTGATCTAACTGTATTTTTTGAAAAAGTGGCGGCAGGTGATATCGCGGAAGTTGACTATGTGATCCAAGGTGATGCACTTATCGCAACTAAAGTTGAGGTTGACGACAAGGAAGACGACTTTGATGACCGAACTTTTGAATTAACAGGTAAGGTTTCGGACTTTAACCCTGTCGATGCAACTTTTAGCCTCAATGGTAAAACTGTGTTTTTTGATGAAAACACTGAGTTTAAAAACGGCATATTTGTCAATGACGACTTTGTTGAAGTCAAAGCGATTCAGCGTGCCGACGGCTCAGTTTTTGCGCTTAAAATTGAAATCGAATCTGAAGACGGCATTGAGCTTGAAGTTGAAGGTAATGTCACCAACTTTGTCTCAGCGTCTGAGTTTATGGTGAATGGCATTTCAATTACCACGGATAACAATACTGAGTTTAAAGATGGCAGCAGTGAAAACTTAGCTGATGGCGTCTCTGTTGAAGTCGAAGGGGTGTTAACCCAAGATAACGTACTATTGGCTAAGGAAGTTGAATTTGATGATGACGCTGCCGAAGAAGTAGAGATTGCGGGGGTTATCGAAGACTTAGTTAAGGACTCTCCGTTTGATTATCAGTTCAATCTCGGCGCGCAGCGTGTTCAAGTTACCGCAAACACAGAGTTTAAGCATGGTAATTTTGAAAAGCTAGACAATGGTTTAGAAGTGGAAGTCGAAGGATACACCACAGATGGCGTGACAGTGGTTGCTAAAGAGCTAAAGTTTCAAGCAATAAAGTACGTAGAAGTTGAGGGGGCAATCACGCAGGTTGATTCAGCAACCATGTTTTATGTACTTGGCCAAAAGATTAAAGTGTCTGAGCAAACTCAGTTTGAAGATGGTGAACAGTCTGATATTGCAACGGGTAAAAACGTTGAAGTGGAGGGCTATTTAGTAACCGAGGATGGTGAAACTTATATTCAAGCAGAAAAAGTAGAGTTCGAAGACTAAGTATTACTAAATGTTAAGCAAGCAATTAAAGCCTCCAATGTGGAGGCTTTTTTGTATATTTATCACTTTAAAGTTAATTCACTTCTCCTGACTTAGTATCGTCATATTTCTAGCACTTAACTGCCATAAAAGCTTAGCTTTCTTGACTTTTTTCCCTCGTATAGTGACACCCGCCACGCAAAACGCAACGGTTTATACTAACTCGCTGTGCTTCTTGGTTCAGCTTCTATGAAGTGGAATAAGAAGAGACGAGAATTGGTATTACTGAAATAACTAAAAGCATGCGCACGGGTATGCAAACAAAGTAAAGAAAGGACTTATGAAAACAAAACTACTTCCAATCGCACTACTGTGCGGTGCCACAAGCATTATTACTGGTTGCTCAGATTCAGATAACGATGTTGATATAAACGTGCCGAAAGGACCTGATATTCCAAAAGAGGGCACTGCGGTGTCTTTGCGTTTACTAGAAACCACAGATTTGCATGCAAATGTATTGAACTACAACTACTTCTCAGACAAGCAAGATGACAAAGTGGGTCTAGTGAAAACCGCGGCGTTAATCCACCAAGCGAGAAGCCAAGTTAAAAACTCCATGCTGGTAGATAATGGCGACTTGATCCAAGGTAGTCCGCTTGGCGACTATATGGCGAAGATAAAAAACCTCAAAGAGGGAGAAGTTCACCCTGTTTATAAGGCAATGAACACACTAGAGTACGACGTCGCAAACATTGGTAATCATGAGTTTAACTTTGGTTTAGCGTTTTTAGACGAAGCAATTGACGATGCGAACTTTCCCTATATTAGTGCAAACGTATTTAAGGTTGATGGCGACGAAGATGAAACAAATGATGTGCCGTTATTTAAGCCTTACCTAATTCAAGAAAAACAATTCTTTGATGAGAATGACAAACTTCAGGTGATTAAAGTCGGCTTCATCGGGTTTGTTCCACCGCAAATCATGCAATGGGATAAGGCCAATCTTGAAGGCAAAGTGATCGCCAAAGACATCGTAAAAATGGCAAAACACTACGTACCTAAGATGAAAGCTGAAGGCGCGGATATTGTCGTTGCTATTCCGCACTCAGGCCTAGACGTGTCAGCCGATAAGCCAATGGCTGAAAATGCATCTTATGCTTTGTCCAAGGTGGATGATATAGACGCCATTATGTTTGGTCACGCGCATGCAAACTTCCCTGGTTCGGGCTACGCAGACTTAGCGGCACATGGTGTTGATAACGATAAAGGCACAATCAATGGCGTTGCGGCTGTAATGCCTGGTTTTTGGGGCAATCATCTTGGTGTAATTGACTTAGATATCCAATTTAAATCAGGTAAATGGGTGGTGGTTGACTCACAGTCGACGCTGAAAGCTATCTATGAAACGGATGAAAATCGTAACACCGTATCTTTGGTAGAAAGCGATGCGGCAATTGAAGCAGCAGTACATCGTGAGCATGCTGAAACTCGCGCATGGGTGAATGAGCCTTTTGCTAAAATTACCAACACAGTGAACAGCTATTTTGCGTTAGTGAATGACGATCCCTCAATCCAAATCGTGACTGACGCACAAGCATGGTATACAGCAAAAATCGTGCAAGGTACTGAGCTTGATGGATTACCTATTCTGTCTGCGGGTGCGCCTTTCAGAGCAGGGCGTGGCGGGCCAGATGACTTTACCGCAATACCTGCAGGTGATATCGCCTATCGTAACGTTGCGGATATGTACATTTACCCGAACGTACTTAAGGTGTTGAAGCTCAAGGGCAGCGAAGTGCGCGAATGGCTTGAAATGTCTGCAGGACAGTTCAATCAAATCACACCGAATACTGAAGGCGTTCAAGCGCTGATCAATCCAGACTTTCCTTCATATAACTATGATGTACTAGATGGTGTGACGTATCAAATTGATGTCACTGAGCCTGCACGCTACGCTGCAAACGGTGAAAAGGTGTCAAACGGTAACCGCATTAAGGCATTGAAGTATCAAGGTGAATTGGTGAAGGATGACCAAGTATTCTTGGTAGCAACGAATAACTATCGTGCATCTGGTGGCGGTAATTTCCCAAATATTAAGGGAGATAAAATCGTCGTTGACTCGCCAAATGAGAACCGTCAGGTCGTTGCTGACTATATAACTTTTGTTAGCGACCAAAATGGTGCTGAAGGACTTGATCCGTCCGCCGATATGAACTGGTCATTTGCACCTGTGGTTGGCGCTAATATTGAATTCTTTAGCTCAACCAGTGCGGATGCTGAAACTTACAGTCAGCAATTTAATCATATTCTACCTACCGGCAAAACCGACGAAAGAGGTTTTGCACTTTATCAGCTGGATTTAACACAACCGCTGAACTAATACACTACGCCGCCATATTTTGGCGGCTTTTTTATTGCTTCTTTTTATAATTTTCAACGGGATTTGACGAATGAAACAAGTAAACTTCAAGCTTTGCAGCGTAGTTTTGGCTGCAGCTATATCCACATCTGTATTTGCAGCGCAGCCGTATGACTGGAATAACCACATTCCAGTCAAAACACCAAGCACAAACAACAATGGTAAGACAGTATTATTTGATGTGTCACACGGTGGCGTCGAAGGAAATGCCGACTGGGTTATTGATGGTGCGTTTTCAGACTTTGCGGATGCATTAGTTAATGAAGGATATACCGTAAAAGAATATCGTGGTGTTGATTTAAACAATGACGGCAAGATTAGATTCTTTGACGACCGAACCTCTCAAAGCAATCAAAATGAAGCGGTTATCAGCTACGATGCGATTAAAGATGCCGATGTCTTTGTATTGGCAGAAACTAACCGTCCTTTCACTCAATCAGAGCAAGCGGCGTTATTGCAGTTTGTAGCGGATGGAAAAGGGATATTTTTTATTGCAGATCATTATGACGCGGATCGTAATCTAAATACGTGGGATGCCACTGAAGTCTTTAACGGCTACAACCGCTCAGATCTGGCTAAGTATAATCTAGGTGGTGAGTACGGTGACTGGCGTAATCCAAAATCAGCAGACATGGGATGGCTTGCAGAAAATTTTGGGGTCCGCTTTCGCTTTAATGCCGCGGATTACAAGCAAGGCGTAAGTGGTATTGAGTCTGCGAGCAAAACAGAAGGGATCACACTCGGAGTTACTCCTGTTTTGATGGCCGCCGGCGCGACGCTTGCGATTGTTGATGAACAAAAAGCGAAAGGCTTGGTTTATTTTTCACCTTCAGACACACCAGCTAAGTGGCGTCATGCCAAAGATGATGGACTTTACTTTGGTGGTAGAAATGAAGGCCCGTATGTTGCTATCTCAAAAGCTGGGTTAGGCAAAGCCGCATTTATTGGTGATTCTTCCCCAATTGAAGACGCTACACCTAAGTACAAGCGTCAAGATAATGGCAATAGTAAAAAGACGTACCCTGGCTGGACAGACAGTGGTAATGCCGCTGTACTTTCGGTCAATATCATCAACTGGCTAGCGACTCCTGAGTCGTATCAGTACTTTGATGGTACTAACGGTCATGCAAGCGGTGAAGTAACACCTGTGCCAATGGCGCCGCAAGAAATGTCTGATCCAAACAATGGTCAACCATGGGGGACGCCTGCATCGGGTTTTGATGCGTGGAATACAGATAGCTATAAAAATAACTCTTTCAATGCGCCTTATGGTTCAGGGCAAACCAACCCAGATCCTAATCCCGATCCAGAGCCAACTCCTGATGGCACGATTTCTGTAGCACAGGCCCTTGCTGCTTCTACTGGGTCTAAATTTGCTGTGTTAGGTAAAGTGACAGCCGAAGTAAACGGCATCTATGGCCTACTACTCACAGATACTGCCAACGCATCGTTAAGTATCAACGTAAAGCTTGAATCTGCTCAGCGCAGTGACTTTAACCCGCAACTCAATCCTGAGATCCTTGGTCAATCAGTTATAGTGACTGGTACTCGAGACAGCTACATGGGCGAGGCTGGTATTCGTTATGTAAGCGATATTCAGATTGCACCAGTGGCATTGTCGGTTGAGCAGGCGCTTGCAACCGCCGAGGGCAATGAAATTGAGCTTGTTGGGCGTGTTAAATCTGCACTTAATGATATCTATGCTTTAGTACTTGAGGACAGCCAAAATCCAAATCATACGATAAATGTTAAACTTGAAAGTCACCAGCGTGCTGCATTTAGTCCGCAGCTTAATCCATCCATTCTTGATTCTACTTTAGTTATCAAAGGTGTTCGCTCATCGTATATGAGTGCACCGGGGATACGAGAAGTCAGTGAAATACAAACCGTTGGTACAACGACAGAGCCATCAAGTGATATGAGTGTTGCTGACGTATTAGCGCTGAATAATGGCTCTGCAGTGGTAGTCAGTGGCAAAATCACAGCTGCGG
Organism: Pseudoalteromonas sp. NJ631; assembly: GCF_000276645.1. Taxonomy (NCBI): domain Bacteria; kingdom Pseudomonadati; phylum Pseudomonadota; class Gammaproteobacteria; order Alteromonadales; family Pseudoalteromonadaceae; genus Pseudoalteromonas; species Pseudoalteromonas sp. NJ631. The sequence goes on from NZ_AKXJ01000004.1 coordinate 121,017, forward strand.
TAAACGATATCTATGCGCTTGAATTAAGCGACCCAACAGTTGCTGGCAACAAGCTATATATTAAGTTGGAAGCAGCTCAGCGTGATACATATAGTCCCAAGCTTAACCCGAGTTTGATTGGTAAATCACTGAGAGTTGAAGGGATTAAAAATGACTATATGAGTCACCCCGGTGTTCGTAATGTTACCTCACTTGTATTGTTAAATTAAATCATTGTAATTGACCCTCCTTAAAGTAGGCATGGCAACGTTTATGCCTACTTTATTCCAAGCGTTATTCCCGTATATTCTTTGTTCATTCATTATTTCACAAACTACACTTTCGAGGTCATTTACCTAGTTTGGATGGTAATGATTTTTATTTGTGTTAGTGTGTCGGCGTTATAGTGACATAAACTCGCAAGTTGCAATGCTTAGTCGAGATCAGTAGGTGCTTTTGCCTAGTGCTTACGAAAAGGAATAGTGTTTTTAACTTTGGAACAAACTACATGAAATGCGTTTGCTTAATACTCTCTCTTTTATCCTTTAACCTTTATGCTGCAGCGGTCAACGTTGTGGTCACTGATGTAAAGCAACAACAGCTTGAACGGACATTGTCTTTAACTGGCTCAATTAGTGCAGCACAACATGCACAAGTGTCAAGTTTAACCGATGGTGTAGTAACTAAGATCTCAGCTGAAGCCGGTGATATTGTTGAGGTAAATGCTGTACTACTAAGTCTCGATTCAGCCTTAGTAAAAGCTGAGCTAAAAAGTACAGAAGCGGCACTTGAGCGCGCCAAGGTCGATCGCAACAATGCGATAAGGTTGGTAAAAGAAGCACAGTCTCTGTCGCAGCGAAAATTATTTGCGCAAACAGAGCTCGCTGACAGACAGGCAAAGTTACAAGCATCAGAAGCAACTCTTTTAGAAGCACAAGCTAAGATAGCTTATCAGCGAGAGCTCGTTAACCGCCATCAATTAAAAGCGCCTTTTACGGGGGTGATTGCAAAGCGCACAGTTAATTTAGGTGAGTGGGTGACGCGTGGACAAACGGTGTTTGAGCTAGTGAGTAGTGATATTTTGTGGCTCGATTTGCAAGTGCCACAAGAATACTTTCAGCTTATTAATCTCGGCCGTGTCGTTAATTTTAGCGTCGCAAGCGAGCCAAGCGTGCAGCATCAGGCTCATGTATTGGCAAAACTTCCTGTCGTTGACAAAACCAGTCGCTCGTTTCTATTAAGATTGGCAATCCCAAAAGGTGCGCAGATGCGTGTCGGCGCATCGGCTACGGCAGAACTGCCGCTAATTCGAGCACAAGACCAAAGCGTGATTATTCCTAGCGATGCGATTTTGCGTCATCCCGACGGTGGGTTCAGTGTCTTTGTGGCCGTTGACGGTCAAGCAAAGCGGTTAAACGTTGAAATTGGTGAGCGAATTAATGATCATATTGAAGTTTTATCTGGCTTAGAGATAGGGCAACAAGTGGTGGTTGAAGGCAATGAGTTACTGCAAGCAGGCCAGGCATTAAACATTGTACCGGGATTATAGGAGCGGGTGATGTTAAGAGCCAGTGTAAATCACGCCATTTTAGTTGCTGTCACGGTATTGATCTGTTCGATATTGGGCATTGTTGCGGCGTTTAAAATTCCGGTGCAAATGATCCCAGATCTTGAAGTAAGAACGATCACTGTGGTGACCAATTGGCCCGGAGCAACGCCACAAGATGTTGAAAAAGAAATACTTATAGAACAAGAAAGGTATCTTCGCTCACTTGCGAATCTAAAGCGCATGTCAAGTTATGCCAATACCGGTGAGGCAGAGATAGAGCTTGAGTTTCCATTTGGTGTCGACGTCAACGAAGCGCTCATAAACGTGAGTAATGCGTTATCTCAAGTGCCAAATTATCCAGAAAACGTTGACCAGCCGGTGTTATACAGCAGCGCGTTTTCGAGCAATGCCTTTATGTTTTTTAATCTAAAGCCACAACTGGGGAACCCACTCAATCTTGATATTGATATGCTTCGCGATTACGCCGAAGACTTTATTCGTCCAGAAATGGAAAGAGTCAGTGGAGTATCACAGGTTGGTGTGCGTGGTGGTGCACTCTATCAAGTACAAATTTTGGTAGATCAAGAACAATTGGCGAGCCGTGGAATTAGCTTAGTTGACGTTAGAAATGCAATACGCAGTCGTAACCAAGATGCCTCTGCTGGCGATATAGACAGTGGGAAACGGCGTTATTTACTGCGTATGGTCGGCCGCTTTGAGTCAGCTAAAGCGCTAGAAGAGCTGGTAGTCAGTCACCGTGAGGGCACCACAATTAAGCTTAAAGACATCGCTCAGGTAAAGCTTGATCATTATGAAGTGCGCGATATTGCCTATAACAATGGCGAGCGAGCCTTAATGCTCTCGGTGAGACGGGAAAGCGGTTCTAACGTGATGGCCATTAAAGAAGAAATGATGGAGGTAGTGGCTCGCATCAACCGTGACATGCTCGCAAGTAATGGACTACAACTGACGCTATTGAGCGATGATGTTCGTTACGTTAAAGGATCTGTTGAAAATGTTTGGACGAATTTAGCGCTAGGTGCGGTGCTTGCGACTCTGGTGATGTTTTGGTTTTTAAAGAGCCCACGCTCGACCTTTATTGGTGTGATGGGCGTTCCAATTTGTACCATCGCGGCATTTTTGGGTCTGTTGCTATTTGACAGAACGATCAACGTGATTTCCCTCGCCGGCGTTGCGTTCGCCATTGGCATGACGGTTGATAACACCATTGTTGTACTTGAGAACATAGAGCAAGCCAGACGCCGAGGTCTCGACAAACTTCAAGCAGCTATTACCGGAGTTCAAGAGGTATGGCCTGCGGTGCTCGCTTCAACCCTGACCACAGTGTTGGTATTCGCACCTATTTTATTTATTCAGCAAGAAGCCGGACAGCTTTATTCCGATGTCGCAATTGCGATTTCTGCTGCAATTATCGCTTCTATGTTGGTGGCCTTGTTTGTGGTGCCTGCGGCAAATGCAAATTTTGCCTGTAAGGAGATCTCCAATGGCATGTTGTCTACGCCTAAACTGCCAACGTTTATTCCGGCGATGTTATCAAGTCCGCGTGCTCGCATAGTGTGTATTGTATTCGGTAGTGTGTTGTTACTCGGTGGTGCGTGGTTATTTATGCCTAAAGCCGAATATTTGCCAGAGGGAGAGGAGCCAAAAGCGTTCTCTATGATGATAGCGCCTCCGGGCTATAACCTCAGCCATATGCGAAAAATTGGTGATGAACTACTTCCTTATTTAAATAAGCATTTGGAAAACGATGACAGCGATTTTGTATCAGGTAAAACGTCGTTGCCACCTTTAAAGTATTATTCGATGTCCGTTGGTGTTGGCAGCATTTGGTTATTGAGTGAACCATACAACCGTGAATACATCGATGAAATGATGGAGGCAATCACGACCAAGTTTAGAAGCTACCCAGGAATGCGTGCATTTTCTTCACGAGGCTCGATTATCTCAAGTAATGATGGCGGTTCAAGAGCGGTGGCTTTGGATATTAGCGGTACAGATCAAACGGCGCTCTACCGGGCGGCAGATGCAGTGTACCGGTTAGCGGGGGAGGTCTTTGATAATCCACAAGTGGATTCTGCGCCATCTTCTCTGACACTCGACCAACCGTTAATAGAGATTCAACCAAGGTGGCAACGGCTGGCTGAAGTGGGTATGAGTGCTGACGAACTCGGCTATACGGTCGCAGCTCTGAGTGACGGCGCTTATGTTGATGAGTTGATTTTAGACGATGACAAAGTAGACGTCTTTTTATTTTCTGAGTCGGGTAATCAGCAAAGTCTTTCGCAATTAGCGCAATCTCCAGTTGTAACCAAAGCTGGACTGATCCCGCTGAGCGCTTTGGCCGATCTACGAGAAAAAGCAGATAGTGATAGTTTGCGTCGAGTTGATGGTCGTAGAACCGTGACTGTATATATTATTCCACCAAGAAATGTTGCGCTAGAGGAAGCGCAGGAATTAGTAAGAATGGAATTATTACCGCAGCTTCAGAGGCAGGGCGATCTGCTTCCTGGTGTCAATGTGAGTATCGGTGGTGCTGCCGATCAACTAGACAAAACCAAAGAAGCGCTGGGCAGTAATTTTATCGTTGCTTTAGCGCTGTGTTATTTACTACTTGTCGCAATCTTCAAGCATTGGGGCTATCCGCTATTTATTATGGCAACAGTGCCGCTTGGCATGGCAGGGGGCTTACTTGGACTAATTGCTATTAATGGCATTGGTAGCATAACAGGCACTTTCCACCAGCCTTTTGACATGATCACTATGCTTGGCTTTTTAATTTTGTTAGGGACTGTGGTTAATAACCCTATTCTGATTGTCGATCAAAGCCGCAGAAACCTTGAGAGTACCGCGATGAGTGTGTACGAGGCGGTGATCTCCGCGCTACAAACGCGATTAAAACCGATTGTGATGTCAACGATGACAACCCTATGCGGTCTTGCGCCATTGGTATTCATTCCAGGAGAAGGATCTGAGCTTTATCGAGGCGTTGGCATGATAGTGCTTTGTGGTATTGCTATGGCAACTATCGTTACACTCACCATTTTACCGGCGCTATTAGTCAGCTTTTTAAAACGGCCGATAGAGAGTTCTGTAAGCAAACTTTAACCACATATTAATCACACTATGGATATTATGAATGCCTTGCTTTAACGTTTCTGTTCAGCAGGGCATTTTTTATTGCTAAGTTGTATGGAAGCTTGAATTTCTAGGTTTTGCCCACAGTAAAATAAGATGCGTACAGGTTTATATAATAAAAAGAGCACAACATGACAACTAACATACGCTCTGCAATTATCGCTGAGGGCGGAGGTCAAAAAGGCATTTTTACAGCGGGCGTGCTGGATGCTTTTCTTGAGAAAAAATTTACGCCTTTTGATTTAAAAGTGGGTGTCTCCGCGGGTGCACAAAACCTCGCAGCCTATTGTGCTCGCGCAAGTCAATATGCGCAAACTGCTATCGAATCACTTACAACGGAGCAGCAGTTTTTCCGTCCCGCGCGATTTTTTACCGGTGGTAATGTCATTGACTTGGATTGGTATTTTCAACAAGTAGAGCACAGCGGCAAAGTACGGTTTCCAACTGAGCCTAATCACCTCACGCCGGAAAGTAACTTTTATGCGGTTGCAAGTCACTTAGACTCGCTTGCGCCACATTATTTGCATACCTGGCACGATAACATGTTTACCCATTTAAAGGCTTCTAGTGCAATCCCTTTTTTATATCGTCCAGGCGTTAAAGTTGCGGGTCACGGCATGATGGATGGTGGTGTAGCCGATCCTTTACCCGTACGGTGGGCACACAGTCAAGGGGCAAAGACTATTTGGGTGATCAGAACCATTGAGGCACATGACGATGGCAAAATGCCAGTGCTTGAGCGCTTAAAGCCAATCATGCGACGCGTTAATCAATCTCCTCGAATGTTTGAAATGTATCATCACTATCAAAGTCGCTATGCCGATGCGGTTAACTTTATGAATTCACCACCAGAAGATGTTAACGTCATTCAAATAGCGCCCAATAGACCACTGGAATCTATGATTTTAGGCTCAAGCCCAGAGACCTTAAAGTCAGATTATAAATTGGGATTTGAACTTGGATTAAAAGCGGTAGATAAATGGCGAGATATGCTTGAAGTAAGTGTAATGTGACAAGCAAGTCTCAGGTTGAGACTTGCTAAGTATTGTGTGCGTTTAAGACTTACGAATTGAAATAGAAGTCGCTTCAATATCAATTCGGCCGTCTTTAAACAAACCACCGATGGCTTTTTTAAAGTTAGCTTTAGAGGTAGAGAAAGTACGCTTGATTGCGTCAGGATCTGACTTATCGCCTAGCGGTAAATAGCCCCCACTTTCTTCGAGCTTGCTATAAATGATTTCCGCAAGGTCTTTAACCTTACCAATACCCGGCTTTTCTAACACGATATCAATCTTATCTTCGTCATGAACTGCTTTTACAAAGCCCTTCATGCGCTGACCAATATACATCCGCTTAAATACATCATTGAAAAAGACCAATCCAAAGTGTTTTTCATTGACTATCACTTTATAGCCAAGATCGGTTTTTGCCGCGACGATTAGGTCTACTTCTTCGAATTTTTCGTACTCGGCTTTTGATTTACTCAAAAATTTACCCAACGCACTAGACGCACAAATACGCTTACTGGCGTTGTCTAGGTAAAGCCTAACCAAATAGCTATAGCCGTCGCGCATTTTCGGTTTTTGTTCATTGAAAGGCGCTAACACGTCTTTTTCAATACCCAAATCCATAAAAGCACCAACCTTATTGATCTCTTTTACGCGAAGCAGGGCAAACTCACCGACTTGTGCAAGTGGCTTTTTGGTTGTTGCCGTTGCGTGTCCCAAGTTATCTAAATAGATAAATACTTCAACAGAGTCACCTTCTTCGGTGTGCTTTGGCACCTCTGCTCGAGGAAGAAATACGTCACCAAGCTCACCACCGTTTAAATAAGCCCCTTCAGCGGTAAGCTCTTCAATGGTTAACATTTTGATTTGACCTAACATGATTATTCCTCGTCAGTTTGTGGTTTTGGTTTGCGACGCATCGGCATAGTACCGTCAATATCAATCGGTGGCGGGACCACTTTTCTCGGTTTTGACTTTTTCACCGGCTTTTTCTTAGGTTTACTTGTTTGCTTTGGCGCAGACTCTGCAGGGCGATTTTTACTCTGCTGCGGTTTTTGCTTAAGTCCTTTGAATTTACCAACAAGACCGGGGACTTCTTCAAAACGTAGTGGCTCATCAAGATAGTTTTTGATTGCCACATAGCTATCCCAATCTTTGGGGCCAACAAATGAAACCGCAGTGCCTTTAAACCCGGCACGTCCTGTACGACCGATACGGTGGACATATTCTTCTGCCTGCTTAGGCAAGTCAAAATTCATAACATGGGTAACAGAGAGCAAATCGAGACCACGAGAAGCAACGTCTGTGGTAACAAGTACTTTATAGATACCACGGCTGAAGCTTTCCATAATGTCTAACCGCTTATTTTGCGGCATATCGCCCGACAACGATACCGCTTTAATCGACATCTCATTTAACAGTTTGCTTAATCGGTCTGTGTCGCCACGAGTTGCGGTAAAGATAATGCACTGTCCTACGTCATCTTGTGTGATGAAGTGCTTAAGCAGCGCTTCTTTATGATCTAAATGATCGGCAAAGTAGAGTGCTTGCTTAATGTCTTCATGCTGCTGGTGGGCATTGCTTAACATAATGCGCTTTGGCGATTTAAGTAATTGACGTGACGATGCTTCAACTTGGGTATGGTCTAGCGTGGCTGAAAATAGCAGCGTTTGTCTTTGGCGGTGATCCGCAGAATCATTAATGACGTCCAACTGTTTTTCAAAGCCAAGGTCAAACATACGATCTGCTTCATCAAAAATAAGCAGTTCAAGACCACCTAAAAATAATGAACGATTTTCAACGTGATCGGCAATACGACCAGGAGTACCCACCACAAAGTGCGGGTCGCGGCGTAGCGCTTTTACCTGATCATTGTAGTTTTCACCACCTAAAATCTTACAGACTTGAATATTAGTGCCAGCACACAGTGCACGACACTCAGAGAATACTTGAGTCGCGAGTTCACGAGTTGGAGCTACGATAACAACGCGAGGATCGCGTTTGCTCAGCGCTTTTTGTTTCATTACACGCTGTACGGCAGGCAGCAAGAAGGCTAGGGTTTTGCCAGAGCCTGTTTTAGACTGCGCAAAAACATCGTGGCCAGCTAGAGCCGTTGGGATGGCATGCGCTTGGATCTCGGTCGGTTCCGTGATCCCTTGGTGAGCCAGTTGTTGTTCTAGGCGCGTATCTATCCCAAGTTCAGTGAATCTCAAGTCAATTTCTCCAAGTCTTGAATTTTAAAAACACGAGATTATACCAAAGCATAGACGCTATCGGATATAGAATTTGTGTTTTTTGCATTTTAATCAAAAATCCGTAAAATACGCGCCTCAGCGCCGGGTTTGCGACTCGGTTTTCGTGCTTTACACATCGTCATGCTTAATGTGTAAGCTAATCAAAGCTTAAATCTAGGAAAATACAATGTCAGAACAATACGTTGTTTGTGCTATGTACAAATTTGTCTCTTTACCTAACTATCAAGAGATAAGACAGCCACTTCACGATGTGATGGAAGCGAATGAAGTTCGCGGCACATTATTACTTGCCGAAGAAGGCATTAACGGTACCGTTGCCGGTAAACGTGAAGGCATTGATGCGCTACTTACATGGTTAGACAAACAACCGGGCCTTGATAACATCGTTTATAAAGAGTCGTTCGATGAAACTTGCCCTTTCTACCGCACTAAAGTAAAGCTTAAGAAAGAAATCGTGACCATGGGTGTACAAGGTATAGACCCTAAAGAAGTGGTTGGTACGTACGTAAAACCACAAGATTGGAACGCATTGATTTCAGACCCTGACGTTGTGCTAGTTGATACGCGTAACGACTATGAAATCGAGATCGGTACGTTTAAAAATGCCATCGATCCTAAAACCAAGACTTTCCGTGAGTTCCCTGAGTGGGCGCAAAATAACTTAAACCCAGAAAAACACAAAAAAGTGGCGATGTTCTGTACTGGCGGGATCCGCTGTGAAAAATCGACAGCGTATATGAAAGAGCAAGGCTTCGAAGAGGTTTATCACTTGGAAGGCGGCATTCTAAAATACTTAGAAGACGTGCCAAAAGAAGAAACCATGTGGGAAGGCGAGTGTTTTGTGTTTGATAACCGTGTTGCTGTCGATCATGATTTAAACAAAGGGTCTTATGATCAATGCCATGCTTGTCGTATGCCAATCACGGAAGCAGAGAAACAACTCGAAGAATATATGGAAGGGGTGTCTTGTCACCACTGCCACAAAGACTTAACAGAAGAGCAAGTTGCACGATTTGCTGAGCGCCAAAAGCAAATTGAACTGGCGAAGCTACGCGGCGAAGGTCATATTGGTCATGAAGCACAGGATGCTATTCGTAAGCGTAAAGAAGAAAAGCTAGCGCAAAAAGAAGCGCAACGTCAAAAGCGCTAAAGGTGCATTGTACTAAGAATACATAACAAAGGGACCGGATGGTCCCTTTTCTCTGCTAAACTTTCATTGCAAGCTATTTGCGCAAGCGCCATTCGCTCTGCAAACTTTTCATATTAGGTGTGTAGCCTTTTCTAATTCACGTATTCAAATTCTTTTAAATCTAATTCTGAAATTAAATTAATTCATAATAATCAATGGGATATTCATTATTCTCAGATTGGTGTCTTCCTTGCTTATTTAAAGGCTATCGCTGTAAATCTAAAAATTGATTTACGCCGTTAAATTTTTGAAGGAGCTTTATGATGTCAAATACGGTAACCACAATTAATCCTGCGACAGAGCAACCCGTTAACGAATACACTTTAATGAGCTTGGACGAGGCGCAAAAGTCGGTAGACTTAGCCAATGATTGTTATTCATTTTGGAAGAAAACCACATTTACACAAAGAGCACAAAAGCTAAACAGGCTTGCTGACTTAATCGAGGAAAATAAATCAAAGTTAGTCTCACTGATGACCGAGGAAATGGGCAAGGTGACGGAGCAGGGTGAACAAGAAGTTTCTTTGTGTGCTGAAATTTGCCGATATACCGCTGAGCATGGCGAAAAAGAATTACAGGATGAGCATCGGGTATTTGAGCAGGGACATGCCATTATCACTTATCAACCAATAGGTGTGATCTTAGGAATACAACCTTGGAACTTTCCGCTTTATCAGGTGATTAGATACAGTGTTTCAAACGTGATGGCGGGTAATACCACGGTCATGAAACATGCCTCAAATGTATTTGGTATGGCTAAATTAATTGAAGAGTTGTATTTAGAGGCAGGCTTTCCAAAAGGTTGCTACCAGTCACTATTAATTGACGGCGAGACAGCAAGCGAGTTGATAAAGAATCCATATATTCGCGGGGTTACGTTTACCGGAAGCGATAAAGTAGGTAAGCAAGTTGCAAAACAAGCTGCTGAGCTCTCCAAGAAAACCGTCCTAGAACTTGGCAGTAACGATGCCTTTGTGGTGCTGGCAGATGCTGATATTAATAAAGCGGTGTCCGCGTGTATTCAAGGTCGCATTGTCAACAATGGTGAAACCTGCGTTGCTGCGAAGCGCTTTATTATCGTTGATGAAATTTATGACCAATTTAGAGAGGCTTTTGTGGCTGGGTTTAAGCAGCTTAAGGTGGGAGATCCAACCGCAGCAGACACCGACTTAGGTCCTATGGCGCGTAAAGATTTACGTGATGAATTACACCAACAAGTTGAAGCGTCCGTTAAGGCGGGAGCGACTTGTCCACTTGGTGGAGAAATTCCAAAGCAACAGGGGTTTTATTATCCAGTCACCATTTTGGAAGACGTTAAACCCGGTATGCCGGCTTATGATGATGAACTCTTTGGCCCTGTGGCGTCGCTGATCCGTGTGCATGATGAGGCTGAGGCGATGATGGTAGCCAATGATTCACGCTATGGTTTAGGTGGCGGGATTTTTTCTGAAGACACACAACGTGCAACAGAGCTTGCTATTAAGGAGTTTGATACTGGCATGGTGAACATCAATGGCTATTCGTTGGCACAACCAAATTTGCCGTTTGGTGGTGTTAAAGACAGTGGTTATGGTAGAGAGCATGGTGGCTTTGGGATCAAAGAGTTTGTTAACGTGAAAACCGTGATGGTCGCAAGCGCTGAATAACGCTAACCGCTCCTGATGTTAGCTTTTACGCTGGAGCCAGTAATACTGGCTCTTTGCATTTTAAATTGGTTATAATTCGCGTCCATTTTTTACAGCGAGAAAGACACGTGGGCGAAGCAAGCTTAACTACCTTACATTTACTGGCAACCGATCCAAGCGCAGTGGCGCAAGCGGCTGAACTTGCACGTGATGGTCACCTTGTTGCGGTTCCAACAGAAACCGTTTACGGCTTAGCAGCAGATGCAAGGCAACCCGATGCGGTAAAAAAAATCTTTGCAGCAAAAGGACGCCCAGCAGATCACCCGTTAATCGTACATCTCGCAGACAAGTCTTTGGTCACTGAGTGGGTGGAAACATTGCCAGACTATTTTGACGCTTTAGCAGATGCTTTTTGGCCGGGACCATTGACGATCGTTGCCAAAAAGCAAGCACATGTGAGCGATGTAGTCACAGGCGGCCACCCAACCGTGGGTATACGTGTGCCAAATCATCCTGCAATGCTAGCATTATTGCAGCACATTAACTCCGGACTTGCTGCGCCCTCTGCCAATCCTTACAAAAAAATTAGTCCAACCACCGCCGAGCAAGTGTTGTTTGGATTGTCTGGCAAGATAGCGGCTGTGTTAGACGGCGGTCCGTGTGAAGTAGGACTTGAGTCTACGATTGTCGATATATCTTCAGCGACACCGAGGATCTTGCGAGCAGGCCCTATTACTAAAGCTGCACTTGAAGCGGTGCTCAATATTGAAGTGGATGAGCCTGATGTACACACTGTAGCCGTCCCAGGTAACGTAAAAGCCCATTATCAACCAAGCAAACCGCTTACCCTGTTGTCAACGGAAGAGTTAGTTGCTCGCCTAAGCGGCCAGTGCGAAGCGAATACCGGTGTGTTGTATTATTCATCACAAATAGAGCGAATGATCTCTGAGAATTCAGCAAACCACGAGCTGGTGGATCTCAAACTTGGTGCTGACAAAGCCAAGTATGCGCAGGGGCTTTATCACGGGTTACATCAATTGGATCAATCTAGTGCAACTGAGATTTTGTTGGAAGCACCACCAACTGCCCCCGAATGGCGCGATGTTAACGACAGACTGATGCGTGCGGCTGCACAATAGTCATAATTTGGCGCGGTAGTCTATCGCGCCTAACTCTGCCTCAATCTTTACATAACTTTACCTTACTTTACATGGGCTTATCTTGCCTTTAAAACGCTGCAAGGCATACTGCATCTTATCGCACTTATCCTGTGTGTTATCGAATAGTTTATCTTGATGTGAGTGATTAACTGTTACACTCAAATATAGCTAAGAACAATGGAAATTATTAAGGTTAATATGTGTAAAGTAACGCGCTTGGTGGTTTTTACGGCCACTATGCTGATAACCAATGCCGCTTTGGCGAAACCTTCGCAAGTGATTGCAGAGCCTATTCAATTTGAAAGCAGTAGCCAGCAAATTCAGGCAGTAGGTAATGCTGAAGCTATTCAGTCGGTTATTTTGTATCCCGCGATTGGTGATAGGGTGACTGCGGTACATTTTAAACCGGGCGATCAGGTTAAAGCGGGTACTTTGCTATTGGAGCTAGACTCACGCCGCCAAAAAGCGGCGCTTGAAGAAGCTAAAATTCGTCTTGCAGATGCGCAGCGCACCGTCGACCGTCTAACCGATAGCCAAAAGCGCGGCGCCGTCCCAATTAATGAATTAGATAAAGCGGTAACGGACAGAGACTTAGCAAAGGTCGCCTTGATCCAAGCTAAGAATGAATTAGAAGACCGCCAAGTGATCGCCCCTTTTTCTGGCGTAATGGGACTCACCGATGTTGAGGTTGGAGATCGCATTACCACCCAAACCGCGATTGCGAGTATCGATAACTTTGATAAGTTGTATGTTCAATTTGCGGCACCGGAATCGGCGTATGGCATGCTTAAATCGACCGATAGCGTGCTGCTGACACCTTGGAATGATAATTCAACACGGATCGACGCAAAGATAGCGCAAATGGACTCTAGAATAGACCCAACAGCCCGCACACTAAAAATCAAAGCCATCTTTGAAAACCGCAATGACCGTTTTTTGCCTGGAATGAGCTTTAGAGTATCGCTAACAGTATTGGGTGAAGAGTTTGCCGTTATTCCTGAAGCCGCACTGCTTTGGGGCGCAACAGGTCCTTATGTATGGAAAGAAGTAGATGGCAAAGCTAAGCGTATAGATGTCAAAATCCAACAGCGGTTGCCGGGTAAATTGCTGGTATCAGGCGATTTGGCTGCAAGAGAGTTATTAGTTGTAGAAGGGGTGCAACGTCTTCGTCCTGGGCAAGAAATTGCGGTGACGAATGCACTGGCGAAGGAATAAATCGTGACTAAACCGGAGTTACCACAGTTACAAGATTTACCGTCGATGGCCATTCGCCGTCCGGTATTAATCGTTGTATTAAATTTATTGATTATTATTGCAGGTATTGCTGCTCTTGCCGGCGTTGAAGTTCGTGAACTGCCCGATGTAGATAGGCCGCGTTTAACGGTGTCCGCATCGTTTCCTGGGGGCTCGCCTGAGACTGTCGACACCGAAGTAACGAGTAAGTTAGAGGGGGCAGTCGCGCGTGTCAGTGGTGTAAAAAGCATTCGTGCACAAAGTGAAGAGAATAATGCGCGGATTGTTGTTGAATTTCGTCCGGGCATTAACCTAGACGATGCAGCAAACGAAACACGCGAATCTGTTTCTCGAGTACAAAGAGAGCTACCTGAAGAAGTTGAACGGGTGTCCATTATTAAAGCGGATAATGACGCAGAAGCAGTGGTGTCTTTAACTGTAAGTAGTGCCTCTTTAACACTTGAAGGATTGACCGAGCGAGTAGAAAAAGACTTAGCGCCGCAGTTTTTAACTATTCCTGGCGTAGCCGATGTGCGCCTGAACGGCGATAGAGAGCGGGTGCTGCGCGTAAGACTTGATCCGTTAAAACTGACAAGCTTTAATCTAACCGTTCCGGATGTTGCTGCGGCGCTTAGACAAGCACCGTTTGATGTACCCGCAGGCAGTTTAAAGTCAGACGATCAGCAGCTGATTGTCCGTGCCGATGCCACTTCTGTAACCGCTGAGCAGGTGAGTGATATCATCATTCGTGGTGAGACTCGGGTGGGGGATATTGCCTCTGTGTATTTTGGGCCGGCTGATCCTCGCTCTATGGTGAGGCTTGACGGAGAGCCTGTAATTGGGCTTGAGATCATTCGCCAAGCACAGTCCAATACCATTGAAATCTCAGATGAAGTGCTGCAGCTAGTTGATAAGATAAAAGTACGCTTTCCAGATCTGGAGCTATTCGTCACCTCCGATGATGCACAGTTTATTCGCTCATCCGTAGATGAAGTCTTGAGCTCTTTGGTGATAACCATATTGCTGGTGGTATTCACGCTTTGGGTATTTATCGGCTCGTGGCGTGCGACACTTATTCCTGCTTTTGCGATCCCGGTCGCGCTTATCGGTTCTCTGGCGCTGATCTGGGCGCTTGGCTTCTCTGTTAATATTTTAACCTTGCTAGCACTGGTGTTGGCCACTGGACTTATCGTCGATGATGCGATTGTTGTTAGTGAGAATATTCAGCGTCGTCGTGGCGAAGGAATAGGTCGTCGCGCTGCGGCAGTGCTTGGGACAAGAGAAGTTTTCTTTGCTGTAGTCGCGACAACCGCAGTACTTGCTGCGGTATTCGTACCGATTGCCTTTTTGCCTTCAACAGCGGGCCGACTGTTCAGGGAGTTTGGTGGCGTGTTAGCTGGTGCCGTGATTATTTCTTCATTTGTAGCACTGTCATTGGTGCCAGCATTAACCTCTAAGTTAAAAGTAAAGCAAGATAGCAAAAAGCACCTGTTTTCGAGTATTGGTGTGAAACTCGCAGAAATGTATCGGGGTACGATCCACTGGGTACTTGACTATGCATGGCTAACCTTTGGTGTATTCGTGGTTATTGCGAGCTTATCTGGCGCGCTCTATTCGCAATTGGATAATGAGCTTTTGCCATCTGAAGACAGAGGCAAGATCAGGATTTTCGCAAGAGGGCCTGACGGTGTTGGTCTTAACTTTATGGACAGACAAGCTAAACAAATGGAGGACATTTTATTACCTTTTGTGGAAAGTGGAGAAATAGAGTCTATCTATACGGTTGTTGGTCAGTGGGATCCCAATATCGTGTTCATTACTGTGCCGCTAAAGCATTGGGATGAGCGTCATTTCTCGCAACAGGAAATTATCGATAAGATCAGAGGACCGCTTGGTAATATACCCGGTGCACCTGCTCGTGCCTTTGGTGCAAACAGTTTAAATCTTAGAGGCCAAGGTGGTGGTATCGAGCTTGCGCTACTTGGTAACGACTATTTAGAGATTTTTAAAGCAGCGCAACAATTTGCGGCTTTGGTTGAAAAAGAAATGCCAGACGTGGCTCCAGTGCAAATCTCTTATCAACCCTCGCAACCTCAGCTGCGCGTAAACATTGACCGTCGAAGAGCAGAAGAGCTTGGCGTTAGTTTGAGTGATATCTCAACGACACTTAGGGCGGCCATTAATGGCGATGATGTTGCTGATTTGAATGTTGGCGATCAATCCATACCAATTATGCTGCAAGCTCAAAACCATACCATCAGAGACCCAAGTGATTTGGCTAACCTTTATGTTGGCAGCCGCTCTGGTGCATTAGTTCCGCTAAGTAGCCTTGCCGTTATTGTAGAAGAGGGCGTAGCTGCCGAGCTTGAACGCCACGCTCAGCGTCGTAGTATCGAGCTGGATATGAAACAGCCAGAAGACATGCCTATGGCAGAAGTGGTTGAAAAATTACGAACGCTGGCAGATCAGAGTTTACCTGACAGCGTGACGCTGGCGTTTAAAGGTGAAGCGTTAACCTTTGAAGAAACTGCCAACGAAGTGTTACTTACCTACGTGCTGGCGTTTTTGATTGTGTTGCTCGTACTTGCTGCACAATTTGAAAGTGTAAATAGTGCCGTTGTAGTTATGATCACAGTTCCGTTTGGGATCACCTCCGCCATATTGGCACTGTATCTTACAGGTACTTCGCTAAACATATATTCGCAAATCGGTTTAGTGATGTTGATTGGTTTAATTGCTAAAAATGCTATCTTGTTAGTTGAGTTCGCAGATCAGTTACGTGATAAAGGACGTTCGGTAAGACAAGCCGTTGAAGAAGCAGCAGTGATCCGTTTACGTCCTATCATGATGACCTTAGTGTCCACATTGCTTGGTGCTTTACCGTTGATTTTATCGGTAGGTGCAGGTGCTGAGTCGAGAAATGCAATCGGTTGGGTCGTATTTGGCGGTTTAGGCTTGGCGGTTTTCTTTACACTTTACCTCACACCTGTCGTTTATCTCGGTTTAGCGAGATTTACAAAACCGAGGGCGGATGAAACCAAATTATTAGTGGATGAACTTGATAAAGCTGAAAGTTAAATTCCCCGGTTAAAAATAAAGTAAGGTGAGCGCAGTAATAGCTGCGCTTTTTTTATACAGCGATTAATGTTGTGGTAACACATTCTTTGATACTTTTTGTTGAACTTTTCATTATTTAAACTGTCACAACCGATGTGGTTGTTTTATAGCCAGTATGTTTGCTACTCTAAGACAGTAAATCCTGTTTTCTATAACAATAATAAAAATAACAAGCTAATTGAAAGAAGATGTGTCATGGGTAATTTATTTTTAAAAGAACGGGAAAATTGGACCGCCTGGATTATTTGGAGCTTGATAGGATGCACGGCAACCGTTGCATTATCGAGTTATACCAGTGAGATATGGATGGGGCTATTAGCGCCTATTTTGGTATTAGGATTACTAACAACATGGATGAGTTACACCAAGCGATTTGATTTTTCCAGAGCATTCAAAGTGCTTAGTACCGTTGTGTTGTTTTCATCTATTCCGGTTATCATTGAAAAAGTGCTGCCTGCAAAAAACGCAGTCATTGGCATGATAGATTCGGGGATCATCGTGATTGCTATGGTTATCGCCAGTTGTATTTTTGCTTACATTGCCAAAAGGCCAAAGCAATATTATTGATTATTCGGCTATTATTTGCGCTTTTGAATGCAAAAATTGAAATAGTGCTTTACAACCGATGGATAACTCCATAAAATGCGCGCCAACAACGGAGAGATGGCTGAGTGGTTGAAAGCACCGGTCTTGAAAACCGGCATACGTTAATAGCGTATCTAGGGTTCAAATCCCTATCTCTCCGCCACCTCATTCCCAAAACCGCCTCCAAATGGCGGTTTTTTTCGTTTGGAGGCGTGTATGTCTGCGGCTAGTAACATGGCAATAATAAAACATAGTTCTATTTGGATTGTATTTAGTTATTTTTATCTTAGTGGCCTAAACATGGCGCTAACGTTGTCGATTGATTCGCAACAAGACCCTGATATTACGATGACGCTGCTGCATGTTTTTTTATTCAATTGCCTTGTTGGTCATCTGATCACTAAATATGAAAAATCTTGGCCAGAAATCGCCAGTGTGGTTATTGCATTATTTGGTGTGGTTGGATTTGGACACTACTTTGTTGGTAGCTTGGGAGAGTACAGTGATGAGCTTAATATTGGGCTTGTATTATTGCTGCCATTTGCAACCTTTGTAATGAAAAAACTCAAACAATATGCCGAAGAGAAAGCCGCTAGTTAGCGGTTTTTTTGTGTCCGACGAATAGCTCGACTGCTTGATAATCAAGCAGCTCCAGTATCTTGCCTATTTTGGCTGTGATACAATCTAAGATTCTTGTTAATAAAAAATATGGAAAGACTATGTCTCAATTCAACACAGACGCAGATAAAGCGAGTTACGGTATTGGTTTACAAATGGGTGAGCAACTTAAAGCAAACCCTTTTGAAGGTCTAAACCTTAACTCTGTATTCGAAGGTATGAAAGACGCTTATGCTGGTGACAGCTTCCGCGTTGAGATCCCTGAAATTCAAGCTGCATTTGAGAAGATCAATGCTGAAATCCAACAGCGTCGTGAAGAAGAAGCTAAAGTGTTAGCAGCAGAAGGTGTTGCGTTTCTAGAAGAAAATGCAAAACGTGCTGAAGTAACAGTAACTGAGTCAGGTCTTCAGTATGAAGTAGTTGAAACTGGCGAAGGTGATAAGCCTGTTGAAGATTCAAAAGTACGTGTTCATTACCACGGTACACTAATCAACGGTACGACTTTTGACAGCTCGTACGAGCGTGGTCAACCAGCTGAATTCCCAGTAAATGGCGTGATCAAAGGTTGGACTGAAGCACTTCAAATGATGCCTGCAGGTTCGAAATGGCGTCTATACGTACCGCATGAGCTTGCATACGGCGAGCGTGGTGCAGGTGCTGCAATCGCACCTTTCTCAACGCTAATTTTCGACGTTGAGCTACTAGACGTACTTTAAGTCTATGCTTTGAGTGGATCTGTTCGATCCACTCTATTATTCCATTTAGCGTTAATACCCCCTCAAATTGAGCGACTAATTAACAAAAACTTTTACCTTGCCGACACAGACGTTGCTACCTTACCCATAGCTGTGTTATCGACAAGATTTTCTCGTCTAAAAATGGATCATTGAGTTAGGCTAGTTGGTATTACTTTTACGGCATATTTTCTTTAACCCGCCTCATTACTTCCATTCAATACTAAATACACATTCTCCCAAAGCTTTGATAATGCAATTAGGTAGTCAGGCGTTTGAAAATGGGGACAGTCGCTGTCGCCATAGATAACGGCTTTAAGTTGTTCAAGTACGGCTAAGTTGGCTTTATCGCGCAATGTCATTATTTCATTCACCGTAAACGCATGTTGCTCCAGCAGGTAGTGGCTTCGCCACTCTTTACTAGACATAGTGATAGGTGATGGTAACCAAGTTAATGGACCATAAGTATCGCTTAGCAGTAATGTGCCATGGTTAAATATGGCTGAGACTCTATGATTGATAAATGTTGCTGAACCATCATCAAACTCAGACGCAAAGTTTTGACAAAGCAGCGAAATGGACATCTCCCCGCGTTGTAGCAAAATACTAGCAAACGCACTTGGAGTAGCCTTCGGTTGAATGGCTACTGTCACATCAACTTCGTCGGTAAACAGACGACAAATTAAATCCAGTCCCGAATACAGTGTCCTGAGGTTAACGGCGATGTCTAGATGCATACATTGGCCTTGTGCTGCGGCACTGAAGTAGCTGTCATAGAAAGAGCGAATAGGATACAAATCGGCGAAATGGGCGTTCACCCAGAACCTAACGCCATTCGCTTTTGCGACTGCTAATGCCTGTGCCATCGAGGTCGGCCCAATTGGATGTTCACAAATTACATGAATATGTTTTTCTAATAGTGCGATAGTAATCTCAATACCGGCATCGCCAGCGATAGCCACACAAGCAATATCTACTTGTTTGTCTGTTATCTGCTCTACATTGGTGTAATGTGGTACGGCAAAGGACTGAGCGTACTGTGTTGAGCGAAGACCACCAGTTGACAATATGCCACTGAGCATCAATCCAGTATTTTGAAACTGTAATGCCCGAATATAAGTAGCACCGTAATTTGTTCCGCATACTAAAACTTTCATAGCTGAGTCCTTATGCAATGGGGTGTGGATACAAGTTAACCGCGCGGCCTGCTAAGAGTTTATGCAATCTTGGGTTGTCAATGCGCTTGAATTGTTCGCCAAAGTGAATGGGCTGCATATTAACACCAACAGCTCGAGCAACTCTAAATGGACTCAATGCAACGTCTGAAGCAGTGACGTCAACAATGGCAATATCAACCCCCGCTTTGGTAATGCGCTGTCTTAGATCTGCGGCTCCCTCAAGTGTAGGATAAGACCAGCATGATAGCGGTTTAGATTCAGATTTAGGCTGTCTCATGAAGTTAAAGGCGGATAAGTGTGCACTAGAGAAATAAAATGCAGCATGATCCTCTAACGTTCTGACCTGCTCTACGGTTTGTGGAGCTTTATGCCCACTCTGCATTAGGCTGCAAAGATAGGGCATAACATGACCTTGCTCCAATAATGCTTTGGTGACAGCCACATTGATGTTGTCATGGGTTGCTAGTGAAACTGATACCGCAGGCGTGGTGATGCCATCGCCTAGACCAAGGCAAACTACCGTTGGGATATGGATGCCGACGTCAAGAAGATATAACTCTAGCGCTATGCCTTGCTGTGTTATCGATTCGACCATGAGCTTCAACTTGCCAGTTAGCAAAGAGTCGGCATCTAATCTAGTACAAGGGAGTTGGGCGTACCAGGTAAGCATCATCGCATCTCTTTCAATGAGTTCGAAGCAGGCTCTGACAGCTGCATCTTCGTTATCTTTACCTGCCGCTAAGCCATTAGAAGAAACTTGACTGAATTGTTCTTCATAAGGGCAAGTAAAATTAAAGTAGCTCACTAAAGCGGGCACCCAAGTAGCGCGACTTGTGCCAATCCAATTGCCTTCAACCCAATGAATTTTTTGTTTGCTTCGCCATTTACTAAAAGGAAACCTTGGTGTTGCATACTGCTCGGGAGAATAGAGGACTAGATCTGCTGGGTTTACGTAGTCTCCTTGAAGTTGATTTACCGTGGCATAACGACAGTTACGAATATCGTATCTCGCTGCCGAATAACGTTCAAGTGCTTCACCCACGGCACTAATATGAGCTGAAAGCGAGTCTAATCCTTTGCCTGAACCAACTTGGCCTTGTGTTCTCGGATCAAATTGACCACTTGTAAAACTACTTAGGCTAGCAGATGCGGTGACTGGGAGTTCAGGTAAGTGGGGGGCATGGCCCGTTAGTTGTTTTATCACGCCAAATTCTGGGTCAACCCAACCTCGCATCATTGTTTTAAATTGCTCAACTGTCTTTAATTCAGAAATGGCTGGTAACGCCTTATTGTTGGCAGAGATATCTTGTTCACTAGGGCCAGAGCATACTGCGCATTCGGGGACTGGAATAATAGGGTGAAGCGAGCTTTCTCCACTAACCAAATTGGTTGTTCTGGTAGTATTTTGCAGCACAGATTGCGTGTACTGTAACAAAATGGTTTGTATATCCGTTGCAGCCTGCATTGCGATTGATGCTGACATACTACTTAAAATTGAATGGGCTCGAGCGCCGGAATGTGCTTTATTCGTGATCTCATCAATCTTGTGTGCAGTTTGCGGATTTATTGCAGTGCCAAGTTTTCGCAGTCGTAAACAGTTCCAGCATCCACCGCCTTGATTGGTAACATATGGACCTACATGCCCGGTTAGTCCATCAATTGAGACGTAAAAAGTGGGTAGTGCAAGCTTAGCTAAATGCGTGGCGATGTTGGTATGCGCACTGCGCGAGTCCGATGGCAGAGAAATAACAACCAGATCCCAGTTTTGAAGAATAACTTCATCTAATGGGGAGTTCAGTTCGGCAGTTTGTGCACTAACTTCTGAGTGAACAAAGCGTTGCTTTAGGTAGTCTGTGAAGGCATCGACCGTTGTAGCATTACTTGGCAGGTGATTAACTGCATGATGATAATAGCCACTTTGGTTAGTACAATTAGCATCATCAAGAATATGAATATACCCCACGCCAGCATTTAACAGCTCTTCTAGCATAGGCATCGCCCAAGGCGTTAACCCTATACACAGAATACGGTTATTCTGGAGTGTTCGTGGATCACGCTTTGCCTCATTCTGCCACGCGTTAATAAAGCGGTATTGTTCAGGCCAAGGAGCTGAGGTTGAGTTGATAACAACGCGTTCAATGAGACCTTTTTGCTCCAATAAGCGCAATAATTGTTCAACACTAGTACTAGAGTATTGCGTTATCTGTGATGCGATCTCATCGAGGCCAAAGTCACCATTTAATAAAGGAATAATGTCGTCAACAAAAGCACTTATGTCTTTTCCATGGAGTTGAAAATCTCCAAGATCAGAGCGTAGCAATACTCCCTCATCGTTAGGTAAGATACTTGCGGCAGGTGATAGCCTTATTTTATCTTTATTCATATGCATCCTCTGTAAGTTATGGAAGCCCCGATAGAGAGGCTTCACTAATGTCTTTATCCTTGAACTGCACTCAACATACAGCAATAAATTGGACCTGGTGTACAGGTATAACATTGGTATGTTGGGTTACTTCCGGCACACAATTGTGCACCTTGAAAGTGATTAACAGAGGGTTGACACAACACACACTGTGTTGGCTGACAAGTAACGCACTGCGGTTGACATAATACACACTGTGTTGGCTGACAAGTAACGCACTGCGGTTGACATAATACACACTGTGTTGGCTGACAAGTAACACACTGCGGTTGACATAAAACACACTGTGTTGGCTGACAAGTAACGCACTGCGGTTGACATAATACACACTGTGTTGGCTGACAAGTAACGCACTGCGGTTGACATAATACACACTGTGTTGGCTGGCAAGTAACACACTGCGGTTGACATAATACACACTGTGTTGGCTGACAAGTAACACACTGCGGCTGGCATAATACACATTGTGTTGGTTGGCAAGGAACACACTGCGGTTGACATAATACACACTGTGTTGGTTGGCAAGTAACGCATTGCGCAGGCTGGCAGGTTACACAGAACGAAATGATACAAGGAACACACTGTATGCTTTGTGCGCATTGAACACTAGCGCCCCCTGAAGGCTGACACTGTAGACATTGCAATGATGCAGATTCTGGCGTAGCAGTGGGCTGACAGTGAAGGCAGCAGTTACAGAAATTGACAACACAAGGGAGACAGTTTGTACAAGGCGAACATGGAGTACATGGTGTGCAAGGAGTACATAAATAGCAAGGACTGCACGTAACGGCGCAAGCGTCGCATTTACGTACTCCCTCTGCTTGCTGCTCAGAATATTGCTTTTCTAATTCTTTAACTTTTGAACTTAGCTCAGTGAGCTGAACCTGAAGATCTTTAACGTCATTACTCATTTTCAAATCCTTTATGACCAAAGTCATGGCTTTAGATTGATGTTTGGTGCCGGGCGATAGACACCGCTAAATTCGCCATGGCAAATAACAACAAGGTTGAGACCTGACTAACTACATGTAGATATCAACTTATATTTTGAACCTAAGCGAAATCCTAGTATCGCTATCCCACCTTAAACAGGGTATTTGCAGTAATGTGGGGAAACAGTAGTTTGCTGTTTTTGGTGTTGTTAAACTGTAGCGAAATATTCTGTGTGTATTGCAGTTGCAACGCGCCACTGGATAACCTTTCTATCCAGTAAGTAGTAGAAAAGTTTGGAACGTCTACATGGTTTTTACAAAATGGGATACTTGAAACTAATCCATCATTGTCACTGTTAACGGTCAAAATATCCGTTTTAGTGATAGGGTTATATGCTTGGTTAACTAGCAATTGTTGTTCTAACACGATATTCGGATTGATATTTGGATTACTCGGTGAGTTTTCGCCATACAAACCCGCAATGGCAGTACCTGCCTTAGTTTCTGGTTGCGGCAGCGTGTTGGCAATGGGAATTTCTGGACGACCATCGACAAAGTGATGATTTCCAAGTGCTAAAATTGAGTTACCGTGTGGAATTGAAACCTGTTTGACTATCGCATGCTCTGGATTTTGTATTGGCACGTTTGCTCCACCTGAAGGTGCGGGGATATAAGGAGGGCGGTTGTACTTACCTGAACCTTGATTGGTGGTGGCTAAATTGAGCCAAGTGCCATTTTCAGCATGCACAAGTTGGTCTTTCTTGTCACCGTCGGCAAAAAATACACGTTGCTCATAAAAGATCGTATAACTATTTTGTTGATAATCTCCACCTCGATTTACTACTTTTCCTTGTGTGGCGCTAAAGGTGATCACCTCGTAGTAAGGGAAATTAAATAATATAACCCCTTCTGGAGCAGTTTCTTGCGGCAGCGGCATGACGTTAAATCCCGCAAAACGAGCGCTTGCCCAAGTGCCGATGAGATCTGCCAATGGCCCAAGTGCGCTGAGGGTTTCTGGCTGGCTATTTCCTCCTCCTGTTGCGAGTAAAGGTATATTGTAATCTGGGACAAAACCTTGCTTGTTAGGTTGCAGCGCAGCTTGTAGGTGATCTGCTGTGGCTTTTGCTTGCTGATTGGTGACAGTATTAAACATAAAAAACTCCCTTTAAAAGGTTTGTTAATAAAGTGTTTTCAGTGTTTAATTTAAGTATGGTTATGCAAATTGATCGATTACATCACATTACATTGAGGGCTGTGTTGTGCATATGAATGCTTAGGCGTTTGAATTGGTAGGATTCTTTGACCTCGGGTGAGCGCTATGTTGGTACAACTATAGTAAAGCGCTGACGTTATCATGAGAGATCTCTAAACGCACAATGCAAAACGCTCCCATAAAAGGGAGCGTTTTTAGCAAAGCTGAGTTTGTGACGTTTTAGTAAGTCGCGCTGCCTTTAGTACGAGGGAAGGCAATAACGTCACGTACGTTGCCCATACCAGTAACATAAGCAACCAAGCGCTCAAAGCCAAGACCAAAACCTGAGTGAGGCACCGTCCCATATTTACGAAGGTCGCGGTACCAGCTGTAATCTTCTTTGTTTAAGCCCATTTCTTCAAGACGCGCATCTAGCACATCTAAACGCTCTTCACGTTGTGAACCACCAATGATTTCACCAATACCAGGCGCAACGACGTCCATAGCGGCAACGGTTTTACCGTCTTCGTTTTGGCGCATGTAGAATGCTTTGATATCACGAGGGTAGTTTTTGATAACTACTGGTGCGTTAAAGTGTACTTCAGCAAGGTAACGTTCGTGCTCTGATTGTAAGTCGACGCCCCACTCAACAGGGAATTCAAACTCTTTATCACATGCTTTTAGAATTTCGATAGCGTCTGTGTAATCTACCTGAGCAAAGTCTTTATCGATGAATGATTCTAGGCGAGTAATGGCATCTTTTTCGATGCGCTGTGCGAAAAACTCCATATCATCACGACGTTCGTCAAGTACTGCTTTAAACACATACTTCAACATGTCTTCTGCAAGCGCTGCGATGTCGTTAAGGTCGGCGAATGCCACTTCAGGTTCAACCATCCAAAATTCTGCCAAGTGACGAGAAGTGTTTGAGTTTTCAGCACGGAATGTTGGACCAAAAGTATAGATTTTTGAAAGGGCACTCGCGTATGTTTCACCGTTAAGCTGACCTGATACGGTCAAGAATGCTTCTTTTCCAAAAAAGTCTTCTGAATAGTCTACATCGCCTTTGTCTGTGCGTGGTAGGTTGTTCATATCAAGTGTAGATACACGGAACATCTCGCCTGCGCCTTCACAGTCACTTGCGGTAATGATAGGCGTGCTGATCCACTGGTAGCCACGCTCATGATAAAAACGGTGAATAGCTTGTGCAAGACAGTTACGTACACGCGTAACCGCGCCCATAACATTAGTGCGAGGGCGAAGGTGCGCATGTTCGCGTAAGTATTCAATACTGTGGCGTTTTGCAGCCATTGGGTATGAATCTGGATTCTCAACCCAGCCTAATACCTCAACGCTGTTCGCTTGGATCTCAAAAGATTGACCTTGACCTTGTGATTGTACAAGCACACCAGTCACCGCTACTGAACACCCAGCAGTAAGACGAGTCACTTCGTCATAATTATTCAGCGAATTAGGGACTACGGCTTGAATAGGGTCAAAACAAGAACCGTCATGAACGGCTAGAAATGAAATACCTGCTTTTGAATCACGTCGTGTACGGATCCAGCCCTTTACTGTTACTTGGCTGTCAACCGCAACGGTGCCTGCTAGTAGCTCCGTTATCGCTGTGTGGCTCATCTTTACTCCAAATGATTTATTTTTTATTTGTAAATTAAAAGACAGAGTGTCTTATCGTCATGTAAGCCGTATCTTACCTGCGATGGACAAATAAAAAAACACTGAAATGCAAAAAACTGGGCTGAAAAGAATGAGTAAAAGCCATGAAAAAACAGTCGGACTGTGGCATTATGAATGTTCGATGATAAAAATAGCTTTATTAATACTAACAGTGACGTTCAAAACTCGATGAAACAAGTTTTTATTTTGAGGGGTCTACCTGGCTCTGGAAAATCGCATTATGCGCAAACGCTAGCCGACGATCTCGTCTCCGGCGATGAAACACAGTATTTTATCTGTTCAACCGATGATTATTTTCTTAATGAGAACGGAGAGTATCATTTTGAAAAACAACGCCTTTCAGAATATCACAACCTAAACTTAGCCCGATTTATTAATGCCTTAGCTGAAGGTATCCCTTTGGTCGTAGTTGATAACACCAATATCAAGAAATGGGAGTTTGTTGCTTATGCGTCAGCTGCCGTGGCAATGGGTTATCAAGTGAAAGAAGTCATTGTTGGCGAAATTAAAGATAAGTCCCTACAGCACTTATATGCCAAACGTAATAGCCATGGCATTGGTTTGAAAACAATTTCAAAAATGGCCCACCTTTTCGAATGGTGATCAAGCTTAGGGTAGAGTAACCCTAACAACGCTCGTGCATGTTAAACAGGGTAGTATCTCATATCCGATCTTACAGTTAAAAAGAGCGGGTTTAGAATTCGCCTTCGAGCAAACAAGAGACGGTCGTCAATGTTAGCTTCATTTTACATAGCGGCCGTTTAGTCAACTCATTTCTGCCCCATTTCGATTCAGCAGTGTGATGTGCAACCAACTTTTTTAGCTTCAGTTGACCCAATTTTAGTAATGCTACTGAGTTTCGAAAGGACTCTGACATTTATATTGTGTCTAACGGGCTAGTTGTACCTGCAAAATGTTGGCCAAGTACATGTGTATAGATTTGTGTGGTACTAACGTCATTGTGGCCCAGTAATTCTTGAACACTTCTTATATCACGACCAGCTTGAAGCAAATGGGTTGCGAAGCTATGCCTAAACGTATGGCAGGTGACGCGTTTATTTATTTGAATATTACGCACGGCATTCCCGAGCGCTTTACGAATAACACTTTGATGTAAATGGTGCCTGCAAAGTGTTCCTGTATAGGGATTGATACAAGTAGTGCTGGAAGGGAAAATAAACATCCACCCATGCTGCCTAAACGCGTTGGGATACTTGCGTTCTACTGCATTTGGCAAAGATGGACCTATCCCGTGAAGGTTGTCATCCTGTTGGATCTTAATAGCCATTTCAATATATGTAGTGAGCTTTTTTGAGCATCTATTGCTGAGGATGGTTTGCCTATCTTTATGCCCTTTTCCGTCTCTAACGGTCAGCGAAGCTCTATCAATATCAATATCTTGGATACGTAACCTGAGGCATTCTGAAACTCTTAGTCCGCTACCATAGAGTAGTTCTATTATTAGTCTATCGCGGCCATCAAGTTCATTTAGTATTAGTGAGATTTCTGATGGGGATAACACTGTAGGTAAATGCCTTTGTTTAGTGGCATAGCAAAAACCTAAATCCCCAAGCTAATGGTGCAAATGCTTCTGATACAAATAGGCTAACGCGTTAAGTGCAATTTTTTGTGTGTTGATAGCCACATTTCGTTGGTTGGCAAGGAAGGTTAAAAATTGTGTAACCTCTTCCGTTCCCATTGTTTCAGGGTGACGCTTGTGGTGAAAGTTAATGAATGCCTTAATCCAATATAGGTAGGTTTTTTCTGTTCTAATGCTGTAACCACGCATACGCATTTCTTCCTGAAGACCTTTCAGAAATGGGCTTTTTAGACTCATGATAACTCCTTACCTTACATTACTGTATATATATACAGCATTATATAAAATTCTCGGATATCAAGGAAAATAATGAAAAAATTTTTGCGCGTTTACGCATGAATAAATTAAAAATATTATTGTTTATCAAAAGGTTATTTATCTTCGATTTGAAATAATAGGTTTGGGAAACGCGCATGCGCATTTTTCCAGATGGTATATTTAGCCGAATGCTGATAAGTTCTTTGCATACAGATAGTTAATTGTGCGCGTTTTCACTGGTCCAACGAGGTAAACGCGCATGCGCACGAATAAAATGTTATGCCTTTTTCGGAAAGTTTAAAAAATTACGGGTAGAGAATGAGTTATAGACGTAAAAAAGAGTTGCTTCACTACTTACTAGAAGAAGATGCTATTGTTCTTCTTGATCTAGAAGAAGTTTTCCGTATTAGAAGAGAATTAGAAGAAATTCGTAGCCAACTTAATTCAGTTAGTCGTAATCAGGGTTGTCGATATTCGAATGAGAATAATAATGATCTAAATCTAATTATTACTAAAGAAAATAAAGATACTGGTATAAAAAAGATTAAAAATTGGTTAAAAAACAAGCCTAAAACTCTTAGGATTATTGATCCTTTTATCTTTACGTTCGATGAGAAAAGAAAACCTGATCACATTGCAAATCTTGAAGCATATGTTCGCTATGTTTGTGACTTTGTACCTAAAGTTTTGAATGAGGTGCATATTTATTCTAATGAATCTCCAAGTGAACAAGTAGTTGCATTGTTTGAGCAAGTGTTGGCAGAAAATAATATAACTATGATTCGGTATGAATCAAGTGAGATTCACGATCGCTTCTTCATCCGAAATGATACAGCAGCAAAGGTTATGGGGACTTCATTTACAGGGTTGGGAGCTAAACTTTCAATGTTTGCGTCTCTTGAGTCCGAAGACCTAGACGATTTATTGGAATATGTGCGAGATATACCACAGGCATAACAAACAATTTAAGAGTGATTCAGCACGCTTGGCATTTTTTGTTTGGGTTGAGTTTAGTGTTTACGGTGGTCAAATTGAGTGCAGTGGTCGCGTGCTTCACACCTTAATTGGGCGTTATGAAGCTTGGGATTTTTTGGAACTTATTGCTAAATAGAGGAACGTGACATAATAAATGCTCAGCCCCTCTATAATTTAGTATACGTGTTATGTTCGTTGACAATATTAATAAGGTTAATCTATCGGATAAGCATCGTCGTGACAGCTTTCGCATACATCCATTTCATTACAAGAGTACACTTCGCCATTGATCTCTTTTCCACAAAGTTCACATTCCATCTCATTACGCTCCGTTGACTAAAATGTCTGTTAAGTCTATCAGTTGAGACAATGAATGACAATCTTGACTATCATTAGATGAGACGCAAGTCTCATGTAAGTGTTTGTTTTGTTATATTGTTCAACGAGATTCAGCTTCATAACAAACTGTTCAAGAGGGCGTTATAAGGTTTAGGTAAGTTCATGGAAAATAATACAAAAAGTTATGTGCATAAGTTTGAAGAACTACTTGCTCTGTATGAAGATGTTTGTAATTGGTTCGATGAACTCGGATTTAGCTATACTCGTCACCGTTATGGAGTATACAAAAAGAAGAGAAAATAAGAGAAAATAAGTGACATCCACCACTATTGATATTCATGCTGGGGAAGTGAAGTAAAAAAGCATGTAAACACTCCAATAATTTTGGTCAAAAACGTTCATTAGATAGACTAATTCTTATCGCCTAGGCGTACCTCTACAATAAAACTGGGTTATCGCGCACGACTACGCGCTGCAAATACGACAGTAAGAAATTCAAGAATTGAGAATGTGAGTTTTGCTAAGCTAACAAGCGCTCGCAGTTTGTTAGGTTTGTCCGTCGTCGTTTTTGCAGTGTTTCACAGTAAGCGGTTATTGTTCGCTCTCGACCAACTGCACCGTGGAATACACGTGAAAATTGCGTAGTGAGTTTTATCCAGTTCTCAGGTTCTATATTTAATCGAGTAAGAATCGGTTGTGTTTCATTGATATACCCGCGTTTATCGGCTCGAATGCATTGACCTGTGAGTTCAACTAATTCAATATAGGACTTGAGTTCAAAAGGCAGGCCTTTTGGCATATGTTTTCGTGGGCTGCCAGCAAAGCGTAGTAGGCTTTTTGGTTGATTGCCCAGCTGAGCGTGGTCGATGCGTTTTTTGATGCTGGTGTAGTCTGAGGTTTCAGGTGTTGCGGCGATTTTGGCTCTAATTGGGTTTAGGTCTACGTAAGTGAGGCACGCAGCCAGTGCTGCCTCGTCTAGTAATGCTTGGGATTTAAACCGTCCCTCCCAAAAACGGCCTGTACAGTTATCTTCTTTATTTGCTCGACGGGCGATGTCTTCATTAAGTACCCGCATAAACCAACTAATATCCGCTAGTCTTTCCCTGTACTTATCAACCAGCTCATCTTGCATCAATTGCTCCGACTCATTGAGTGGCTCACCTTCAGTAAATTTACGGCTTATCCAATTACCTTTAAACAACTTGTGCCATCGTATCACAACTGCTTTATCCGACAGGCGCTTAGCCTTTTTATCATCAACATATAAAACAATGTGGGTGTGATTACTCATCACGGCATAAGCACAGACATCAATACAAAACACGGAGCCCAACATCAGGAGCTTTTCTTCAACCCAATCACGACGGTGTTCGTATGATTTGCCAGTAAATTTATCTTCACCGCAGAGAAAAGCACGCCTTACGCAACGGGAGATACAGTGGTAGTATTTGGTGTCGGTTAAACTGATTTGTCTTTTACGGGCAGTAGCCATAGTTTGGTTTCCTCAATCCTTTGAGTGCAGAATTAAAGCTTAGGCGGTATCTTAGGAAGGTGCAAATTAGTGGTGGGTGTCAGCGATTTATTTATGAGGAAGATGATATTCCTTGTAGCGAAGAAAAGTATCAAGAAGAAAACCAGATGCTAATTCGTTTAATTCACATCAGGTGGACGCTTTGGGCATAGCTACTAACAAGGCCATTAACTTCGCGCCATAGAAGCTTTTATGCGAAATTCACCTAATACAGCCGGCGACCTAAAACGTTTTTGTCCAAATACGAGTTGGTTGAGTGTCCGTTATCGCAATTAGATTAAGGTATGAAGTTGCTGTTGAACGGCCAAGTTTGGCCATTATGCGACAGTCTGATTTGATTAAGCCCTAGCAATCAAACCTTGCTAGTACAGTTAAGACTTATTCAAATTAATGCTTTTAGCAGCCAGTTAGCCCACACCTTATCTAAACCTCAGGTTATTTAAATGCGCCAAATAAAATAAAAGCCAGCAATTTGCTGGCTTTTTGATATTTTTATCATTTACATGACGTCGTACTCGTCCTGCCAGAAGAATTTTTCTTCCCCAAATGCAGGTTTTAAGTCATCCAGCCAGTGGGCATTTTCGTCGAACTTGGCAAAGAACGGACGCTGCACCCAGTCTGGGTTTCGTGCTTGAATAAAGCGCAGCACAAATACTTTTTCGCCCGCGACTTCGGTTACGCCAGACACTTCAACTTTACCAGGCCCCGCACTCATTGAAGGGCCTCTAACTGTACGGCTCACACCAGAGACTTGCTTATAAGCTTCACGGAAAGTTTCCCACGTTTTGTGTAACGGGATTTCAAAGTAACGCTTAGCGCCGGTATCTCGCTCGATAAACATGTAGTAGGGGATCATGCCAAGCTGTGTTTGCTCTTTCCACATGTCAGCCCACATATCAGCGTCTACGTTTATATTATTTAAAAGTGGTGCTTGTGTTCTGATCTGTGCGCCAGTTTTGCGGATAAGTTTAATCGCTTCACGTGTGACTTCAGTACGCAGTTCTTGTTTGTGGTTAACGTGTGCCATGATTGACACATGCTTTCCGGCATCAACCAACTCTTTTAGCAAGGTTAACAACTCTTGTGCATCTGGATCGGTGACGTATCTAAACGGCCAAAAAGTGAGAGATTTAGTGCCGATCCTGATGGTACGAATATGGTCAAACCTTGGCTCTTTTAGTGCCTCAAGGTATTTACGCAATTTAACGGTGCGCATTACCATAGGATCGCCACCAGTCATCAATAGATCGGTCACTTCAGTGTGTTCGGCTAAGTAGTTGTGGAGCAGCTCGGCGTCGTTATTGTTAAATCGGGTAGCTTTGCCAACAAACTGCGCCCAGCGGAAGCAGAAAGTGCAATATGAGTGGCAGTATTGTCCTTGAGACGGGAAAAACAACACTGTTTCTTTATATTTGTGCTGGATGCCGTCTACGCGTTCACCTTCATACTCTGGAACATTTTTTTCCATTTGACCAGCTGGGTGCGGGTTTAACTTTTGACGAATTTTGGTTGCAAGGTTAAACACTTCTTCTGGAGTATGTTCGCGACTTAACAAGTCGGCCATTTGCTCGTATGACTCGTCATCCAGCATGCCACGTTGTGGGAAAGTTAACTGAAAAACTGGGTCGTTAGGCACTTTATCCCAATCGATGAGCTCTTCAATCACAAAGTTATTAACGCGAAAAGGGAATACATTGGCGACGACTTTCATTTGAAAGCGAAGGTGTTCAGGCAGTTTATCCAGTTGCTCTATCTTATCGATTTGGCGGTGTTGGTAAACAGTAAAACGAGGGGGCTGGTAAGCTTCAGCTGGCTGCAATTTGACGGTTTGCTGCATATCTAATTTGTCTCTTCTCTCACTTGCTAATAATAAAAACGACCATGGTAACATGCCATTGATATCATTTCAGGTACAAAGCGAGGAAAGTTCGAAATAACGCAATTTTGTTGATTATGCGCCAGCGTTTTAGATTAAATTGCCGGAATTAGGTCATGAAATAGACCTAATACCAAATTTAATGTGTTTTAGAAGTGTTCACCTTCAATGGCAGCGTAAATCGCGTCAATGAGTGTTTCAATATCTTCATTTGAGG
The DNA here is from genome assembly GCF_000276645.1 of Pseudoalteromonas sp. NJ631. Lineage (NCBI taxonomy): Bacteria > Pseudomonadati > Pseudomonadota > Gammaproteobacteria > Alteromonadales > Pseudoalteromonadaceae > Pseudoalteromonas > Pseudoalteromonas sp. NJ631. The sequence goes on from NZ_AKXJ01000004.1 coordinate 153,442, forward strand.
TGATATACGGCGGCATAATATAAATTAGCTTGCCAAAAGGTCTTATCCATACACCTTGTTGAATGAAGAATTTTTGGATTTTTGCTACATCAACAACCCTTTCTACTTCCACTACGCCAATCGCACCTAGTACTCTGACATCTGTGACTGCACTTAGATCAAGACAGCGCTTGAGTGCGTTAAGCGCGCTCGCGACTCGTTCAATATTGGCCATTGTTTCTTGGCGTTTTAAGATAGTGAGACTAGCTACAGCGGCGGCACAGGCCAGCGGATTTCCCATAAAAGTTGGTCCGTGCATCAGCACTTTCGCCTCGCCTTGGCTAATACCCAAAGCCACTTCTTCTGTTGCTAAAGTGGCCGCGAGCGTCATGTTTCCGCCAGTAAGTGCTTTTCCAACACACATAATGTCCGCTGCGATATCTGCATGTTCACAGGCAAACATTTTACCTGTACGGCCAAATCCAGTCGCAATTTCATCTAAAATCAGTAGCACCTCATACTTATCGCATAGCGCTCGAAGCGCCTTGAGATATTCTGGGTGGTAGAAGTTCATGCCGCCCGCATTTTGTACTATCGGTTCGATGATAAATGCCGCGACCTTTTCATGATGAGCTGCAAATGCGGTTTCTAACGCACTAAGTTCATCTTGACTTTGGCTGCCGTAAAACTCACTTCTAGGGGCATCGACAAACACCTGCTCAGGTAAAAAGCCTTGGTACATGGCATGCATCGAATTCACAGGATCGCAAACGCTCATCGCCGCGAATGTATCTCCGTGATAACCTTTTTTGGCTGTCATTATTTGGGTTTTATTCTTTTTGCCTTTACTCAACCAATATTGGATCGCCATTTTGATTGCAACTTCAACACTGACCGAGCCGCCGTCCGCTAGGAATACTCGATTAAGTGGGGCGGGGGTTAGCTCCACGAGTAGTTTACATAACTCCACGGCAGGTTGATGAGTTAGCCCCCCAAACATGACATGGCTCATCGTGTCCGCTTGATTTTTTATCGCAGCGATTATTTCTGGATGACCATAACCATGCACAGCACTCCACCAGGATGCCATACCGTCAATGAGAGTTTCACCAGTTTCAAGCTCAATTTTGTTCTCGAATGTTCTTGCGGCTGGATAGACGGGCAGAGGGTCAATCATCGATGTATAGGGGTGCCATATATGCTTGCGATCAAATTCAATATCAACTGTATGTTTATTGTTCATTTGTAAACCTTGTTGGCGCATGTAACGTTGACAATACTAAGCTAAGAAGTAGACTAAGCCAATCACCGTCAGTTTGACTGCGCTAAATTTAATCACTAGAAAATACTCGTGTTGTAAATTTAGGCAAGAATAAAAAGAGAATGAAAATATGGAATTAGGCGCGCTAAGACACGATTGGACACATGAAGAAGTAAAAACACTGTTCACCATGCCTTTTAACGACTTACTTTTTTATGCAGCAAGTATTCACCGCAAAAACTTCAATCCCAATGAAGTTCAAATCTCCACTTTGCTGTCTATCAAAACGGGTGCCTGTCCTGAAGATTGCAAATACTGCCCACAGTCAGGTCATTACAAAACGGATCTTGAACGTGAGCGTTTGATGGAAGTGGAAAAGGTTGTAACTCAAGCTAAGTTGGCGAAAGAAAAGGGCGCGACACGTTTTTGTATGGGTGCCGCTTGGTCTGATCCAAAAGATAGAGATATGCCTTATATCGCCAAAATGGTGAAAGAAGTTAAAGAACTAGGCCTAGAAACCTGTATGACTTTGGGCAAACTGGATAATCAAAAAGCACACACGCTAAGAGAAGCGGGCCTTGATTATTACAACCATAATTTGGACACCTCGCCTGAGTACTACGAGCAAATTATCACGACAAGAACGTATCAAGACAGACTTGATACCCTTGATCACGTAAGAGATGCAGGAATGAAAGTGTGCTCTGGTGGTATTGTAGGAATGGGAGAGCAGGCATCTGATCGTTATGGCTTGCTGATCCAATTAGCAAACCTGCCAAAACAACCAGAAAGTGTACCGATTAATATGCTTGTTAAAGTTAAAGGTACGCCACTTGAAAATGTAGATGACCTCGATCACTTTGAATTTATCCGTACTATCGCGGTTGCGCGTATCATGATGCCACACAGTTACGTGCGTTTATCTGCAGGTAGAACGGCGATGAATGAACAGATGCAGTCTATGTGTTTCTTCGCTGGCGCTAACTCAATTTTCTATGGTGATAAGCTATTAACCACGGAAAACCCAGAAGCAGACGCCGATATGAATCTCATCAGAAAACTTGGGATGAACCCTGAAAAACGAGAAGATTACTCGGATGAGGCCTATGAGGCATCGTTAAGCTCTGCAATTGCAGACAAAGCGACATCAGAGCTATTTTACGAAGCCAACTAATCAATGTCGTTTGAGTATATTCAATCTGCCTTAGCTGCCCGTCACGCTGAAGGGTTGCTAAGAAAGCGCATTGTGGCTGAAAAGGCCTCTGCAAGTAGAATTCAAATTGCTGATCAGCAATATATTAACTTTGCCAGCAATGACTACCTGGGACTTGCAGACTCGTTGGAGTTTAATACGCTCGCATGCACTGAAGCCGGAAGCCGAAGTTCGGCGCTTGTTACGGGTTATCTTGATATTCACCGTCAGCTAGAAGATAAGCTTTGCAGCGTTTTGGGTTATGATGCAGCACTGTTGTTTCCAAGCGGTTTTGCTGCTAATACCAGTGTGTTAAAGGCATTGTTCACGCCCCAAGAAAAGCAATTAAGCGCTGCGGTGTTCCAAGATAAACTCAACCATGCCAGTCTGTTAGACGGTGGTTTAGCGGGCAGCGCTAAGTTTGTTCGCTTTAATCACAATGATTTGACGCACTTAAGGTCTCGATTAGAAAAAACCAAAGCCGACAGTAAACTCATTGTGACTGAAGGGGTGTTTTCTATGGATGGAGACAAAGCGCCAGTGTCTGAAATCAGTGTGCTGGCAAAGTCTCATTCTGCGTGGCTCATGGTCGACGACGCTCATGCATTTGGCGTTGTGGGAGCGCAAGGACTTGGCACGATTGAAAGCGGCATTAAACCTGAAATTTTGGTGATCACCTTTGGTAAAGCGATGGGCTGTCAAGGTGCTGCGGTATTAGCGAGTCATGATGTGATAAATTACATGACGCAATTTAATCGTGAGTTTATCTATACAACGGCGTTGTCGCCTATTATGGCAAGCGTTGCATTATGCCAACTGAATAAATTGCTTGCTGCATCTGAAGCGAGACACAAATTACAAGTAAACATCGACTATTTTAAGTCGTTAGTTGCACAAACCTGCTTATCTCCTATTCCAAGTGATACGGCCATACAGCCTCTTGTGTATGGTAGCAGTGAAAATGTATTAGCGGCGCAACATAAACTTAAGGAAAAGGGACTTTGGGTTGGGGCTATTAGGCCACCAACGGTGCCGCAAAATACCGCAAGATTGCGAATTACAATAACGGCACAGCACAGTCACGAAGATATAGATAAATTAGTTTCGGCCTTAGTGGAGGGAGCATGAGCAGAGCACAAAAGACGCAAACAGCAAAGTGCTTTTCAAAAGCCGCGCAATCATACTCTCAACACGCTAACGTGCAAAAACAGGCCGCAGATGTACTCTTTTCACGTTTAACACAGCAAAATAGCGAGCTTGGAGCTGTGCGTATGTTTCCTAGGTTGCTCGATTTAGGATGCGGGCCACATGAAAACTTTCATAGATTAAACGCCTTCACGAATCATTATGTTGGAGCGGATCTTAGCTTAGCGATGTTGGCAAGCGCTGAAAATACGACAAATAGTGTTTGCTGTGATATGGATAAACTCGCTATTCAGTCACATTGTATCGATTTGATCTTTAGTAATTTTGCAATTCAGTGGTCTAATTCCCCGCAAGCGTTGTTTGCGCAGTTGTATGAAGTACTAAAAAAAGAAGGACGAGTGTTGCTAAGCTCAGTGCTAGACGGCTCGTTAAACGAAATCGATAGCGCATGGCGAGCCATCGATCAGTGTGGCCATATCAATTCATTTTATTCGCTGTCTGCACTTAAATCCTTTGCGCTACAGGCCGGATTTGCTGTGACGTGGGCGGATGAAGCGTTATTGATTGATAGTTATGACACGCCAATAAAGGCGTTGCGCTCGGTAAAAAATATCGGTGCCAACGATGTAAAAACCGCTTCTCGTCGACAAGGTTTGTTAGGAAAATCAGCCTACGCTCAGCTGCTGAGCAGTTACCCTGAGAGTGAAACTGGTTTTGATGTAAGTTATCAAGTCGGATTTTTGGAGTTAAGGAAATGAATCAAGCATATTTTGTAACTGGGACCGACACTGAAGTAGGTAAAACTTATATTTCTACTCTATTACTGAAACTGTTAGCCAAGCACGGCAAAAAGGCTTTTGGCTTTAAGCCGATTGCGGCAGATGCTGAAGAGGCATTTGGTGAACTAGTGAACGTTGATGCTATCAGTTTAATGGAAGCTGCGACGGTGCACGGTACTTACGAGCAAGTTAACCCATTTTGTTTTGCACCACCAATTGCCCCGCATATTGCAGCCAAACAGGTAAATGTTGACATTACAGTAGATAAGCTACACGAGCGCTATAGTGAGATTCAGCAACTGGGCGCTGAGTATATATTATGTGAAGGTGCAGGTGGCTGGGCACTGCCCATTAACGACAATGAATATCTGTATGATTGGGTCGTCAAAGCACAACTTCCCGTTATATTAGTGGTTGGCATGAAGCTAGGCTGTTTGAATCATGCGTTTTTAACGGCAGAATCTATCAAGCAAAAAGGGTTGAATTTGGTGGGGTGGATAGCAAATCAGATTGACCCTGAGATGTCTGTATTTGAAGAAAACCTTGAAAGTTTAAAGCTTCGCCTAGACTGTCCGCTGCTTGCAACAGCGCCTTACAGTGAGGGCACACCAAAGCTACAGCTTCGCTCAGCGTTACTAGAGTTGTTTGAGCTTAAATCAGGCACCAGTTAATATTAAATAACCTGAATTCGGGATAACAATTTGTTCTTTAGCAGCTGTTATCCCTTACTACTGCGTTAAATTTGCTGCAATAGTCCAGCTATTGACGCACAAATTTGCCTTGTATTAAGAAATAACTTCTGGCTAGAGTGATATTACGCTTTTGAACTTAGTGATTTTAGTGGATTAACTAACTTCTTATCCCGAGTTCAGGTTAAATAAAGCGGCTTCTAAAAGTAGTAAGCCGCTTTGAGTCTGTTAATTACAACCTTTTTGAATGGTTTGTGTTGTCACACTGACCTCAAAGTCATTGTAATCATTATCGTTTTGATCTTCCCAACGTTGGTTGGTGCCTGAGACTTGGTACTTGGTTGATAGTGTATTGCTGTTACCATCGATAGCGAGCACATAGGTAAAGGATTGTCCTTGAAGGATGTCATAGCTGCTGGCACTTCCGTATTCATCAAGCAATTTAATATACTGGCCATTTACTTTGATACCCCAGTCATTATTGAATAATGAGTCTTCTCTGACGAACGCGTAATTAATCCGCGTGTAGTTGTCAGGCACACATGCGGTTTCATTGTCGAGTATGTTTCCCGATAGGGTTTCATTGCCTGAGGTATTACTCGCGCCTGTTACGCTCAAAGAGAGTTCCCGATCGCCAGTGTACTCAGCATCATCTATTGTTGCTATTTGAATGGTAGCAGTTGTGCTGCCCGCAGGTATTACCAATGAAGTAGATGGTGCTACGTAGTCATTTGATTGCGATGTCACATCATTGACCGCCACCGAAAAGCTGACGTCCTGCTCGAAGACCTTACTTAAGGTAATTTGATAGCTAAGGGTACTTCCTTCATAAACCGTGTTTTCAATACTCGTTAACGTAAAAGACGGTGGCGAAGGAGGGGTTGGTGTGCCGCCGCAACCAGAAACGGTATAGCATGTACTGCTACTATTTGGGTTATATGCGAGGTCATTTATTCGTATTGGTAATGTATTGATATAACAGGTGTTTCCTGTATCAGGGTTTAATTTATAAATCGCGCTTTTGTTGGTGTGTCCAGCGTCATTAATGATAACGCGACTGATAATAAGCTCTCCGTTACTATTAAGGCTTGCCCCCGTAACGGCAGTTAGGTCGTGATCAGATAATTTAGTCACAGAAAAGTCGTTGATATTAACTTGGTAGACGGCTGCACTGGTGACTAGGATTAAGCGGCCATTATAAAACTCAAGATCGCCGCGGTATTTTCCCGCCAATGAGGGGAGATCCGAGAGTTTAGTCGCGTCGCCTGTGTTTTTATCTATGCTGTAAATAGAATCGTAACTCGTTCCAATGAGTCTATCGTTTGTGCTGTCATATGCCAATCCCACCAAATAAGCCGTTCTACCGACAATGGTATGAGAGGTTCCATCAAAATATGCCAGTTGAATATAGCGATGTTTGTTACCTTCAATGGGAATATCTGTGTCAGCTGGTAAGTTTAGATGACTGGTATCAACTTTATAGTCGATTGGCCTTGGTGCGGATGCATAGTACCAACGTGCACTGCTAGTATCATAGGTGAGTGCAGCTGAACTAAAAGCGGCTAAACTATTGGCGCTGGCTTGTCCTGCACCTTCATCTAGGCCAAACAAAATACCAATATCGCCACGGCCAGCGTTAATACCAAAAACCTGACCTGGGCAACTATCTGCATAGGTGTATGTGGAAAGTAATGTTGAGAGTAAACCAAGTGTTGTGAGTGATGCTTTTAACATAGCAGGAACCCTAAAAAGTTTATGTCCTGTAACTTAAAACAACACAAAGCAATGTCTTCGCAATTAAGTCCAACTCAATGCGATGACTTAATCCTTTAAGGCGGGCGCTTCCATTATTGACTTTGCAATCTAGCGCCATAATTGATCATAATTTACACTTTTACAACAGTGGGATAGTTAAAAAGTATTAATTACTTGATTCTTGCCTATTTTTAAAGTTTGGCAATAATGACTCGACGATTTCATTTGCTGAGATGGTATAGCGTACACCAGAGAACATCACTGATGCGTTTTCATCGATCCCTGTAATGCCCGTTAACGTCCAACCTTCACCTCTCTCTGGGCAGTAAACCTTTGTCGTTGGGGGGATAACGGTGAACTCTTGACTCATATTCATTCTCCAAAAATGCTAAATTATAAAACAATACAAGCGATCATAATATTGAAGGTGTATTTGCTGCGATAAGTGCTACCATTGCGGCAGATACTTAGACCTGAGCATTTTATGGAATTTGAAACACCAAGGCTAGTCATCAGGCCCATAAGGCACAAAGATAATCCGCAGTTATTAGCGCTACTTAATTTACCGCAGGTAAAAGCGTATAACGATTACGGCGACAACCTCACTGAAGTAGACCTTAAATGCATGATCCAAATGGATATTGAGCGTCAATATGAAGGCAGAGGTGGACGCTTTTGCCTCGTGTGTAAAAGCACTAAAGCGGTGATTGGTTGTATTGGTTTCTATCACGAAGACGGTTACATTGAGGGCCTACATATTGGCTATGAATTACTGCCTGATTATTGGGGTAAAGGTGTGATGTTTGAAGCTTTACGTTGTCTATTTGCGAACAAAAGCCAGATTGAGTTTGAGCTCAATGTGGTTTTGGCGCATGTATCGGCTGCTAATCACCGTTCATTAAACCTACTCAAGCGTTTAGGGTTTAGCGCTGTTGGAAATAATCTGTATAAAATTGAGCTATAAAAAAGGGCAACTTAATCGTTGCCCTAATAAGAATTTGAAAAGAATTACGAAAGTGCCCTAATTCTTTCATCAAGTGGCGGGTGAGACGCAAAGAAGTCTGCAATAGACTTACCTGAAGCAATACCAAAAGCCATCATTGAGCCTTCTAATTGCGATTCATGGTTGTGCTTCAAACGCTCTAGTGCTGAACGCATTTTTTGCGCACCGACTAAATCCGCTGCACCTTTATCAGCTGCGAATTCTCGTTTACGGCTAAAGTAAGCGACAACAACAGAAGCCAAAATACCAAAGAGGATCTGGAATATCATATCAAAGATAAAATATGTCCAGCTTCCACCTGACTCTTCTTCATCGCTATTTAAGAAGTTGTCAACAATACCCGCCAATACTTTAGCGAAGAATATAACAAAGGTATTTACAACACCTTGGATCAAGGTAAGCGTAACCATATCGCCATTTGCAACGTGCGACACTTCGTGTGCAAGAACTGCCTCAGCTTGATCCTGATTCATGTTGTGGAGTAGGCCAGTACTCACAGCAACTAAGCTGTTATTTTTACTCGGCCCGGTTGCAAACGCATTCATTTCAGGGCTGTCGTAAATCGCAACTTCTGGCATCGCAATTCCTGCTTTTTTAGCTTGCTCTGCGACAATAGAAACTAACCAATGTTCAGTTTCGTTTCGTGGTTGCTCAATAACATGGGCACCTGTTGATTTCTTTGCAATCCACTTCGACATGTAAAGAGAGATAAAAGAACCACCGAATCCAAATACGGCAGCAATAACCATAATGCCTGTATAGCTTCGGCTAGAAATACCAAACACAGACATTAAGATAGATAACACAATTCCTAACACAAGCATTACTGCTAAGTTAGTGATAAGGAATAAGATGACGCGTTTCATTTTGACCTCGTTAGACAAAAATAAGGAACTAAGTAACTTTTCCCAAGCACTTGCTTATTACACTAGTCCTAGATGCTTTATATGGTCAGAAGTTCAAAAGCACAAGTAAATTCGTATGAATATTCAATAAAGAACACATCATACGGTTTATTGATTAACCAATTTCAGCTTCTGAGATAGGGAATGCAGCATCTGGTCAACAGAGCTATGCTCATTGCTTAACCCTTCTAATAAGGTCATAAAGTAGCAATCCATCATAACGGTTGCTTTCAACTCATTGTATTCCTGCTCACTGAATAACAAGTGTTTGAACAAATTGAGTTGTCCAGTAAAGAATTCGCTATGCCAAATAATCCCACAAAGCAGCTCCTTACTGAAATCTCTATTGCTAAGATAAAAAGCAAATAAATACTTTGCATAGTGGCGTAACTTTAAGCTGGCACTATGTTGCTCATCTGATGTTTTCGCTTCATTAATTAGTTCATCTATTTGGTTATGCATTGCGACTTTGAGCATGTCGAGCTTAGTGGGGAAGTGAGAGAAAACCGTTCCCGTTGCCACGTTTGCTGCTTGGGCAATTTGCCGAGTAGTAGTGTTTTCAAAACCATTGTCTTGAAAAAGTTGCCAACTAGCACTGAGAATTTTATTGTACGTAATTTCTCTTTTTTTCATATGGTTACCTTTTTATTTGCTAAGAGAGTGTAGCACAATTCCAGATTATTTAAGAGATAAAGTTTGCAAATAATGAGCGCGCTCATTATTATAATTGAGCGTGCTCATTAAATTTCAATAGGAGTTGTTATGCAATATTTGAGCTTATTCATCGGATACATTCTGTTCATCCCTTTTATCTTTTTTTACAGCTATATTCTTGGTCCAGCTTTAAAAATGGTGCTGATCCCAGGTGGCCTGGTGGTGCTATGCTTAATTATGGGTCCTAAAACGTTTTTCTCTCACTTTAAGCGTGCGAAAGCATTAAGTATTGAAGAATTGGTGGTGTCTAAATAACTCAGGGTGCCATCGCGTGATAATTGCAATAAGTTGATTCTTCGCATTAAAGACGAACTCAGGTATAATGCCCGCAGCTAAGGTGTGAAGGACCTTAGCCCTGTATCGTTCAAAATTAGTCGAGGAATTATTATGACCGTTGGCATCATTATGGGCTCAAAATCAGACTGGCCTACAATGCAACATGCAGCTGAAATGTTAGATAAATTTGGTATTGATTATGAAACTAAAGTAGTTTCAGCTCACCGTACTCCACAGCTTTTAGCGGATTATGCTTCGACAGCAGCAGAACGTGGGATCAAAGTTATCATTGCCGGTGCTGGCGGTGCTGCACACCTACCAGGTATGGCGGCAGCATTTACAAGTCTGCCTGTACTTGGCGTTCCAGTAAAATCAAAAACGCTAAATGGCGTGGACTCATTGCTATCAATTTGCCAAATGCCTAAAGGTGTTGCGGTAGGTACGTTAGCGATTGGCGACGCTGGTGCTGCAAACGCAGGTTTGCTAGCAGCTCAAATTTTAGGTTGTCAGCAGCCAGAAATTTTTGCAAAAGTAGAAGCGTTCAGAAAAGAACAAACAGAAACAGTACTAGCTAATCCAGATCCTGCGAAATAACATGAATATTCTTGTTTTAGGGGCGGGACAGTTAGCCCGTATGATGAGCTTATCGTCAACTCATCTTGATATAAAAGTGTTGGCTTATGATGTTGGCAGCCAAACGGTAATAAACCCCGTTACCTTTGCAACAACACCAGAGTCATTACAGCAAGCTATTGACAATGCTGATGCGATCACTGCCGAATTTGAACATATTCCACATGATGTTTTGGCGGTTTGCGAACAAAGTGGTAAGTTCTACCCTGGCGCAGAAGCAATAGCCACTGGTGGTGACCGCGCGAAAGAAAAAGCGCTACTAGATAAAACATCTGTTCCTTGTGCTCCTTTCAAAATCATTACTGATAAAGCGCATTTTCTCACAGCGATTGATGAATTAGGCATGCCGTTGGTCGTTAAAACCTGTCAGGCAGGCTATGATGGTAAAGGGCAATGGCGAGTAAAATCAGAGTCTGAAATAGATAGTACTTGGGACGAAATGTCCGAGTTTTTGCAAGCAGGCACTGAAGCACAGCCTCACTCTATCGTTGCTGAAAAAATGATACCGTTTGACCGTGAAGTGTCGATTATTGGTGTGCGCGCTAAAAATGGTGAATGTAAAATTTATCCGTTGACTGAAAACCAGCATACCAATGGTGTACTGACCTTATCAATTGCAGGTAAAGAGAAAGCCAATATTCAATCGCAAGCGGAAGACGCATTTGCGAAACTTGCGAATGCACTCGATTATGTTGGTGTACTTGCTATTGAGTTTTTCGATGTTGAAGGTCAATTATTGGTTAATGAAATAGCGCCTAGGGTACATAACTCAGGACATTGGTCTCAACAAGGTGCCCATGTAAACCAGTTTGAAAACCATATTCGTGCCGTTGCCGGTTTACCGATTGGTGAAACAAGGCTGCTTCGCCCAACCGCGATGATTAATGTGTTAGGGCAAAGTCACATTCCATCGCAAGTTCTTGCTGTTCCGGGGACAACCAGTCACTGGTATGGCAAAGATGCGAAACCGGGCAGAAAAATGGGGCATATCAACGTTTCAGCTGACTCACTTCATAAGTTAGGTGAGGCACTGGCAGAGCTTGCTGACATCTTGCCTGAAGCAGACTACCCAGGGGTCATGGAAACTGCTCAACAATTAATTTTGAATTAGTAATACTGTTTTTAGCAAAAAAGGTCCATTGTTAACTAAAAACCTAAGCTTCTGATAACTATTGAGTTAACTCATTCCTAGTAACAGAGCTCAGGGAATATATAAAAAATTTAATTTTTTTACTGTTATTTTTGGAACTCTTTTCTGATAGCGCGGTCTACTGTAGTGAGGCGCGGATAGGCCTCATTTCATACTCGTTGTCCATCAACGACTATGTGAGCGCAGAGAGTATTTGGCCAGCATCCCTATGCTGGCCTTTTTTTGTCCCACCCATCGTGCTTTTAATCTTAAATCTGTCGATATTCAGCTGGCTTTCTGCTTAAATTAAGCAAATTTAATTATTATAAGAAAGTCACATGTTGAAACTCTCTCTTATCTCGATAGCAGTCGCTTCAGGTTTATTCCTTTCCGGTTGTCAAACCACAGAAGTAAGCCCAAAACCACAACAAGTTGAATCCAACTCGCCAGTTCCACAAGTCGTTGCTACTCCCGTTGATTTTGGTGGTGAGCAGATCACCTTAAAACAAGCAATGGCGCATCCTGATTGGTTGGGAAGACAACCAGAAAGCGCGTACTGGGGAGCTGATAGCAAAACCGTTTTCTATAAACGTAAGCAAGCTGCTTCAGAGTTAAGAGATCTATTTAAAGTCAGTAGCGCACAAACAAGCGAAGCAGTTTCGCTGTCAGATTTGCATGCCGTTGGTGCTGCAAACGCGATTTATAATAAAGAGCGGACGCTACAATCTTATGAATTTAAAGGCAACATATTCGTTAAAAACCTGAAGTCTGGCGCTATGACACAAGTTACTCATTCTTCAAACTATGAGTATGCACCGCAATTCTTAAGTGATAACCGATTAGCTTACCGTTCAGGCAATGCGCTATTTGCGTTCGATTTAGCCACAGGCTTAACTAAAGAATTGGTAAAGTTACATTTAGCGGATAAGCCTGAAGGGGTGAAAGAGCCAAATGGATATATCGCTGAGCAGCAACACAAACTGATTCAATTCGTCGCGCTAACGCACAAAAACAGCAAAGATCGAGAAGCAAGAAATCAAGAGATAGAAGCAAATAACGCAAGCATCCAAGATAATCAGTTTTATCTAGGTAAAGGAAAAACGCTTATATCAGTTAGCTTAGCACCGACAGGTGACAAGTTAATCGCCGTGATCACAGATGATAAACCAAGTCGTTCCGATTCTGACATCATGCCTAACTATGTGAGTCAAAACGGTGACATTGATCCGGTAAAAGCTCGCCGCCGTGTTGCAGACACTAAACCAATGAGTTCTGATGTTATTTTCATTGATTTAGCAAAGTCAGAACAAGTTACGCTGAGCTATGATACTTTGCCTGGCTTTGATGAAGATGTACTAGCCGAGGTGAAACGCGAAAATGCTAAGGCCAAAGGTGAATCATATAAGAGTGAAAAAGCCCCACGTGATATCAACCTGATCGACACATGGGGCTGGAGTCAATCCGCTATCCAATGGAATAGTGACGGTTCTCAAGTCGCAGTGATGCTTGGTGCTTGGGATAATAAAGACAGATGGTTAGCAACGGTTGATTTTGATAAACAACAATTCGTTTCTCAGCACCGCCTACACGATGATGCATGGATCAATTATACCTACAATGATTTTGGTTGGTTAAGCAACCAAGACGCGTTGTACTATCTTTCTGAGCAAACTGGATATAGCCAGCTTTATGTTAAGCCGCTTAACGGCAAAGCGAAAGTAATGACTTCAGGGAAGTTTGTGGTTTCTGAACCAACCTTAACCCACGATAGTCAATTTGTTTATTACAAAGCAAATAAAGATCACCCAGGTTTATACGAAATTTATCGCGTTAATTTAGCTAGCGGTGAAGATGAGCAGTTAACCGATTTGGATGGCCTGACTGATTACCAGCTAAGCCCAGATGAGCAAAAGCTGTTGTTAACTCACTCAAAAATCATGATGCCTCCTGAGCTTTATGTGGCGGATGCAGCGCCAAAAGCAGCGGTGTCACGACTCACTAATACGGTCTCAGATGCGTTTTTAAATAAGAAGCTAATTGCACCTAAGATTGTCGCGGTTCCTTCAAGCCATCAAGGTGAGCCTGTCTACGCAAAAGTATATTACCCGGCAGATTATCAAGAAGGCGAAACAGGTAAAAATCGTAAGGCTGTGATCTTTAACCATGGTGCGGGTTATTTGCAGAACTCTCATATGGGTTGGTCTAACTACTTTAGAGAGTTTATGTTCCATTCACTCCTCGCGAGCGAAGGCTATGTCGTCATGGATATGGACTATCGCGGCTCTAAGGGCTATGGCCGAGATTGGAGAACGGCAATCTATCGTCATATGGGTAAACCAGAAATCGAAGATTTGGCAGACGGTGTCGAGTGGATGGTGAACAACGCTAATGTTGATCGTGGCGCTGTAGGAACTTATGGTGGTTCATACGGCGGCTTTATGACATTTATGGCGCTATTTACTCAGCCGGATCTATTTCAAGCAGGCGCGGCTTTACGTCCAGTCACCGATTGGGCCTATTACAATGACCCGTACACCTCAAATATTCTTAATCGCCCAGATGTAGACCCAATTGCATACAAACGCAGTTCGCCTATCTATCATGCTGAAGGTTTGAAAAACAAGCTTCTGATCAATGCACCTATGGTTGATGATAACGTGTTTTTCCAAGATGTTGTGCGCTTGGTACAGCGCCTGATTGAGCTAGAAAAGGAAGACTTTGAAACGGCGATTTATCCAGTTGAACCGCATGGCTTTAGACAGCCATCAAGTTGGTTGGATGAATACCGTCGTATATACAAGCTGTTTAAAGAAAACTTGTAATTAAAACAATGGATAAAAAAGCCAGCTTAAGCTGGCTTTTTTGTTTTATAAAATAAATAGATAACAGCTAAAACCACACCACCAACTGCACCAAATAGATGTGCTTCAATGGCGACTCTCGAGTCTATCAGCTTAGCTACATCTGCGCTTGCACCAGCATATTGCTCCCAACACACCTTTGCCCACACACCAATAAACAACAGATATCCAGTTGTTAGCTTCCGCTTAATATCTTCAAGCGCTCCCCATACGATAAGCCCATGCAATAAGCCACTCAAGCCTGTATATACAACAATGTTTGGGGAAAATAGCAAGATCATGAGCCCGGTAAAGAGGCCAAGAAAAAATACATTCAGCCAATATTTTCTTAGAGTTGTATATTCGGCATGTAATAGCCAAATAAATAAGATCCCAAGCAGGTTTAGCATCAAATGATACCAATTACTATGGGTAAACTGACCGCTCAAAATACGCCATATTTCACCATCAGCAATTGCATTTCTGTCAAAATCTAAGTGTGGGCCAAGCCCGAACAACATTAGTATTGTTGACAATATCGCCAAAGATGCAGGGCCAATGAGATATTCTTTGTTCGTTGGAAGTTCAAACATACGATTTCACGTTATTATTTTTGCATATTGTGCCTAATTGCTTTTATGATGCCAAATATAAGACGTAAGCAAAGTGGGTATTATGAAACATACACTTGCATCACTAACCGTGATTGCCGCATTCAGCTTTTCAACCAACACCTTAGCTGAACAACAAAAAATCGAAATTAGAGAGCCGGAAGCCGCAACAGGTTTCCAATCTAAAGAAGCACGCACCGCAGAAAAGTACATGGTCGTTGCTGCCAACCCCTATGCGAGTAAAGCAGGTCAATTGATGCTCTCAAAAGGGGGAAGTGCGGTTGATGCTATGATAGCGACTCAACTTGTGCTTACATTAGTTGAGCCGCAATCTTCAGGCGTAGGTGGCGGGGCTTTTATCCTGCACTACGACAAGAAAAGCAATGAATTAATTAGTTTTGATGGTAGAGAAACTGCACCAAAACTTGCCGGCCCTGATCTGTTTTTAGATGATACGGGTAATGCGGTTAGATGGATTGAGGCTGTGGTGGGCGGTCGCTCTGTTGGTGTGCCTGGTATTCTGCACGCGTTTAAATCAGCACATGACAAATACGGTAAACTGCCATGGCAGGAATTATTCAAGCCGGCGATTGAATTAGCTCGAGATGGGTTTATCGTCTCTCCACGTTTAAATATGCTGCTTGAGAAAAAACTCAACCCAGGTTTGACAAAGCTCAGTCCTGCAAAAGAATATTTCTATCCGGATGGTAAAGCACTACAACCAGGAACCCTTAAAAAGAATCTGCCTTTGGCAAACCTATACTACAAAGTAGCAACGCAAGGGATACAAGCCTTTTATGAAGGGCAAAATGCCACCCAATTAGTGGAAGCTGTGCAAAAGTCTGAAATCGCACCTGGCAAATTGGCGCTGAGCGACTTAGAACATTATAAAAGCAAAACCCGAGACGCTATCTGTACGGAATATCGTGTATATAAAGTTTGCTCTATGGCACCGCCTAGCAGTGGTGGTATTGCCGTTTTGCAAATGATGAAACTGCTTGAACCGTACGACCTAGGTAAGTATAAGGCAAACGACCCAGAAGCCTTGCACCTCTTTACTCAAGCATCTCGCCTAGCGTTTGCCGATAGAGATTTTTACGTTGCTGATCCTGATTTTGTTGAAGTGCCAGCAAAAGCATTGCTTAACGAACAATATCTATTAGGCCGTAGCAAACTTATCGGTGAAATGGATAATCACGACTTTCCAGTAGGCGACCCAACTTCGGGCACACTCGCTTATGCTATGGATGATAGTTATGAATTACCTTCGACCAGCCATGTGTCGATTGTAGATGCAGAGGGTAATGCTATTTCTATGACAAGCTCGATAGAAATGGCATTTGGCTCGACGGTGATGGTCAACGGATATTTACTCAATAACCAATTAACCGACTTTGCGCTTTCTCCAAAAGTAGGGGATAAATGGGTCGCTAACCGGGTAGAAGCAAACAAACGCCCAAGAAGTTCTATGGCACCTGTAATGGTGTTTAACAAAGATGGGTCGCTTAAATTGATAGTCGGCTCACCGGGTGGCAGCCGTATTATCAACTATGTTGCTCAAACCTTAGTTGGTGTACTGGACTGGGGGTTATCTGTTCAGGCTGCGATTGATTTACCAAAAATCACCAATCGCAATAAGTACACAACGCTTGAAAAAGGCACTGAGCTGACAAAACAAGCATCTTACTTTGAGAAAAAAGGCCATGAAGTACAGATCCGCGACTTAAACTCAGGACTACATGCCATTGAGGTTCGTGGAACACATTTAATCGGTGGCGCAGATCCAAGAAGAGAAGGTGTTGCACTCGGTGAAAGCAGCGAATAAGCCGTGGTTTCTTAAGTGCTTTTAGGCTATAATTTTGCGTTCCAGAAAAATGCGTTTAACGTGCTCTGGAGCGCGTTAATAATGGTCTGATGAGCACTAAATTCATTGTAATTTAATCCTTTTCGACAATAATGAACCCTTAGACTAAAAAATTAGTGTCAAGCTTGTAAATATGACTAAACAAACCGATCCAAATTATCTCTACATTCCCTATTCAGGTCCTACACTATTAGAAACTCCACTGCTTAACAAAGGGAGTGCATTCTCTCAACGCGAGCGTGAAAATTTCAACTTAGCAGGACTAGTTCCTCCTCGTTATGAAACAATTGAAGAGCAAGTTGAGCGTTGTTATCAGCAATATTCAAGCTTTAGCGACAACCTAAACAAGCACATTTACTTGCGTGCTATTCAGGATAACAACGAAACGCTGTATTACCGTTTAGTACGCGATCATTTGGAAGAAATGATGCCAATCATCTACACCCCAACAGTAGGTGATGCATGTGAGAAGTTTTCTGATATCTATCGCAGCTCTCGTGGTTTGTTTATTTCTTATGAAGACCGTTATCAAATCGACGATATTTTACGAAATGCCACTAAAGGCAAAGTAAAAGTTATCGTGGTTACAGATGGTGAACGTATTTTAGGCCTTGGCGACCAGGGTATTGGTGGTATGGGTATTCCTATCGGTAAGCTGGCACTTTACACCGTATGTGGTGGGATCAGCCCAGCTTACACGCTGCCTGTAATGCTTGACGTAGGGACAAACAACGAGAAGCTACTCAATGACCCAATGTACATGGGCGCAAGACACCCACGTATCGGCCAAGCTGAATATGACGAATTCCTAGATCTATTCATTAAAGCGGTTAAACGCCGTTGGCCTAATGTGCTGTTACAGTTTGAAGATTTCGCACAACCTAACGCAATGCCACTATTGAAACGTTACCGCGATGAAATCTGTAGCTTTAACGATGATATCCAAGGTACCGCTGCGGTTACTGTAGGTTCGCTGTTAGCCGCTTGCCGTGTTAAAGGGGCAAAGCTCTCTGAACAAAAAGTGGTGTTTGTAGGCGCAGGCTCTGCTGGCTGTGGTATTGCAGAGCAAATTATTAGCCAAATGATTTCAGAAGGGATAACCGATGAGCAAGCGAGAAGCCAAGTGTTTATGGTGGACCGTTTTGGCCTTCTGACAGAAGGCATGGAAGGGCTAAGAGATTTCCAAGAAGCGCTAGTTCAACAACAAGCAAACCTCGCGGATTGGACATACAGTGGTGAATTTGCATCTTTATTAGATGTAATGCACTGTGCAAAACCAGACATTTTAATTGGTGTATCAGGTCAAGCGGGTCTATTCACTGAGCAAGTGATCCGTGCGATGCATGCAGGATGCGAGCAGCCAATTATTTTCCCATTGAGTAACCCATCACGCCAGGTTGAAGCGCATCCAAAAGATGTGATTGAGTGGACTGATGGTCAAGCAATTGTTGCTACGGGAAGCCCATTTGAACCGGTAGTACACGGTGAGCAAACAATCATCATACCACAATGTAATAACAGTTATATCTTCCCAGGGATCGGCCTTGGTGTACTTGCAGCTAAAGCGAACCGTATTACAGATAGCATGTTGATGGTATCTAGCGAAATGCTTGCTGAATCATCACCACGTGCTAATACCGGCAAAGGTAGCCTACTACCAGCACTAACTGAAATCGAACCGTTGAGTAAGCGCATTGCTTTTGCAGTTGCTAAAAAGGCAATGGAAGAGGGCGTTGCACTTGAAATGGAAGACGACGCAATTTGGGCTGCAATAGAGAAAAACTATTGGCTCCCTAAGTATAGAAATTACAAACGCTGTAGCGTCTAGTTACTTTTACTTAGCTAAAACAGAAATCGCCGCCAACTCACATTGGCGGCGATTTTGTTTATCAATCACGCACAAAATTTGAGTGCACTACGTATCACTTCTCAAAGTGACAACTGCTCATTTTGTTAAAGTTTGTTACCCTGAAATCCAATTCAGTAGTTGTTAATTGAAATATGCTTGAATATGCAGGTATCACATTCTAGGAGCAAAAGATGCGAATTTTAACTGGCTTACTGACATTATGTTTATCTGGATTTAGCTTTGCAGGCGCATTGCCTGACTCGCCGCATTTATATGTTAAAGGCACTTCATTTATTCAAGTACAACCCGATATTGCAACCATCCGCGTTGCCATTACTGAAAAGCAAAAGTCGCTGCCCACAGCTAAAGAAAACGTCGATAAGATTATGGCTAAGGCCATCGAAATCGCTAAACGCTTCGATATTAAAGAAGACGATATTCACGCAGATCAGCTGAATGTCTACAGACAGACACGCTACAATCGTGAATCAAATGAAGAAGAGTTTGATGGTTTTCGTGTGAGCCGCAGCCTGACGGTAAAACTTAAAGACATCAAAAAATACCCAGAGTTACTTCAAGAGTTTGTAGACAGCGGCATCAATCAGTTCAATAACACGGAATTTGGTGTTGAAAATGAAGGCAAGTATCTGCAAAGCCTCAAAAAAGCCGCCATCAAAGATGCAAAGAAAGCAGCTAAAGAGCTGGCAGGCGAGTTTGATGTTGAATTGGCAAAACTGTACTCAGTTTCATTCCAACCAATGCAAACGCCAGTTCAGCCTTACGTGCGCTCTGCGGCAATGGCGATGGAAGCAGATCAAGGCGCATACAAAAATGCGTATAACACAGGTGCAATTACATTAAACGCGGAAGTTTATGCTGTTTACTTAATTGAGTAATACTAGCTGTTAACTAATTAAACTTATACACTAAGCCCTCCATTGGAGGGCTTTTTATGATCACCGGTTTATATGCGGCATTGCTGGCACTAATCTATATTAAACTCAGTTTTAACATAATATCACTCAGACACAGACACAAAGTATCGCTAGGAGATGGCGGTATCGATGAACTGCAAAGTGCTATACGGATCCACGGCAACTTTATTGAGTACACACCTTTCGTACTGTTAATGATGTTGTTACTCGAAACTCAACAAATCAACCCATATCTACTTCATGCTTTTGGCATTGCTTTTTTGTTTTCTCGAGTTGCACACTATGTTGCGCTCGGTAAAACTAACTTTTCAATCAGAAAAGTAGCGATGGCGACAACATATGGGGTAATACTTATTTTAGCGTCATTTAACCTCGTGTATTACTTTATCTAACTATGACAAAACACAAATTTTTGGTAACGGGTTTACCACGAACGGGCACAACAAGTTTGTGTATTGCTGCATTAGGTGCTGGATACAAAACAGCACACACGGCATACACGAGGCAAGCATTAGACTGTGCTGAATTTATTGCTGACACACCCGTTTTCGCTGACTATGAAAAATTATATGCTTTATATCCTGAAGCCAAAATAATCCAGTTAACACGAGAATTTGAGCAATGGCTTCCCTCAATTAAGCGTTTGATGACGGCAATGAAAGAAAATTTACTGTCACAAAGAGGGGGCTTTAACGACACCATTAAGCGTTGTTATTTGGAAACTTTTCCTGATTTTGACAAACATTTTGAAGATGATGTTTATTGGCAGGATTGTTATTACAAGCATCATGATAGGGTGCTTAGATTCGCCAAAATGAATGATATTCCTTTTATTACGGTCAACCTAACCGCTGCTGATGCCGAGCAAACGCTTGCCGAATTTATAGGCGTGACTCAAGAAAAAGTGACCATTCCGCATGTCAATATCGGTGGTAAAGTAACTGCATGGAAGTGGTTTTCACACTCCAATAAAGTCGAATCGACACGTAATGGCAAAGCAGATAAAGACACAGCGCTCTTTAGTATGCAAGTTCGCTCGAGCGCCTGAGTTTGTTATACTCACTACAAGCTGTATATACAAGATAGAATTATGTTTGAATTAAAATATCACACACCTTTTAGCTGGACTGAAAAAGTCCTAGCCGACTTTGATACCTTTCTTCAAGACCACGCCGCTGCAGAAAAAAAAGCAGCCGGAATGGCGATGGCAATGCTTGGTCATTACCCAGACAGGATCAAGCTAGTAAAAGCGATGGCTGATCTCGCAATAGAAGAAATGATCCATTTTAAACAGGTACTTAAGATCTTAACCGAGCGTGGTACACTACTTGGGAACGATCAAAAAGACCCCTATATAAAGCAAATGCGCGCATTGTTCCGCCAAGGCACTGACGAATATTTAATTGATAGATTACTGATTGGCGCAGTAATTGAGGCTAGGGGCCATGAACGTTTTTCTTTAGTTGCAGAAGCGCTTCCTGAAGGCAAAGAGAAAGATTTTTATGTTGCCATTGCCAAATCAGAAGAAAAACACAAAAATCTCTTTGTAGAGCTTGGCTACGAGTATTTCGACAAATTAACGATAGATAACCGCCTAGAAGAAATTCTCATTGCAGAAGCGGATATATGTAAGCGCACTCCATTTAGCGCAGCGCTTCATTAAAAGCAGCCACATGACTCGAACCAATAAAGCCTCAACAAGTTACAGTGTGGCTTTATTGTTTCCCATATTTCTAAATACTTATTCAGTGAAGAGAACGGTTTCACTAGATACACCAATTAAGATATCTAGTTTCGCACAGTGCATTGTGTTCCATTGAATACTTTTGGTTTCAAAACGACTCATATTCGAAGCAACTAATAACGAAATAGTGTAAACCAATAAGACTTCCCTCATCTACAATTTACTTTATTTAACATAACGTAAAACACAGGTTCACCACCCAAATACAAGCCAGTAGGGGCGCGGGTTTAACATGCTGTTTACCCGCAAATTTACGGGGGTAAAATGCTGCCTAAGCAACACTATCTTCCCACAGTTTTGCCGCTTCTTCGTCACCTCTTAATTTCGCTTTGTGAGCTTCAATAATTGCAACGGTTTCAAGGGGTTCAGGATGGTCACCAACAAGAAGTAGTTTAAGAGAGTTTAATTCTGAAAACTCGCGGTTTCCTGTTCTTACATGGCTAAGTGTGTTTGCGCTAATACCTGTTAACTTCGCAACCATGTAGTCAGATTCAACATCTATCACGGTTTTGAACCAATCTAGCAATTCGATTGAATTGGCTATTTTCATAAGTTTTCTCATCATCAACAAAATCCCTATTTTTGATTGTAGACGTAGTACACATCATTTTCACTAGATTACATGGTGTGGATATATTACAAGGTGTGGGTTACGATTCACCTCGTTACTGGTTTTCTCAACTGGAAACAATCCCTTGGCTTTAGCTACTGAGTGTTTACTCAGTAGCTATTTTTCAAAACAAAAATTAAGCCAAGGTGAATATTTACCCATAACCAAGCCAAGGTGAAAGCATGACGGATTACAAAGAAGGCGATTACATAAGTGGAAGACGGGTCGAGATAGTAGGCGACCAGTTATTAATTGAAGAGTGGTATGACTGTGTAGTCATTCGAGAGATATCTATTTGTTTCAAAATGAAAACTATTCATTGTGAAGCAGATGGGCTAATTGTGAACTTCACTCACTTTAAATTTTCCTTGGGATCTCCAACAGTCATGATTTATGAATGCGATAGTTATGTCGGATTGCTTTCACTTAAACAAAATGAATTGGAACAGCTAAAGCTAATGGCTGAGGCCAAAGGTTTATTACGCACGCCAACTTAATCGTTGGCGTTCGTGTTTATAGCTAAAGCTATCACGGTAGCTTTAGCTATAAGCACTCGTTAAATAAACGGCTTTAGGGTTTCGTATTTGCTTTGGATCATAGTGTAAGTGGAGCAGTACGCTTTAGCCGTGCGGGTTGAGTGCCCGAATGGGGTTATCACGGGAACATTGTCAATAGCCCCACCTGTACGAAGCGATAGCGTTACGGCTAGGAGAAGCGCCCAGAGGGGATAATAGGAGTTTCGCACACTCCCGCTCATGACCACTAGGAATACGGCCAAAGCTATGAGAGTGAGCAGGCGGCAACAGGGGAGCGTTAGGTTGAAAGCTCTTGAATAGTCACTCTTGCGGAACGTTTACCACAACGTCCCGCCATCTGAAGCAGGGCTTGGCAAGTAACACTAGCTTTAGCGTTACTTGCCAAGCCTACCTATCGCGTTTCAGATGCAGCGCCGACATTACGATTAGCTTTAGATACCGATTCAGTTCGGTTAGCTCTTTAGCGGTTCGTAAGGGGCTTGCTGCATCTGAAGCGCAGCGAAGATGTAGCAAGGGTGAAGAGCTTCGACCTACGGGAGGCATTATAAACCCAATGAATCGCCCCGCGAGGGGCCATCCTTTTTCTGGGGTGAAAAGGGGGTTATTTTCACCCCATACAACCCCAAGGGCGTAAGTGAGGAGCAAGGCCCTGCAAGGGCTTTCATTACCGCGCCCTTTGGGCGCTAAAAAACATGACCTGTTCATTTCATAGCAAACAAAAAATCTTATAGGGCGGTGCGGTATGTGCGTCAACAAGCCCGCAAGGGCTTTTGTCCACATATCCACGGCTTATTGGGTTGTGCGGTAAGTGTGTCAGCAATCCCGCAAGGGATTCTGTCCACTTATCCACAATTTTCGTTTTTTTTCAATAAAATCATAAGGATAGAGTTTTGAGTGACATAAAATCAAAGATATTCAATGAGTTAGAGCGAATAGCTGTACTTGAAAAGCAGGTAGAAAAGGCCAGCCCGCTCAACATCAAAGCGCCAGCAATTGCACTGGCTAAGTCTCAGCGTAAGGTCATCGCTATGCTGTGCAGCGTTGTATTTGAACCCGAACATCAAAAAGGGGGCGCGAATGGCTAATGAAGTTTTGGGCGTTGTTACGTGTCCACATTGCGGTAGTGACGCCACAGTACACCGTCAGGCGAGCCGAAACGCAAAATTGTACTACCGATGCTACGACGGCCCTAAAGGCCCGTGTGGAACCGTGCAGATCACCTTAGAGGGCGGTCAATGGTGGCTCACTAACAATATGCGCCCATTAACTGGCGCTGAGGCTGAAGAAGCCGCCCATGAAGCCGCAGAGCTTGCCAGAGAGGCACAGCTCAAAGCAGCAAAACAAAAATCAGGAATATTTACCGCTTTATTTGGAGATGATGAAGCATGAGCAACGAAGCAGATCAGCAAGCAATAGACACAATTGCAGAAGAACTAGGCCAACCAGACTTTTCAAGCTTTGAGACAGACAGCCCAGAAATAACAGGCGAGATAATGGCAAGTGAGGGCGGTGGTCAGTCCGTTTCAGTAGGCGCAGGCGATATGACCGTGATTGTCGCAAAGTTTGCCACAGGTTACATGGCAAGGCGTAACGGTGAACACTGGAACTTGCAACCAGAGGAAGCCGAAGAACTGAGCAAAGCAATGGATGCACTTGTGCCAGATATGAATCTATCGCCAACGTGGGCGGCTGTGGCCGTAGTTACAGGCATTTTCGCACCGCGCATTATCACAGATATGCAAATTCAAGAAGAAATCGAAATTAACGGGGGTGAAGATGACCAGAGCAAAGCGGCCAGCTAAGCGGCAAGACCCATCATTACCGAATGAAAACATTCTCATCGTTGGTGCTTCTGGTAGTGGTAAATCTGCGTTCCTACGTGAAACGGTGGATTTTAAACAGCGTAGGATTATTGCATGGGACCCTGAAGAAGATTACCCACTCCCAAGAGTACGAAGCCTTGAGGCATTCTTAAAACTCGCTAGAAAGAGCGGTTTCGGGCCTATACGGTGCGCCTTGACTGTATCGCCTACAGAGGAAAACTTCGAGCAGTTTTCGGCAATCGCGTTTGCGTTGGCTCATGCTGCTGCACCAATGACGATAATCGCGGATGAAATCGCAGACGTTACACGGGTGAGTAAAGCAAGTTTCCATTGGGGGCAGTTATGCCGCAAGGTGCGCAAATATGGCGGGCGGCTATGCGCTATAACTCAGCGCCCGCAAGAAGCGGACAAAACGATTATGAACCAAGTGGAATACACATGGTGTGGCGCACTCAAGACAACGGCCAGCGCTAAGTATATGGCCGCAGAAATGGGGATCACATTAGAGAAATTACAGTCAATTCAAAACATCCACCGCAAGCAGGTTCAATATTGGATCCGTAAAGGGACGGATGCGGCCACAATGGAGACAATTAATTTTTAACTTGCTCGAATTCAATAATAGAACTATTGATTATAGCCATTATATTCGAGTTCTTACATGTAGCGATAACGATGTGTTTATCGCTATTAAATATCACTCTTCCACATACCTTCTTATTTTCATTTGTTTTTATTTTTACTTTTATTTCATATTTTGGAAAGTAATCAATCCTTCCAACTTTCTTAATTTGGGATCCAATTAAAAAAACGCTGAACAATATTACAGCTGAAGCCATAGCATAAAGAACTAACTGATCTTTTTTATGAAGCTTACCTTCAATTAGCTTTTGGGTTTCAGAAACTTTTCTATTAATTGAAGCTTTATGTTTTTGCATTTCTAGAATCGTCCCAATTGAGTCTTTCACATCATATGAAGCTTTCTTTTCTTTGAATCTCTCAATGAACTCTTCAACCGATTTTTGCTGGGCCTCTAAAAGTTTTTTATCATTTTCTAATACCGACTTTCTGAAATGGTACGCATGAACTAACAAGAGAGCGAGTATAATTAAAGATATGATAATTATAAGCATTCTCTCAAACTCTAAAACGCGAAGGGCAAACCAGTACAAGTCAACAAAATCTAGAAACACGGTGTAATCAGCATTAAAAATTGAGAACGTATATTTAGATATAAAAATAGATAGCGCAGTATAAGATGAAATAGTAATAGTAGTTATAAGCTGCCAATGCTCCTTAAAGGCATAAGCAATGGTTCTAAAAGTTTGAAGAATCATCGATTTTTCCAGTTAATTTAAAGCTATAGTAAAGCTAAAACAAGCACTTAAATCTTAGTTTACCCTGCATGTGATTTTAAACAAAGGAGAATCACATGTTCAGTAAAAACCGCCTTATCACTATAGGCATGACAATCGCTATTATCGCGGTCATCAATAAAGCCTCACCGCTTCGCCCAGTTAAACGACTAATCAACTAAGGGGTAGAAGATGCGCGAGATTGTAGCTTTACCAACCATTTCAGGTGTAGCACCTAAAGCCAGTGTTTCCCAGACATTACCAATCGGCATGACCTATGACCGCATTCACATGCAGTATTCAGGGGTAACACCGTCACAAATTACCAACGTGCGCCTTGAACTCAATGGCCGATTGATTACGCAGTACAGCACATTGCAAGACCTTATCGAAGAAAACACACGTTTTAAGCGTGAAGTGAAAGCAGGGATTGCAACGTGGCACTTTGTACGCGATGACATGTCCAGTGCGCTTTACCCAGAACTCATAGAGCAACGCTTCTTTGCATTGGGTACAAATGGGCTAAACACCGCACAAATTCGCTTTGATATTGCGCAAGAAGCCACAGCGCCAGTTATCGAATGCTTTGCTGAAAAGTCAGCGGCCAACGTGCCAGGTACTTTGATGAAGCGAAGAACGTTTGTGTACAAGCTGAACAATGGCCGTACTGAAATCGACAACCTGCCACGCCCAACGAACGCCAGCATCATGGCGATTGCGATTAAAGCGCAGGGTGTTGAAGGGGTTGAATTTCTGGTCGACAACGTGAAGTGGCGTGAGTCAGTGCCGCTGGAGCTGCACAAGCACATCATGCGCCAGAATGGCCGCACACCAATCGCAGACGAGTTTTATCTCGACTTCTGTCTTGAGGGTGACAAGTACAACACCTTGAAATTAGATCCCGCTATTCGAGATATGCGCCTACGTGTGGACTGCACGCAGGAAATACAGGCAGAAGTTGCGGTGTATTACTTTGATGACTTTGCCACAAGTTCATTCTAAGGGGGCTAAATGTCTAACCAAACCATGCTGCCACAAGGTTCACCGCAGCCAACCTCTTGGTTGGGTCAGTTCGGTGGATTCCTTAGTGATGCAGTTGGCGCCTACGCCAATTTCGAGGCGGTCAAGGCGCGTAAGAACTCGACAGGTCAGGGGCGGCTGGAACACGCCGCCACACCTGAACTAGAAAATGGCGCAGCCGTTCAGGTCGAGACTCCAAAAACGACACCTAATTCAGCTCAGCAAGAGACCCTTGTATTTGGTGTACCGCAAAAGACGCTTTTGCTTGGTTTTGGTGGTCTTCTGGTGGTTGGCTTACTGCTAAGGAAATAAGTGATGCAGACACCAAGAAACGTGAAATATTTTGCCTATGGTGTGGCGGTGGCCGCAGGAGGCGCATTACTGGCCGAAGTAGTACGCAGCCTTTACCGCAAGTACACCGCAGGGGGTGAACAATGATGCCGTTAATGGGGGCTGCGATGGGCGGAATGCCCGGCATGACGAATGGGGCGGGCAGTCCCATTAGTTCCAGTGCCAGCTCATCGACAGGTGACCAAACGCAGCGTAACGGGTTCACAGGTGGCGGGGTGTCCTTTGGCACCAATAACAACAATCAGTTGTTGATTATTGGCGGTATTGCCTTAGTCGCGCTGTTCCTTTTGAAAAAA
Source organism: Pseudoalteromonas sp. NJ631 (assembly GCF_000276645.1). Taxonomy (NCBI): domain Bacteria; kingdom Pseudomonadati; phylum Pseudomonadota; class Gammaproteobacteria; order Alteromonadales; family Pseudoalteromonadaceae; genus Pseudoalteromonas; species Pseudoalteromonas sp. NJ631. The sequence continues at coordinate 180,737 of NZ_AKXJ01000004.1, forward strand.
TGAACATAGCACCAATTAGCGAGCTGTGGCGGATTAAACGGGCGGCTGGAAGTCCCGCAGATTATGAAGCTATCGCACAAGAGATAAGAGCCAGACACGCAGTTTTTATCCATCACAACGCTTGCTATGCGGTACTACGTAACGACCAAGACGGCCTATGTGTCGTGTGTGCCGAGGGTAAAGCCCTTGGTCAGTTGGCACCTTACATCGTTCAAATTGCCAAAAAGCTCAGCGCCCCCTCAATCGTATTTCATACCAAAAGGCGGGCACTGGCACGCCTACTTAGCGCTTACCACTTTCAATATGAAATGACCGATATCAACGGTTACTTAGTTTACAGGATGGTTCTCAATGGGTAGTAAATCCAATAGTACCAGCCGTCAGTCCACCAATAACACCAGTGTTTCGTTTGGGGTTCAGGGGGATAACAACGGCTTTATGAATGTTGGGGACGGCAACACATACAACATTCAACAAACAGATCATGGTTTAGTAAACGCAATGTCGAACATCGGTGCAGATATGGCCGATACGTTTCAAACGATGACCGATTATCAAACACAGTTTGCATCTGATGCACTGTCAGACGCATTTAATTTCGGCTCTGATATTAACCGCGATTCGCTAGATTTTGCAGAGAATAACAGCGCTCGCGCCTTTGACTTTGGTGCAGATGCACTGGAAATGGGCGGGAATTTAGCCCTCGATGCGATGCAATTTACCAGCGACACAGCCAATACGGCCATGCTGGAAAATGGCGACTTAGCCCGTGCGGTCGTCAACTCAGCAAATGACATGCACGCAGCCAATAACGATTTTGCATCCAACCTATTCGGTGATGCGGTTAATGCCGTGAATGACAGCAACGAACGTGTATCAGAAATGGCGTACTTCACTGCGAACGCAACCAGCGATTTAGCCCGAGATGTTGCGGCCAGTAACGCAGACTTAGCAGGGCTTGCCATTAGCAGTACACAAGACGCACTAAGCGATGCCTATGGCGATGCAGCCGACCAAAGCCGACTGGCGCATAAGCAAGCGCTTCAGTTCGTTGACGATATGAGCCGCAGTGACGGCCAGCAACTCGCATTACAAACCAATAAAACCATGATGTATGTCGTGGTGGGTGTCGTTGGTGTCACCGTTGTCGCCATGATGGCAGGGAGAAAATAACATGTTAGAACGTAGAGTGATTGAAACAAACTTCCCAACTGATATTGATGCTGAAGGGCAGTTCTTTAAGGTCATCAATTCAGAGGTGGAGTTTAGAATAAAAATCTATGCTGTTAACGGCAAAGTGCTTACCGAAACTACCGCAAAAGCAGGTTTTGAAATTACGACAAACCAACTCTTTTCACGTATCCAACTAACGTCAACACAACGACAAGAAATTGAAGTGTGGGTGTCTGCACATAAATTGCAATACGATGCGCCCTCAGCAGGTGCGAACCAAAACCAGAGCTTTTTAATTGAGCACTACGGTGATTCACAGCAAGCACTGCCGTTTGAAGCAAATCGAGTTGCAGTAACACTCTTTTGTGATAAGCCGCTTTGGTACGGTGGCAACGGGGTTGACCTAAATAATGGGATCCCAATTCTACCAAACACGCCTACCCGTATAACTGGCTCTGGTGAACTCCATCTTGCTGTTAATGAGGCAGCGGAGTACACATTAAGTTCAGACATTGAAATGTTGCCACATGGCGCACTCACAAAGTCAGATGTTGACCGCGTGGTGTCATTGTTCGGCAATATGTATGTACTTGATGCTAGCGATATCTACAAGTTAGGACAGGGTGGGTTTACCCAGATTGACCCAGTTGCAGAGCTTGGCGCGGTTGGCTCAACAGCAATCAAAACAGCAGTTGAGTACAAGGGCGGTGTTGCGTGGGTGCAATCTGACCGAGTTTTCTACGGCCACTACAAATCTGCACCGACCAACCATAACCTTGGGTATATATCTACCAATGGCACGCGCCTGATTGTGACCAGTGAATTCAAAGCCGCTGACGGTAACGGGGCGTTTAGTGGTAATGGCATGGTGTGGGAATTAAACACTGAAACGGGTGTGTTTACAAAACTCTTAAATGCGCCTCACGGAAACCGATTAAACGGCGTATTTATCTCGCGTGAGGGGGATATTTTTGCACAGGACTATGGTGCACAAACGATTTATAAACTCGTTGATGGTGCAATGGTGTCGTGTGGTCGGCCTCAAAGCACTATTAATTCACATCACATCAACTGTACAGAAGATGACAATTTTATCATCGTAAACGCCTATGAGGGCCTTGGCGTAATTGATAAATCGACAGGCCTGTTTGTTGACAAATTACCTAACGCTAGTGCCGCATGGATTTACAAAAACTCATGGTATTACATTTCTGGTACGCAGGTTTTTGAGTCTCAGAACCAAGGCGCGTCTTGGTCACTGGTTTACACACACCCTAGCAACATCTCAAAGCCTGTTATTGGTTTCGTCAACAACGCACTCATTGTGACTTCATTTAACGGTTACAGCAGTCCAACAAGCTATATCCAATTCGTACCGATTAAGAAGTGGTCACAGCCTAAGGTCATGGTTAGGGCGCTGAAAGAGGTGATCTGATGCAACAGAAAACCCTGTTTTTAGCATTAGGACTGATATTACTAGGAGGATATTTTATGAAGACCGGTTCACCAAAAGGCATACGTAACAACAACCCGCTGAACATCGAAAAAGGCGAAGATTGGATTGGCATGGTGGGCGATGATGGCCGCTTTGTTATCTTCGAAACGGTAGAACATGGACTAAGAGCAGCAGGGCGCATATTGCGCACCTACGCCTTTAGACATGGCCGCACAACCATCAACGGAATTATCTCCCGTTGGGCCCCACCGTCAGAGAACAAAACACAGAACTACATCAATTTTGTGTCAAAGCGTGCTGGTATTCCAAGTGACAGGCCACTGGCCCAAGCGGAATACCCGAAAGTCATGGAAGCCATGATAATGATGGAGAACGGCGAACAGCCATACAGCATGGAAACCATTCAACGTGGCTTCGATTGGGGGTTCAATGGGTAATTTCATTTCAAAAAATGTCAGCCTATTTGCCACGCTGTACGGTGTGTGGTGGGTATATAACTACTTCAAAGTAGAGAGTAAACCGTTTACCAAATCTGTCGCCAGCGTACTGGCTGAAATCCAATTTGCTGCTAATGGCTCTAACTATATTAAGTACCCCAATGCGGGCTTTGTTTTAGACCCAGACAAACTGAACCCAGATTATACCGTTAGGGATAAGACGTGGTTAAAAGCAATGTCAATGACGCATGATGATCACATGGATTATCTAGAAAGACTGTTCGACGGAAACTTACAGCTTAGGCCACGATACCAGCCGCTAATCGGCCAAATCGTAACGGCTCAGGCATTAGATATGATTGATAAAGGATAGGGTATGGATATGTCTACTATCGTGGTAATTGGTGTGCAAGTCTGCGGTTCTATTGCCACCATCGCCACACTAAAAAACGACATCAACTGGCTGAAAGTCATTATTAACGCGCAAGACGAGCGCATCAAACAATTGGAGGCAAAGATATGCTAACCACACTAGGAAAATACCTGTTAACGAAGTTGGCCACAGAGGCATTCATCAAACGAGTCTGTTTAGCAACGGCCAAGCACCTAGCGGCCAAGAGCAACAACAAGTTGGATGATGAATTAGTAGGGGCTTTGGATGAGGCTTTGAAGTAGTTTGCATTTTGATATTTGTAACGCAAATCAAAAAATGGGCTGCAATATCGCAGCCCAAAATACTAAGCCGACTTGTCCTTTTTCTCCTCAAACCTGAGCATGGCATCCTTGAACCTAAAGCGGTCTGATATTTCAATCAGATCCCGTCCCATTTCCTTGAGTTTTTCGCGTGACCCAACCAAGTCCTTTAAGTGGTCAATTTCTGCCTGTAACGCGATTGTCTGCGCCTCATGGTAATGGGTAGACTTCTGCAAAAAGTCTATTTTGTTTATGTAGTTTGGTTCATACCTTAAGCCGCGAGGCGTCCATAAATAGCCGTCTCGGCATATTCTAAATTCACGCCATTCAGGGTGATTAGAAACACGGCCATCAATGCGCATTTCAAGCATCCTTACTGCACGTGGACAAGGTTTATTCTGGCTTATCCAACGCTCAAGCGTGCGTTCTTTAACTAATAAGAACTCACAAACCTGTTTGCGGTTAAGCTTACCAAAATTCATAAATCCCGCTCTGAAAAGTAACTCTTTAAAGTCAGTCATCATCAATCCTTACTTCCTTTGACGTTGTTTTTGCGTCGAGCGTCCTGCGCGGAAGTGGGTTTTTATATGAAATTTTTCGATTAATAAATTTAGAACAATCAATTTTGCTAATGATACAGGAAAACGAGAAAACTTATAAAAACAAGGCTTAGAGGGGGATTTTTGATTCAACTGTACAACGACCGTCAAAATGTCGCAAAATAAGCTATTTAACATAACGTAAATTATGGGATATTTAAAATAGCATAAGGAAAACCAAGTAAATCACCATAATTATGTCCAATACTAGACGGTATCGGACATTAATGAAAGTTTACTGTATTTTCTATTGAGCTATGGTTTCGCTTTTTATAGTATGTGGTTGAATTTGTAATTTGAAGTATCGACATATGGAATTTGTAAGACCGCTAGAACCAATCTTGATAATTGATGACGCTGTTGAGATCAGAGATTTTCTGACACAGATTTTGGAGAACTTAGGGTTTGAAGAAGTTTATGGTTGTGAAGACTTTGATTCAGCAAAGCCGCTACTAAAGCACAAACAGCCCAGTGTTGTCTTCTTAGATATTGAGCTTCCCGATACAGATGGCACCGAAATTCTTTCCTACATCAACGAAAACTTTCCTGTGGCCCATGTCATCATGTGCTCGGGTCATAATAGTATGGAGAATGTTCAAAACACTTGGGAACTTGGTGCTAAGGGCTTTATCGCTAAACCTTTCAATGCACATAAAGTGGATTCGGTAATGAAGCGTTTAGAGCTGGTTACATGAATGAAGAGATAAAGAAACTTACCGATGCGCTCTCTACCGTTATTTTAGAAAAGCCTGAACAAATAAAACTCGCGATCTGCAGTCTTTTGTGTCGCGGCCATCTTCTAATCGAAGATTTACCAGGTATGGGTAAGACAACGCTATCTCATTCTCTTGCTGATGTGTTAGGTCTGACATATCGTCGCGTGCAATTTACGAGCGATCTGCTCCCAGCTGATATTACCGGCACTTCTATTTTTAACCGTGAACATCAGTCTTTTGAATTCCATCCTGGTCCAATTTTCAGCCAAGTTTTACTGGCCGATGAAATCAACCGCGCAAGTCCAAAAACTCAAAGCGCCTTGTTGGAGTCCATGGAAGAACATCAAGTAACCATCGATGGCGTAAGCCATGAGCTCCCTAGCCCATTTTTCGTTATTGCAACGCAAAATCCTCAGCATCAATCTGGCACACATCCACTGCCTGAGTCACAACTAGACCGATTTTTTATGCGTATAAGCTTAGGATACCCCTCGGAAATGGCAGAAGCGCAGCTAATTAAATTAGCTGGAAAAGCAAGAAAACTGACTCAAGCACCACAAGTGATCGATGGTAAAACATTATTGGCGTATCAACAAGTTGTACCTGACATTGTGCTAAGTGACGCTATTATTGATTACATCCTTCGCTTAGTTAACTACACACGCAGCTCAGGTCAATTTAGCGATCCTCTGTCACCAAGAGCTAGCATTGCACTTGCAGCCGCAAGTCGTGCATATGCGTTTATTAGTGGTCGAGATTTCGTGATCCCCGATGATGTTCAAGCCGTTTTCACTTCAGTCTGTGCCCATCGACTTGGCGTTACCACGACTAATGAAGCAGAAGTTCAGACACAGGTCTTTCAAAACGTACCGGTACATTAAGCATGATTAACCGCTTGAAACGGAAAGTTAAGCAGCATGTTTATAAACGACATCAACGCTCAGAAATACGGTTATCTCATAATAATATCTACATACTGCCATCTAAGGATGGCGGTTTTTTTATCGCTGTGGCTTTGCTTAATTTTGTATTGGGGATCAACTATCAGAATAATCTAATCCTTGCAGTGTCCTACATTATGGCTGTGATGATGATAGCCGCCCTATTTTTAGGTTTTTTTAACTTGAACAATACAAATGTCCGATATTTGGGAAGTAATGCTAATTTTAGCCCATATAGTTCATCTATTAGACTCAGTATTTCATCTAGCGCAGAGATCCAATCTCTCAGACTATCAAGTGAATACAACCAAACGGCTACCCATATTTCCAAAGTGAGTGATGAAAAAGTTCTCGAGCTAAGTGCCCCTGAATTACCTCGTGGCGTATATGATACGGGGGTAATTAAAATCCTCAGCTACTTCCCATTTGGCCTTATTCGTACCTGGTCGTATATAAAACCAAACGATGCTTTCTACGTGTACCCTACTCCATTGCCCGTTATAGACACAGAGTTTAGCTTCGGCAGTGCCTCGAATACTAGCCAAAGCATACAAAAGAAAGAGCGTTCAGTTGAGTTCGACCATCTTTCTCAATATCAAAAAGGGATGAGTTTAAGCCGCGTTTCTTGGAAGCATTACGCCAAGACTGACCAAATGTTAATTAAACAGAATGCACCGGAGTCGGCCGATTTACACCGCATTATTTTCGATTATTCTAAGCTTTCAGGCAGCAAAGAAGAACGTCTGAGTAAACTCTGTACTATGGTGCTTGACGCCGACAAGCAACAAACAAGTTATGCCCTGTTATTGCAACAAAACAGGATCCCGTTCGGTCAAGGTGAAACCCATAAACTAAGTTGCTTGGAGGCATTAAGTGAATTCTAGCTTCCCAAAATGGTACTACAGCACATCACTATTTTTATGGCTGCTGAGCATTATTCTTGTCGATGATTTTGGTATCGGCTTTGTCGGGTTATGTACCGTTTTAACACTATGGCAAGCATCGAGGTTGGTGACTAAACCAAGCGTGTTAAGCATTCGCTTTATTAACTTGGTCACTTTACTCGGCGCCATTGCAACGGCCTCATTAATAGGTCTAAAAAACAGCGTGAATGTTTTCGTGGCTTTGATGTTGGTTGCATCGCTACTTAAACAAGTGCATGCCACGCAAGCCCGCCAATTTACACAAATATGTATTTTGAATTTCTTTACTTACCCGTGCTTATTTCTTTTTACACAAAGTATATTTGCAGCATTTTTGGTATTAATTTTGTTGGCTGTTAATTTAGCTATCATGCTTAATCTCGAGCAAAACCTAAGGTTCAAATCTGCGCTTAAGGTAAGCGCAAAGGGATTGGTATTGGTGCTGCCCGTGGCTACTTTATTAGTTGTTTTTTTACCAAAACTCCCGGCATTTTGGCAGTTACCTGCACCGCAGAATCAAGCAAAAACAGGATTATCTGAGAATGTAGATCCTTTCAATATTGCAAACTTATCCCAGTCCAGCGACTTGGTGTTTCGGGCGTCATTTGAGGACACTCGACAAACGGGACCTTTCTATTGGAGAGCTATTATTCATGATGAATTTGACGGACGGCAATGGAAAGTCTCTGAGTATCAAGGTACCAATGTCAGAGCGTTGCCAAAAGACCCGATTGGCGCAGCAACCATTATTGCACAGCCAAGCCAACTTCCTTGGTTGTACGGCCTGTCATACTCTTATTCGAAAAGCGCTAAGTTGAATAGTAATGTGTTTGGCACGGTCTATTTGAAAAACCTATCAGCAAAACCTGTCGAGTATCAAATCGATTTCACTGACTTTGAACCCCAAGATTCGTTAAGACCTTGGTATTATAGGCGTAGCACCGCATTACCTGACGGCATTAATCAACAGGCAAGGCAGCTGGCCCGCGATTGGGATAGTCAATCGACAACAACGAGCCAATTCATTGAATTAATGAAGCGCTATTTTTTGCAAAATGGTTTCGTCTATACCCTAACACCAACTACAGCGCAATCTGATGATAGGATTGATGACTTTTTATTTAGCTCGTTTAATGGATTTTGCGGTCACTACGCCTCTGCCGCGGCATTTCTACTACGCAGCGCGGGTATCCCCGCTCGCTTGGTATCTGGTTATCTGGGCGGTGAAAAAAATGACAATCAAGGCTATTACAGCGTTTATCAATATGACGCACATGCTTGGGTTGAATATTTTACGCCGGGAATTGGCTGGCAACGCTTAGACCCAACCGCCTGGATTGCCCCAGAGCGCATGACAGGGAGTCTTTCTCAGTTAGAACAATTATCGAGCGAGTTCAAAAGCGGTTTGGGCTACAGCTTAATTGGGTTGTCTAATTGGCAATCTATTAATTGGTTGCGATTGCAGCTCGAGGAGCTTGACTATCAGTGGACTCGCGTCGTCATTAATTTTGACAAAGAAAAGCAAGGCGCTCTGTTTAAAGAGTGGTTTGGGAGTAATGGTCAACTTTGGGCCGGAATATTTTCTCTGTTTATGCTGCTTTTGCTCTCAATTGCGCTATTTTACCTTAGCAAGCAGCTTACTCGGCATAAACGCCCTATCGAACTTATCTATTACAATGCTATAGTGTCCGATTTCAAAGGGCAGCTAAGTGGCACTACGGCGAAACAACATATTGTTGAGTTATGTAAGTTATTTCCAGAGTTAGATGCGTCGCTTTGGCAGTTTTATCAATTAATTGAAAAGTCACAGTATCAACAAAAACCACTTAATAAACTTGAGCTTGGTGAGTTGAAGAGGTTGTATAAATCAATAAAAAGAAAGGCAAGAAAATAGTATGAATGCTGTTATTTTGGGCGTCTTGCTCATGCTGGGGTTAACCCTCTTTAGAATAAATGTAATTGTCGCCATGACCGTCAGTGCAATAGCTGCGGGCTTAGTGGCCGGTTTAGATTTGAAGACAACCTTAAACGCTTTTAATGATGGGCTATCTGGTGGCGCAGAAATAGCCTTAAGCTATGCCATGTTAGGTGGGTTTGCAGTTGCTATTTCAAAGTCTGGCTTAACTCAAATTCTCGCGCAAAAGCTGCTCAAATTGGTTAACGCCAATGATAGCGAAGGCTCAACGTTTTTAAGCATGTTTATAATGGTAATCATCTTGGCTTGCTCGATTGCGTCGCAAAACCTCGTACCAGTCCATATTGCGTTTATTCCTATCCTCATTCCGCCGCTATTAGTCGTACTGAACAAGTTGACGATAGACCGCCGTGCGATTGCGTGTATTTTAACGTTTGGCTTAGCGACCAGTTATATGGTGTTGCCATATGGATTCGGTGGCATTTACCTTTACTCTATTTTGCATAAAAACCTTGTAGACAATGGTTTAGAATTGGTTAAGTTCGACGTGCCATACGCTATGGTGATCCCTGCGCTTGGTATGCTGATTGGCCTGTTGATTGCCGTTTTCATTACTTATCGTAAAAAGCGAGTTTATGAGGTGAGTCAACAGCAACGTACTCAGTCAAACACAGTACCGGAAGGCAAAGAAGCAACTAAAGTGATGATCGTCGGCGGCGCTGCGGTGTTGGCTTCTCTTATTGCACAAAATAACAGTGGCTCAATGATATTAGGTGGGCTCGTTGGCGTGATGATTTTTAGCCTCTTTGGTATTGTGAAATGGGAACAAAACTCCGATGTTTTCAGCAAAGGCGTGGCGATGATGGCAATGATAGGTTTTATCATGATCTCAGCTCAAGGCTTTGCCTCTGTCATGAAAGCAACGGGCGATGTGGCAAGTTTAGTAGCAAGTTGTGCCGATTTTGTAGGCGACAATAAACCGCTTGCCGCTGCGATGATTTTGCTTGTTGGCTTACTTATTACCATGGGAATTGGCAGCTCATTTTCAACCGTGCCAATCATTGCCACGCTATTTGTACCTTTGTCTCTAGAAGTTGGCTTTTCTGCTATGGCTACCGCCGCCTTGGTGGGAACCGCGGGCGCTCTAGGCGACGCGGGCTCTCCTGCATCAGATTCCACACTTGGACCAACTTCTGGCTTAAATGCCGACGGCCAGCACGATCACATATGGGATTCCGTGGTGCCTACATTTATTCACTTCAACATCCCACTACTCTGCTTCGGCTGGATAGCCGCGATGGTGTTATAGGTTTATACATTCATGATGGTATCAAGGCTCCCCGCCTTGATACCTTTAGCTCATAAACATACTCTATTTTCTTTGTCTCTAATGTCGCTTTTGTCTTATTAGTTTTCTTGTGCTATACCAATAGGTAAGAGAATTAAAGCAAAAAGACTATGCAAACACTTAAACCAAGCGAAATAGCCAGTTACTGTAACGTACACCAACGCAGTGTGAGTCGTTGGATTGCCAATGGCGAATTAAAAGGTCATAAGCTTCCTGGACGCGGTAACTACCGTGTCTTACTTGAAGACTTTTTATCCTTTTTAAACAAGCACAAAATCCCCCTTTCGCAAGACTTTATTAGCGACTATCAAATCGCAGAAAGTGGTCTACACTCTGATAAAGAACGGGATTTAGCTAAGGTGCTTATCATTGATGACGAGCCCCAGTATAGAAAAGCGATACGACGAGTGATAGGCAACGATTATTTGATACAAGAAGCTGGGGATGGCTTTATGGCAGGCATTGCCATCTCGGAGTTTAAACCAAGTTTAATCACGCTCGATCTTTCCATGCCGGGAATGGATGGCTTTCAAGTGATCTCATTTATCCGCGAAAAAGAAGAATTTAAAGCGATTAAGATTTTGGTGGTCTCTGCGTTAAATGATGTAGAACTTGAAAAGGCCAAAGCGATGGGCGCCAATGATGCCCTTTCTAAACCGTTTGATAACTCTATTCTGTTAGAAAAAATTAATGCGCTAATACAGGGGTAGCTATGAATGCACCTATCATGTTGGTTGATGATGAAATTGATATTCTAAAGTCGCTTAAACGCACTCTGCGTTTACAGCATTATGAAGTGGTATATACCGATGACCCAAGACAAGCGCTTGGTTTGATACAAGAGCACAAACCGCATGTGCTTATTACTGATTTCAGAATGCCCAACATGAATGGCCAAGAGCTTATCCAAGAAGTGAAAAAGCATGATCCTAGTATCGAATGCATCGTGCTCAGTGGACAAGCTGATTATGACGATATGAAGTCGCTGATCAACGCGAATAATACCTTTAAGTTTTTATCCAAGCCTTGGAATAACGAAGAGCTGTACACAACGATAGAAGCGGCACTCACAAACCATCACAAAAACGAATTAAAAACCCAAATCCTGCGTAATAATAATGCACCTTTAGTCGAAGTAAATACCATAGGTAATGTCATCGATTGCAATTACGCTTACACGGAATTAGTGTTGAACGAGGTCAATAAAGGTAATTTCTTTCAACTGTTTAATTTTGAAAGTGATAAATGCCTTGATGATTTTACTGAGCGTAGAATTGCAACACTAAAAAGCTCAGGGGTGTTATGCCAAGTTGAGCTCAAGCTAAAAACAGAATCCAGCTACTTACTTATCATTAAACCCCTCTCCAGCGAGCAGGATAAATATCCTAACTTCTATCAGAGCAAACTGGGCTTTCTCGAACATATCAATCGCACCGATAACTCTGTCATGATCTGCCTGAAAATTCGAGATTTGTTGGTTAAGAATATTATTTCCAATACCCCAATATATTCTGATACGTTTAAAAAAATCATAGATCATGCTCTATTGAGCGAAGCGACTCATTTTTCGATGCTTGAAATCAGCTTTGATCAAGCCATTTTCTGGCTAGATTCAGTACAAAGTGAAATTGAGGTACACAAGTTTTTAGATGAGTTAATCAACTCAATTAAACAATTTTTCATTCGCAAAAATATCCAAATCAAGTTCTCTGTCTCGTATACCATGATTGAGCCTGAGCAGCCACTCTCGGAAGCAATAGACAGCTTAGTTATCTATACCCAATTTGTTTGCGAGTCACGCACTGATTTCTATATGCGTTATTCGCAATCACTGCTTTCAGAAAAACTAAACGAGCATAAAGTCTCTGAAGCATTATTTAACGCCGTTGATAATGATGAGTTTTATCTAAGGTTCCAGCCCAAGCTTAATTTAAATGAACATTCAATCAATAGTTGTGAAGTGTTAATTCGCTGGAAGAACACCCAGTTTGGCGCTAACTCACCAGATTATTTTATTCCGTTGGCAGAAAAAGACGGACAAATAGTCAAAATAGGAACTTGGGTGCTTGAGCAGGCGTGTATCGCACTGTGCGAATGGCAAAAGGAAGAACTTGAGATCCAAAAAGTTGCAGTGAATGTTTCACCTTATCAACTTTCCGATCCCTGCTTTGTACAAACCATGTATTCGATTATTGAAAGGTATTCGCTCAAACCCGAGCAATTCGAGTTAGAAATCACCGAGAACTTTGTTTTAGAAAATCTCGAGCAAGCTAAAACTAAATTACTACAATTAAAAGAAATCGGATTCTCCATTGCCATCGATGACTTCGGTACGGGCTATTCCTCATTGGGCTATATTTCAAAATTGCCAGTGGATGTTATCAAAATTGACAAAAGCCTGATTGAAAACATCGACAGCTCGAAATCAGCTCGAGATCTTGTCCAAAATGTTATTCGATTAGTTCACGACCTTGAATTAAAAGTTGTCGCTGAAGGTATAGAAACCGTGGAACAGCTTGAAATTCTAGAACAGTTAAAATGCGATGAAGTACAAGGATATCTCATCGGAAAACCTGTTTTGCTTGAGGAGTTTACTCACTATGTCTATTAAAAGCCTAGTGCCACGGATTGTGCTCGTTGATGATGATGAGTTAATGTTGAAGTCGCTCCACCGCCACTTCAAAATCAGCATGGAAGGCGCTGAAATATTGACCTTTTCATCACCTAAACAATTCATAGAATCCCTAGATACGTTAGCGAGCATCGACATCTTAGTGAGTGACTACCTTATGCCATCGATTAACGGTGTTGAATTAATCAATATCGTGAGGCGCCGTTATCCACAAGTCCTCACCGTGTTGTTAACCGGCGATACCACAGGCAAGGTACTGTGTAAGTCTTCAATTTCTGCGACCTTTATCGTCGCTAAGCCATTTAGAAGAGAAGAATTCGATGAGGTTATCACCGCTTTTTATCGACTCAATGAGCTGCCATTAAGTGAAGCAATAAAGCGTGCGCTAAATGAAACTTTCATTGAAAACGAATTGCCTATCTTGCTAAGTAAAATTGAAGACATTGATTTAGATTTTCACAAGCTTGAAGCAATGCTGGAACAAGAGGTGCTCATTCAAGCTAAATTATTCCACCTATGTAACAGTGCTTATGTGGGATTATCGACTAAGCAATACTCCCTCTCTACCGCAATTAAGACGCTCGGTGTAGATTTGGTTTCTGCAATTATTGTCTCTGTGTGTTATCACAATATGGTCTCAGCCAGATATGATATCGCAAACTGTGAGCAGTTAAGCGATATTAACTTTAGAAAGGTCAAGTTACTTAAGGAATTGGTACATAAGCTACATGACGCATCAATTGACTCTGAGCGCATTGTTTTTCTTCAATCTTTATTATTTCTTGGCGAGCTCGGCTCAGAAATAGCTCAACTTATAACCGAAAGCCAATGTCATTCCCCACAGAGTTGCTATACCGAGAAGTTGCATATCGCCCTTTATACTGCCACGTTAATTGGCTACGAGTCAGCCATCACAGATCAATTGTATGCACTCATTAAAGCCCTAGAAACGGGTAGCTCAGATTGCAATGCTACGAAGCTATTATTGCTAATAGACACTATCACCAATAAAGAAGTCAATCAGACGGTGATCAATATCTTTTTTGATCAAAAGAGCCAAGATTGGTTGGAGCTTTTCTATGAACTCAGAAGCAAATACTTTAGTTAGTTACAAAGTACTGATATTAGACGATGAAACGTCAATACTTAAGGCGTTAAAACGAGTTATACGGCTGCCTTCGGTAGAGGTTGTCAGTTTTGATAATCCTTTTGAAGCTCTTGAGTACATAGACACGCACCCTGTTCAGGTTATTATCTCTGATTTTAGAATGCCGCTCATGAATGGCGGAGATTTTCTAAAACGAGCCAAAAAAATGAACCCTGGTGCAATTGGCCTAATTCTTAGCGGTTACACCGACTCCGATATGCTTATTGATATGATTAATAGCAAGGTTGCGCATAAGTTTTTGTGTAAACCATGGGAGAACGACAAATTACTCGAAGAAGTTAATGCAGCAATAGACGTATACAATAATAATTATTTTAAAACGGTGTTACAGGAACAACTAAAAAAGCGTGATTGTCCACGGGTATTAATCAATAATGAAGGCCAAGTTGTCGAGCATAATCTCAGCAAAGACATTGAATCTCAGATTCTTGCAGAGTTCTCGGCATGCTTTAGTGGTAATGGTATCTACCACACTCCTCTTGGTGTTTTAAGATGTGAGATCCGCAGCAATCCAAAAGACGAAGAGTTCTATCTGATCACCATAGAAAAAGTCGAAGTAACAGACGAAATTAACGTCTATGAAGTTATCACCGAACTGCTATTATGTTACTCGATAAACCCCGTTCTCACTTACTATGCGTTGCCAACTTGCGAACTCACCACAGCGAAATTGGCAGCTGCGGCGCAAGAAGTTTTCAGAAACTATAAAATATTACCATCACCGACCCATAACTATCTGTTCGTACTGGATAACATTGAGCAATCCTTACTGCCAAGAAAACAGATAGAACTAGAAATTCAGTTGGAAAAGTTACTTGATACCGCGCTACCTCACGAGATACAAAGTAATACCACTCAACTTGCTGCATTTTTAAATAATGGAGAGTAGGCGTGGATACTTTTGCAAAAGTTGAATTAACACAAGATTTAGTCGAATCAAGCTTTCCGCTCGCCGACCTCAATACGCTACTTACCTCCCTATCTGATTATTTTGAGGTACCAATAACTTTAGTCACTGTAATCGAAGGGCAATGGCAACATCTGATCGCCAGACATGGGATCCTAGCCGACAAGACACCGGAGCAAGATGCTTTTTGTAAGAGCTTAATCAAACATAACAAGTCTTTACTTGTTCCAGATACCGCCATGGATGAAAATTATGCCAATAACCCGCTCGTGACTGGCGAGCCCTACATTCGCTCATACTTGGGCGTACCTTTTCGACTCGACGGCAAGCCAATCGGTGGCGTATGTTTAATCGATACCAAACCGAAAACCTATGCCGAGCGAGATGTTCATTTACTCGAGACGATCAGCGGTCTTATCACCAATATTTTAGAGCTACAAAAAAACTATTCATTATACCTTGAAGATCAAGAGTTAATCCGTTTTTCACCAATCGTGTTAATTAAGTGGAAGTATAATAATGGGCTGCGCATTCGTACGGTTTCTCCGAATATTGAACGCGTAATTGGTATTGACGCTTTCCACTTATGCTCCGGAGAATTGCATTTTGAAGACTTACTCACCGAGCCAAGTGTTGAGAAATTTCATTTTAATTTACAAAACCACTTGGATGGTTTAGAAGCGTCTGAAATTTTGCTAGAGATGGCATTAGACTCAAAACAGATCTGGATCCGTATGATCACCGTGGCGCATTTTAACCACGACGGCAGAATGACAAGCATTCAGGCTTTTATTACAGAAAATACTGCGCAAAAGTACACCGAAGACAAACTCAATGAGACGAACCGACAGATGCGCCTGTTGCTCGAAGCCTCGGAGCTAGGTACATGGGATTGGAATATTCCGGCAGATATCAATAAAGTTAATAAAAAGTGGTGTGATATGCTTGGAATTGAATTTGAATACGTTGAGACCAGCGTTAATTACTTCCGCCAACTTATTCATCCAGCCGATCGTAGTCACGTAGAAAGAGACCTAGCCAAGCACCTACAAGGGTTAACCGACGCCTACACCACTTCCTATAGAATGAAACATGCCGATGGCCACTGGGTATGGATTGAAACCTATGGCAAAGTGGTTGAACGCGATAATAGCGGCAGAGCACTGCGCCTTGCTGGTACTCACCGGGATATTACCTACCGGATGGAAGCACAGTTGCAAGAGCGTAAACAAAAACAATTACTGTCTTTTATCAGTAAAGCACAGTCAGCCTATTTAAAGACAGGTGATCTGTCTAAATCATGCCGTGAAATTCTAGAAGAGCTCATCGACATTGCGGATAGCCAATTTGCGCTGATCGGCGAGCTTGAGCATACCGCCGGTGTACCAAGGCTCTTTATTCATGCCATTTCAGAAATGCAGTGGAATGATTTAAGCTCTCAATTGGTACAGAGATATTATGATAACGATCTCTATTTTACTGACTTTAATAATCTGTTCGGATCAGTGATCCTGACGGGAAAAACAGTCATTAGTAATGAACGAGGCAAGCACCCGGCATCGAAAGGCACACCAAAAGGACACCCAAGGATCTCTAAATTTTTGGGGCTGCCGATAAAGCTCAATGGCGAATTGGTCGGTATGATTGGACTTGCGAATAAGTTTTTTGACTATACCGAAGAAGATGCAAAATTCTTACAACCATTAGTCGATTCTCTAGCTGGTTTATACTATGCGGTTAAACTCGATAAAGAACGTCAAGAAGCAGAAAACAAACTGCTTGAACTTGCAATGACCGACACCTTATCAGGCCTGCCCAACCGACGTGCCTTTATGGAAAAAGCCGCAGAAGTTGGTGAGATATCCTTCCCCTATTTAATTGGTATGGTAGATATCGATAACTTTAAATCAATTAATGATACCTACGGTCATGATGCTGGTGACAAAGCCATTAAGCTGATTGCTTACACCATAAAGGATGCGCTACGCAGTGATGATTTTACCGCGCGAATGGGAGGTGAGGAGTTTGCATTTGTATTGCTTGATGCCACACATGGATCATCTAGCGCATTGATTGAGACTATCAGAGAATCTATATCCAACTTGGAAATTACACTGTCAGAAGAAGAGAAAATACATCTCACGGTCAGCATTGGTGTAAAAGCGGTACTTCCCGAGATGGAAAAAATGTCTATTACAGGACATTTAAATGATGCTGATAAAGCTTTGTATGAGGCTAAACATACTGGCAAAAATAAAGTAGTTTGGTTCGAATAGCAAAATATTTCATATTGCTTGATATACTTTAATTTCGCGTCAGACATAAAAATGGAAAAATGATGAAACCGCTCTCACGTAACCTAGCTGCACTTGGATTTTTAGTCACTTCATCTGTAGCTTATGCCGATTATACTGCT
Organism: Pseudoalteromonas sp. NJ631; assembly: GCF_000276645.1. NCBI lineage: Bacteria > Pseudomonadati > Pseudomonadota > Gammaproteobacteria > Alteromonadales > Pseudoalteromonadaceae > Pseudoalteromonas > Pseudoalteromonas sp. NJ631. The sequence continues at coordinate 198,061 of NZ_AKXJ01000004.1, forward strand.
GAGTTAGAAATTGACAGAATGCAGGACACACCGTTTAAAGAGTGTAGCGACTACACTTTTCGCCAAGTTATGAATAATTTTTTTACCGAACTCACTTGGGATTATCTCACAAGCGATTGGGGCAGAAACTACATAAATATTGATGGTTATGTAGAAGAAGAAGGCGAAAAGTTTGATTTTCTTCTTCAATACGAAGTCAAATCTGATGGGACGTTTGAATTTAACGCAATGGAGTTCTTAGGAAAAGCAAAAGACGACTCGTTTATTATCATGATGCTCGACAAGATTTGCTATCATTCAACCGGTGATTAACGCTTCAACTCGAAGCGCTAATGTGCTTCTAAACTTAGTCTACTGTAACTTTGCACTGGATGGGCTGTTGATAATAACCCCAAGTTAATATTGCTACATTACTTTGTACTTTAAGGTGATAATCGCCACCGCGGTAATGAGTATCGCTGGCGGAGTTATCGATGAACATCAGCTTTTCACTGTCATTAAATTCTGCGACCATGCTTAGTGGCTGAGTATCATAGTAAAAAACGGATAATAACTTATCGTTACAGAGATACGTCGTATGCCCGGAGCTAGTTACTAATGCAAAACGAGCCTCAAGCTCGGCGATACGGTTAATATACGACTGCTTCAAGCAATGCGTGCTATCGCTAGATTTCCAACACGCATTACGCCCTTTTATCCACCCTCTTTGCTCGGCTTGAAGCTGCTTCGAATGCGGCTCTTTTACAATTTTTTCATACACAGAATTGAGCCTGCTATCCAGTCGAGACAACACCGCACTATCACAAATAACGGCTTCCATGCTTCCAGCTCTTACCTCGTTACAAGCGAATGAAGGCGTATGTAGGGTATGTTGTTTTAAGTGCTCGTCAATATAGCGACACCAATCCTGCGTGCTACGGTCGGGCTTATCCGAGTAACTTCTTACACCAAGTTTAAACTCAATGACCGATTGCCATTCTTGGCTGCCAAGATCAGGACCATGCCCGCTACCATCACCACTTATTAAAAGGTCATCGACCTCTGTCATCCACTGCTCGCCACAGTGAAACGCTTCAACGTTCAATTGCTCAGTGGGTGTTAAAACTGCCCTAGTTTGTGGCGCACATCCAAATAGAGTGATGGCTATAACCACAGCCAATCCATGATAAAAAGTTCGAGTTAATATGGTCGCTTTCAAGCTAATTTCCTTTTAATCGTGTAGCAAGAGTTGCGCTTACCCCAACAGTAACGCTATGAAAAACATTGAGTTATTGTCATCGGCACATCCGCTAGAGTCACTTCTTGACTGTGAGCATTTAACTTAATGGCCTCTTTTGGCATTCCAAATACAATGCTAGAGCTTTCATCTTGTGCATAAGTCTTCGCTCCTGATTTCTTCATTTCTAACAAACCAAATGCACCATCTGCGCCCATTCCAGTTAATATAAATCCGACCGCATTGCTTCTAACTTGCTTCGCAACAGATTGAAATAATACATTGACCGAAGGCTTATGGCGCTGCACTGGCGGCCCATCTTTGAGCTGAGTGTAATAGAATGCACCACGACGAACAAGCTGAAGGTGGTGGCTGCCTGGCGCGATGTACACATGGTTAGCCAATACGCGTTCGTTATGCTCAGCTTCTTTAATCTTTAATTTTGAAATATCATTTAGCCTTTGAGCAAAGGCTTTAGTGAAGTTGGCTGGCATATGTTGTACCACCACAATACCAGGCAATTCGGGTTCTAGTTGACTAAATATGTATTCAAGTGCTTGCGTCCCCCCCGTCGAAGTGCCGATGGCTACCACTTTATCAGTGGTATTAATGGCAAGGTTGGTATTGCTCATTGCGACATTGATAGCAGGCGCTCGGCTGATGTCTTCCGTAGAGGACTTTGGTCTGTAGAATTTCGCTTGCTTAACTACTTTAATAAATTGCTCGCGTTTAGACTCAAGAAATGATTTTAAGCCACACTCAGGTTTAGTTAAGATTTCAAATGCCCCAAGGGAGAGTGCCTCTACAGATAATTGAGCTCCTGTGGTTGTTAGTGATGAACAAATGATCACGGGGATGGGTTTATTGCCCATGAGCCAGCGTAAAAAGGTAATGCCATCCATCTGTGGCATTTCAATATCAAGAATAATAACATCTGGCGGCTCTGCCAACACACTCGGCTGCGCCAAGATTGGGTTACTGAACACCTTAGTCACGCAGATTTCAGGCGAATACTCCAACATCGCAGTGACCGTTTGTCTTACTACAGCAGAGTCATCGATTATATAGACGGAAATTTTATTCGACATCAGGTTGCTCTCCTACTAGATAACGCAACATGAAAACGGTCTACCCGGCAAGAGCCATCCTTGAGATCCACTTGAATTCTCCGATAATAAGGGCCACCAACATCACGCGCAATAAGCCTAAATCCATAATCGTCAATCAGCTTATGACTCATTTCGATGTTTCGCATGCCAACAGTCTCTGAACAAGACGTTTTGAACATCTCTCCACCACCAAAAAGCTTAATCTCCACACAATCCTCAGCGATACTAAACCGCTTTAAATATTGGCGAACCAACGAAAAAGTCTTATCGACATATTTAGCGGGCTCATCGTCATTCGGCTTTTCTGTGGTTGGCAATAGCATATGACTGACAACAACTAGTTGATGCTGCTTAGACACTAAAACAAATGAAACACAGGACCCCAGCAAGGTATTGAGCGTTGCTGGACGAAATGACTCAATTGCCAAACTACCCGGCTGCAAAAATATTGATTCAACGTCTCTGTTTGGCATCAACATTTTGCATACACCGCAGGGGCGATTGACTCAAATTTGTCATACACGCCATTTAAGCTCTCGGAGTGTCCTAAAAACAAAAAGCCTTGCTTCGGCATCGCCCTATAAATATTCTCGAGGATTTTTACCTTTTCGTCTTTTTCAAAATAAATCAGTGCGTTACGGAGGAATATTATGTCAGCTTTACCACCGATATAAGGCACAAGTAGATTATTTTTGAAAAAATTAACCTTATGATAGAGCTCATCATTCACCATGATATAGCCGGTCTTCTCTCCGACGCCATTTAAACAGTATTTCCTTAGATATTCGTCAGGAATGTTTTTAGCACGATGTAAGGGGTAAATTGCCTTTTTCGCTAAATCCAGCATCCGCTCAGAAATATCACTGGCACGCACCACCCAATTCCCGTGGCCATAATGCTCCTGTGTGCACATGGCCAAGGTGTATGCCTCTTCGCCAGACGAGCAAGCCGCACACCAAATATCTGGTGCAGACTTTTGGTAGTACGTGGTAAACAGTTCTCCTAACTTCTCAAAGTGTTTACGTTCTCTGAAGAAATAGGTTTCATTGGTAGTCAGCAAGTCGATGCACATGTTTCGCTCACCTTTGTTATTGGGTATTTTTAGATACTCAATGTACTCGCCATAACTACTTAATCCTAAAATCCTCAGTCTTTGATTTAGCCGTCCACAGACTAAGTTCTTTTTATGATCCCTAAGATGTATTCCTGATTCGGCTTTGAAGAAGTCAGCAATACAGGTAAATTCTTGATCGCTAATAAAGTCCCCAATCATGTGGCACCTCCTCAGAACTGTTCAAAGTGCTCTTTTGAGCGAGCTTGCCCAGCACTAACTTCTTTTCGCTCGGCGACGGGTTTTGCTTCTGTTTGCGGTTTTCCTCCTTCTAATACTCGCATTTTGCTTTGGCTTTCAATGTCTCCGATTTTAAAATAGGCGACGAGTTGGGTAAGCGTCTCTGCTTGACTGGACATTTCTTCCGCGGTAGCTGCTAGTTCTTCTGACGATGACGCATTTTGCTGCGTTAGCTGGGTGATTTGATTCATCGAGTCGTTGATTTGGCCAACACCCGCAGCTTGTTCGTCTGACGCTGCGGAGATCTCTTGTACTAAATCAGAGGTTTTACCAATCGCAGGTACGATTTCAGCAAGTAGACTACCAGCTCGCTCGGCTTTGCTGACTGAGCCAGATGCTAACTGAGATATTTCCTGCGCTGCAAATTGAGATCGCTCAGCAAGCTTTCTGACTTCTGCAGCCACCACAGCAAACCCTTTACCATGCTCTCCAGCTCGAGCCGCTTCTATGGCAGCGTTGAGTGCCAACAGATTCGTTTGATAAGCAATGTCATCAACAATACCTATCTTAGAAGCAATTTGTTTCATGGCCGATACGGTCTCTTCCACGGCGCTACCGCCTTCTTGTGCTTCACCTGCCGCTTTAGATGCCATACCGTCAGTGATTTTAGAGTTTTCTGCATTTTGTGCAATGGATGCCGTCATTTGCTCTACAGAGGCTGATGTCTCTTCAACTGATGAGGCTTGTTCGCTTGCACTTTGTGCCAGTGACTGGGCTGTAGAGGAGACTTCGGTCGATGCCTGTGCTAGCGATTCTGAGTTAGAACGAACATCACAAATAATGCGACTTAAACTGGAGATTGTACTATTTACGCTTTGTTTCAACTCGTCATAGACACCTGAATAGCTTCCTGCAATCTCAACATCAAGGCGGCCTTCTTTTAACCCCTCCATGACGTTAGCAATTTCTTGAATTGGCTTTTCAGTCGCTTCCAATACCTCGTTAAGACCATCAGTCATGGTTTTAAATGCGCCGGCATAGTTTGAGGTATCGGCGCGATTTTGGATGTTTCCTTTGACCGCTTGTGAAACCAACTCGACGATATCGGTCGCTAAGGTATCTAACACATCGGTGAGATTGGCTGTACGTTGCGCCAGCTCACCTAAAAGCCCTTGTGCTTGTACTTTGGGCTTTAATGATAAGTTACCTTCACTCACTGCGTTTAGCACGGCAAAATTGTCCTCAAGTACCGATTCCAGCACTTCCATCGACTTATTATATGCCTCTGCAATTCTGCCTATCGATCCCTCTAATTCATTGGCTTCAATGCGTCTGTCAAATTCCCCGCAAGCTACCGCTTGGAAGGCAACACCAAACTCTTCTTCTAACAAGCGCTCTTTGCGCTTTTCATCAGTTACGTCTTTCCACTCAACCGTAGTAGAAATACGCTTATTGTTTTCATCAAATACAGGGGTGATCATGAGCTCCAAGCTGTGCTCACCAAACCCTAGTCTTGCAACGTGCGTAGAGCTTAAACTCGCTAACATAGTGCGCTGGTGGCTTGGATTACGGTGGAATTGGTCGATACTTCCTCCCACCAGTTTGTCAACGCAAAAGGTAGGTAACGTGCTTTGGATAGCAGTTTCTAACCTGAGTAACATGTCTCGCATGGCGCGATTTATATAAACAATATCGTAATTTTCATCAGCCAGCATAATACAAGCGGTACTGTAATCCATGGCTTGTTTATAAAAATCGCTATTACTTCCAGCGCTCAAACTCGATTGGCTGATTAATTTAGCCACGAAACTACAGTTGGCAATGGGCTGTGCTAATTTCATAATTTCTAATTGATAAGATCCGCTTGGCATATTAACTTTGGTGGCCTTATCTATCAGCTCGGAAAAGTTATTGTGCAACGACAGCATATCAGTAATATATCCACCATCACTTTGTGCGTTATTTGCAATAAGCTGGGTAAATTGATTGCTTTGATGAACAATCCGACCAGCACCATCTAAGAGAGCAGCAAATGTGCCTGTAGTCTCGATAGCCGTTAATTCTGCATTACTTTTAAGCAAACTTAATATATTGGTCGCGAGTGTTTTGGCTTCCCCTTCATATAAAGCAGGGTTTACTTGGGTAAGATCTGAGTGTTCAATCGCGTTTACGACTGCCTTCGACAGTTGATTAACTTGTTTGTCAAAGATTGCTGGTAAAATTCCCATTATGTATCCCCTTATTAAGAGTTAGCTAATTTTCTAGATTCAGGTTCATGAGCAAAATCATGAATAAGCTTTGGCACATCAAGAATGAGCGCAATGTCTCCTGACCCTAAAATACTTGAGCCACTGATCCCCGACATCTTTTCAAATAACGCACCGAGTGGTTTAATGACCGTTTGAAACTCACCTAACAGCTGATCGACGACGATGCCTGCTCGCAACTGGCCGTACTTCACAACGACAATACTTGGTCTGATCTTAGGGTTCGTCGGTAAGTCGAAAATACGACTCAAATGAATAAATGGCAGCACCGTACCGCGTAGATTAATGTAATCGGTTTGACGAGTTGCCCCATTACCAAGCGGAAGTTCAATACACTCTGTAACCATATCGAGTGGAATGACAAACTTAGCATCAGCAACACTCACCATAAAACCATCGATAATGGCCATGGTTAACGGCAGCCTGAGTTGGAAGCACGTACCTTGGTACGCGACAGATTCAACACTCACCGTTCCACGTACCGCTTCAATATTCTTTCTCACCACATCCATGCCAACGCCGCGTCCCGAGATATTTGAAACTTTTTCTGCTGTGGAAAAACCTGGTTCAAAGATTAAGTTAGCGATTTCTTTGTCGGTAAGCTCAGTATCAGGCGAGATCAGATTACGCTGAATTGCCTTTTCCTTAATTTTTTCTTTGTCTAGCCCGCGCCCATCGTCACTGATCTCAATTACGATACTGCCCGAATCATGAAAGGCTTTGAGCGATAAAGTACCGTATTCCGGCTTTCCACTGGCCGCTCGTTGTGCAGGTGGCTCCATACCATGGTCAATGGCATTGCGAACTAAGTGCGTGAGGGGGTCGACTATCTTTTCAACCATTGATTTATCTAGTTCGGTTTCAGCCCCCATAATTTCTAAAGAAACCTGTTTTTCTAACTCCTTTGAGGTGTCTCGCACCACACGGCTAAAGCGATTAAACGTTTCGCCTATCTGTACCATTCTGAGTTGCAGTGTACTGCTTTGCACATCACTAACGAGTTGTTGGATATGTTCAACAATTTCGGTAAGGGCTGAGTCGCGTATCGTTTTGGTGTGATCTTCAAGTGCCGCAGACACAATAACCAGCTCACCAAGTTCATTGACTAACTCATCTAGCTTCTGCGCTGGTATTTTCATCATCCGCTCGGGATTCTTTGGTTTGATTTTGTTATTTTTGGTGGGCTGTTTATCAGTTTTGACAAGTGTTGGTGTTGGCTTATCATCTTCAATTGGGGCTATCTCAATATTTGATTCTGCAGCAATAAACTCAAATGCTTCATCAATATCTTCTCGCGTAGAGTGATGTATCTCTAGCTGCATGCTAAAATGGCATAATTCTAGTTCATCTGGTGTAACCGCGTTAAGCGCAGGTACCTCATCAATTAGCCAATCTACTTCTACCGTACTACCTTTACTTTCGATGTAGCGAATAATCGAGAGCGGATCAAAACCATCCACCATGCAGGCCTTATAAAACTGCGCTGAGACTCGAAAGCTCTGCGTTGTTTCTTGATTTTCGACAAGGGTTTGTTCACTTGAGACTTGGTCTTGCAAACCACTATATGACTTTAAACTTTCTAGCAGCCCAGCTTCGGCATCGGTCAACGCCTGAGGAAAATCATCGTTTGACTCTAAGCACTTAATTAACGCATTTATATGGTCATTACATTCGAGCAAAGTCGAAATCAGTTTTTCGCAAGGATTTAGCGCGTGATCACGAAGAAGCTCCATTGTTGCTTCAACAAAATGCGTAAAATCGACAATATGATCATAGCCAACAACACCGGCTGAGCCTTTTATGGTATGTGCAGCACGAAACGCCTCGTTTATGATCTCATCGTCACTATTTGGCAGTATAGACTCCATTGCCAAGAGGCTTTCTTCAAATTGAAGTACCAACTCCTTGGCTTCTTCAATAAAGACCGCTTGAATTTCGGATAAATCAACCATCTTACCTCCTTTGCGCGCAGTTTGATGCAACTAAGGTATTGAGTAGCCATAAGGCACAAGGTGAGTGATGCGCATCGACACCTATCACAGATAACGGCTTTTCCGTACAACACTGTGCGAGTGCTACAACTAATTGAAAGCCTGCAGCGTCCACCTCCAGCAGCTCGCTAAGGTCAATCGCTACCGCAGTTGTGTCATCGCTTAACATGAGCTGCCATTTTGCTGCCACTTTGCTCACTTCATAAATGGTCAATACTTCTGGCAGCACAATGGTTAAGTTGCTCATATTTATGCTCCTAAGCCAAAATACGTGAAACGGTATTAATCAGCTTTTCGGGTTTAAACGGCTTTATCATCCAAGCCTTTGCTCCCGCTTGCTTACCTTGACTCACGAAATCAGAGCCCGATTCTGTGGTTAGCATCAAAAAAGGCGTAAAGCGATATTGGCCCATTTCTTTCACCTTCTTCAACAAGCTCAGCCCGTCCATGTTTGGCATATTCAAGTCACTGATGATCAGGTTGATTTTGCCTTCATCTAGCTTGTTGATTGCGTCAAGACCATCACAGGCATCAATGACTTCATAACCTTCAGCGAGTAGTGTCATTTTTGCCACCTGACGAATTGAAGCCGAATCATCTACTATCATAATTTTCTTAGTCATAAGACCTCCTAGAAAAATGTTACTTCATCTTCAACATGGTCGTGTTGAGACGTATTTTCAGTGATTGAAACATGACATTCCCTTTCTTCTTTCATGGTGTAAGAGTTGAACATTTCTTGCTGTAATGCAGCCAACCCTTCCTCGCCTAGCTCACCTTCTGTCCTGTAGAGTGAGACTAATGAAGTGAGCCCTTTGCAAATGTGTTCTAGCTTTTGGCTCACTCTATCTTGAAATTGAAAATCGGTTATCGCGTCGTCGACGTTCGCTTTTATCTTGCTTGCGGTATCATCTAATCCATGTACCGATTGCGTCAGCTCATTAGCGACCGTCGCCATCTCATTGAGCACTTTTCGGATATGTAATTCAGCGTCATCCATAAGCGTAACGTCTTGTGCCTGTGATTCGGTGAGCTTTTCAGTGTTGTCAGAAACGGCATTGGTTAAGCCATTCATCTTTTCAATAATAAGCTCTGCAGCTTCTGAGGTAATATCCGAAAGCTCACGCACCCTTTCCGCTACCACGGCAAACCCCCGACCGGCTTCCCCCGCTCTTGCAGCTTCGATTGATGCGTTGAGTGACAATAAAGTGATCTCTTTTGAGATTTTTTGAATGGATTTGGTTTGCTCAGTTAATTCCTTGGCAGCATGGCTTACAGCTTGATTGGAATTAACAACCTCGAGTTTTGAACCAAGAGCCACGCGCAAGCTGTGCAGGACTTCATTGAGTTCTTCTTGACTGTGTTTGGCAAAACAGTGTTCATCATCACCGAAGTTTTTTACTGAGCCTCGTGCCGATTCGATCGTGTTATTTAGTGCCTGTCTTAGCTCTGAAAACTGCAGGGTAAGCCCTGAAACCGAGTCATTACCCAAGGTCTTAATACTGTAGACTTGATTAATAACAGTTTCTAAAATCGCGGCAACAGATTCCGTATTGTGCTGCTCTACCTCGCAATGCTCTTGCATCTCACTCGAATAACTAGCAAATGCCTCACAATCGAGAATGACTTTTGCAGTTAAATGACGCTGCCTTAACGTTACCGCTAAGAGTGCACTGGTGACGAGCACAGAAGATAGCGATAAAATATCAACGCGAACACTGAGTAATAGCGTGAGAGACAATACTAGGCTTAGCAACACCGCAGCGCTAATGTAGTACTTGTAGATTGCCTTTAGCTCATTAATTGGAAGTATCTGCATTATGCTGACTCCCCAAGGTGACTGCTACGCTCACTTAACTCTATTAGCTCAGCCATCTCTTCAACTGAGAGAACTTTTTCAAGGTCTAGCGCGATAAGTAGCTCATCGCCGCGCCTTACCATGGAAGCGATGAAATCAGCTCTGATTTGCGCGCCAAACTGAGGTGAATTGGTTAAATCTTTTGCGTCAACTTCTATGACTTCATTGACGCCGTCAACAATGACACCCATCTCAATGAGGTTGTCAGAAATACTGAATTCACAAATGATAATGCAGGTTCGTCTGCCAACTTCTATTACTTCTCCACAAAGCCGAGCTGACAGATCGATAACGGGTACAACTGAGCCTCTTAAATTAATCACTCCTTTAATGAACTCAGGCATCAAGGGGACTTTTGTCACGGAGCCCAGTTCAATGATCTCTTTTATTGACAGGATCTCAATTGCATAGCAATCCTGTCTTGACTGAAAAGTGAGATATTGCAATGACTGTGTGTTTTCTGTGATCGCTTGCATATTTCGCCCCGTCTCATTTGTCTTATATGTTACTTTAGTCTTGTATTTCTTATCTGTCAAAATTTGAACAATAATTTATATTAACTATTTTTGACCGGTAAAAATGACATTAAAAACAGGTGGTTAGAAACAATTTCGTAGTATTGAGTATTACCGCAGTGACAGATTTATAGTGGATTTTTTGACAACGAAACCTGTGGCAAAAAGCTAAAGCCAACTGATTGAAAACTGGATAATCAGAACAGAAACAATAAGGAAGTACATGAATTGCAAAGAAACGTTAACCTAATGAAGGCTAGTTTTATTATCAACTGGGTTTGATTGATTACTTATCCGTAAATTCGTCGGAGAAATCTGCTTCGCTGAGCTTAGGAAAAGATACCGTAAACGTTGTGCCTACACCGACTTGTGAGTCAACTTGAATGCGACCCTTATGCTTGGAAACGATGCTATATGATAGAGACAGTCCAAGGCCAGTGCCTTGACCAACAGGTTTGGTGGTAAAAAATGGATTAAAAATTTTATTGATGTCCTCAGCTGGGATCCCTTTGCCAGTGTCTTGGATGGCAATAATCACCTCGCTTTGTTTATCTTCGATAGAGATAGTTACCGTACCGCTTGACTCTATAGACTGTGCAGCATTGATGATTAAGTTTAAAAATACCTGATTAATCTGCTGCGGCTGACAATATAGCAACACTTCATCATCAAGGGAGTAAGTTTTGTTGATAACCGCATGATACTTAATTGAGTTGTTTGCTATTTTTAGTGTGCTTTCAATCCCTTTAATGAGATCTGCCTCTTGCCACTCCTGGTTATCAACATGAGAAAACGATTTTAAACTCTCAACTATCTTAGATACTCGGTCCAGCCCTTCTAAACACTCTTGCAGTAATTCAGGTACGTCCTCTTTTAAAAAGTCGATACTATGCTGATTTTGGAGCTGCTGCTCCTGCAGTGCAAGGTCACTGTCGACAAATTTACTAAAATTCGACTCATAAAAAGCGAGCATCGCAAACAGTCCGCTAGCCTGGCCTTCTAAACTTTGAATATTGGAATTCACAAAACCAATTGGATTGTTGATTTCATGCGCCACGCCAGCAGCTAATTGGCCAATAGCTGCCATTTTCTCAGACTGTAGTAATTGGTTTTGTGCAGCTTCTAACTTAAGGTTGAGTGTTTTTAACTCTTGCTTTTCTATTTCTAACGCTTCAGTTAGACGTTTTTGCTCTTGATAATAGCTCGCTAGCTCCGTCACATCTTGTATGATCACGCATACCTTTTTCACTTCTTCAGAATGCTCAAAAATTGGCACATACTGAATGTTCTGATACATTGAAGTTTCATCGCCAGTAACAGGACGGCTGCTGCTAAGTTCAAACACATGAGGACGATGCTCCCAGTAGCTAAAACTTGCTGCTTTTAAAGCAAAAACACTCTTCAATTTCCGCTTAATGATTTTTGCAGCTTCAGGAAATACCTCATCGATGGACATGCCCTCAATATTTTTTGGGGTGTTATCAGGTAGCCGGTTTTTCAAAAATTCATTCGCAAAAACCACCGTATGTGCTTGGTCTAGGACACAAATTCCAACCGGAATATAACGCTGTAATTCGTTAAACACAGTCAGTCCTCTATTCCAAGCATGGCATTAAGTTTTTGGATCACTGTTTTAATGGAGTTTTCATCCAGACAGATAATCACTCTCGAATCAAAAGCAATAGACTCGATTATAAATGCGATTTTCATCACCAGTGTTGTCTTCCACTCAGCAATGTCGTCGGATAGCTGATGTTTATAAATAGTAGGCATAGTTAATGAGGTTTTAAGCTCTAACTGACTAGAAAAGCCGTTTAAACATGCACCAGCCAAGATATTAGATAAATCTAGTAGGACTTCATTAAGATCAGAGTCATCGAGCGGACTATCGTAGTCCATAAGTTCGGCTATTTCTTGTAAGCCTTGCGGTGACAATAGATTAATGACTTCACCTTTAATTTCCCCTAAAAATGACTGCCTCGTTCTGTAAACATGTGCGGTATTACAGATCTCATTGAGTTGATTTGGGCTTACCGAAGTAATTTCAGGGATAGATAAACTAATTTTAGTTTCGATTAATCGAGCTAGAGAGTTGGCTGCCTGACCCATGGATATATTCATTAGCTCTTGCAAGCCATCCCTTTGCTCTTCACTGAGTGGCATATTCATAATAAACCTAGCTCTTGTAGCGTGTTATGTAGCTCTTCTTTTTGTAGTGGCTTTTGCAAAAAGCGAAACGCGCCGAGTTTATCTACCAACTTTTTCGCTTCGGGCTGAATATCAGCGGAAATAACAATAACCACGGTTTTTGCATGGTGTTCATGTAGATGCGTGAGAACTTCAAAACCATCCATTTCTGGCATGGTTAGATCCAAAAATAACACCTCAGCTTTGCCCTGCTCAACCATCACCAATGCTTCTTTGCCATTTTTTGCCTCACTGACCTCGACATCCCAGTCTTCAGGTATTGCCCTAAGCACAGCCTTTCTCGACATCATAGAATCGTCTGCAACGGTTACTGGAATTGCCATGAGCACCACTCCTATTTCACTGTATTGGTAAAAAGTATGGTCTTTGGCTTTTTGACTGTCAAAAAATTATGAGTAAAAAGTGACTCATTTGTCCTCTGAATGAAAGAAACTCGACTCGAATAACAAATGATGGCTGGATTAATTATCATAAAAGGGCTTTAGCCGTTCTTGACGAGTAGCAATTTTACAAATTTTTGTATGATGTGTTCTTTATAACCTATTAAATATAGGGCTTAGCCCTATATTTGCTTTAGAGATTTTAAAAATAAAATCTTAGCGAAAAACTAGCTATCAAAGCCGTTTAGCATTTTGTCACAAACCACAGGAGTTGGCCTATGGTTGTCATCCACGGCAACAAAGGTAAAACTACCTGTAATTGCTAAGTGTTTATCATCTTTGTGCATTCTTTCAAGATAGATTTCAACATCAACCTTTAAGCTGGTATTACCAACATGCACTACCTTAGATACTAATTCAGCAAAAGTACCAGCAGGAATTGCCTCTTTGAAATCAACTCGGTCTGAAGAGATAGTCACCAAAGGTTTGCGGCAAAAACGCGTTGCAGCAATAAAGGCAACTTCGTCCATCCAAGCAAGAGCGTCACCGCCAAACAGAGTGTTATGATGGTTTGTACGGCCTGGGAATACGGTTTTTGTTACGTGTGTGATTGAGCTTTTAATACGTTGCTCAACAATGGCTTGTCTTTGTTCGTCTGTCATTTTTGTACTGCTTTATCCGCTAGTGTATCTTTCATAAGTAGAGCTGGGTCGAGTCGTTCCCCGAACCAATTAAAGCGCCAATCCAAATGTGGGCCAGTTACCCTGCCCGTCGCGCCAATTTCAGCGATTTTATCGCCTGTTTTTACCGTATCGCCAACCTTAACATCCAGTTTACTAAGGTGGATATACGTAGAGGTAATGCCGTGACCATGGTCGATAATCAAAGTGCCGCCACTGTAATAAAGATCTGGATTTGCAAACACCACCTTACCCGATACCGGCGCTAAGACCGGCTCACCCGTTTTGTTTGCGATATCTAACCCAAAATGTGGTCGTTTTGGCTCACCATTAAAATATCTTTGGCTACCATAAACACCTGAAATACGGCCCTTCGCAGGCCTGAAAACGGGGTCTTTAAAGAATAATAAATCCGAATTGCCTTGTCTTGCTTTTGACACGGCTTGAGCTTCTTCACGTATGCGCTTTAGCACCGACTCAGGTGGCGAAACATACTTTTTCGCCACCCCCGTGATCTTGTCTATATCATAATCTCGTTTCGTGATCACTATCGCCTGGCGATGCTTTTGACCATCATCAGATTGCCAACTCAAGATGTGGTTAAGTTCAGCATCACGACCAAAACCAAACACGAAATAGCCATCTTTCGAGCGTTTTAATTTTGTCTCGTTTAGCTTTATCTCAGTTGCATTTTCAAGCTTGCCGACGACCAAGCCACCTTGTGTCAGGTGACCTTTTAATTCAAGCGCCTCAGCAAATAATGTGGTGCTCGCAAGCAATATGACAATTGCACGTTTAAGCATACGCAATCGCTCCTTTTCCAACCCCTTCGTACGCTCTTACTTCAACCTTATCATGTGGGCTTTGCAGCTTTATTTGGCCAGCAAGATACTCCGCAATACATTCAACTGTTGTATCACAAGGTAATATATCGCAACGTGATTTGCTGATCGCCAACTCAAAATATCCCTGCGACGAGGTATATGCGAACGCATAATCTTTATCATGCGCGGTTACGTACTGAAGCAAACTAGGATCAATCAAGTCTTCTTCACTGCCAAGATAAATATCTTGCCATTTATCCGCCCATTGTTTTTGTAATCTAGGCATGCTGATATCATTTAGCTTCACACCAATCAATGAACGATGACCATGAATAATACGCTGACAGTTACCATCGTGTTTCTTTAAGCCATGGCTATAGTGATAATAGAAGCCAGTTGCGGCCTCTGGACGCAGTGTTATATCTAAACCTTTCACGTTTTCAGGCATATGCGGCATAATAACAGACTTAAGGTAAGCGATTGCATTGGCTTCATTGATCTCATCCCCTTCCACTACACACACCGCTTCTTCCGGTGCATTCATGGCTAAGTGATTCCCATCAAATTGCATATCAAATTCAAACCGGCCTTCACTGTGTTTTGCATTACACGCAAGCGCGCTGGGTACCGCTAATTTGTGGTCCAGCTTTTCGTCGATAATACGCTTGATTTGCTTTTTAACTTTTGCAAAGTCTAACACCATAGACTCTTCGTTTAGCTCACCATGCAACACAATATCGGTGATCCAGCTTTCACCTACCGCACCACGACGTGGGCAAAGGTATGAAAAATCAATTACGGTCAAAGAGTCAACAAAAAGGATCATAGATCACCTAAAATAGCCTGCTAAAAAGTCATCCCCGATTATAATGATTTTCACATTATAAATCGCCCCCAATTGGAACTGATTTGCATTTAATCTCTTCAATTTTTTGAAATTTAATCAAATAGACATATCTTTAGCGCAAAATTTACAAGTCTCCGTACGCTTTTTAACTGTTCGGAGTTGTTTAGCGTACATCTGTACGCTAAAGTAGCGTCAATTTGCAAGTTAAGAAGAAGATTTATGGAACCGAAGAACAGCTATACAAAAGAAGAACTTATTTTATGTGGTCGTGGAGAAATGTTTGGTGAAGGCAACTGCCGCCTACCTAGCGACAACATGCTAATGATGGATCGCATCGTTCAGATTAATGATGACGGTGGTGAGCATGGTAAAGGTCAAATTATTGCTGAACTCGACATCAACCCTGATCTGTGGTTCTTCGACTGCCACTTCAAAGGTGATCCAGTAATGCCCGGCTGTTTAGGTTTGGATGCGATGTGGCAATTGGTAGGCTTCTTCCTTGGTTGGTCTGGTGGTCCTGGTCTTGGTCGTGCACTCGGTGTGGGCGAAGTGAAGTTTACGGGTCAAATCTTACCGACTGCTAAAAAAGTGACTTATCGCATTGAAATGAAGCGCGTTATCAAACGTAAGCTATTTATGGGTCTAGCAGATGGCATCGTCGAAGTTGATGGTCGCGTGATCTATGAAGCAAAAGATTTGAAAGTAGGTCTTTTCCAAGATACCAGCGCATTTTAACTTTTTCGCTGTTATCGTTTTAAAAACACACAAAGCCCCGTCTGGGGCTTTGCTCTCCTAAAATTCGGTATCAGGTTTTAAAGATGTTGCGATTATCCATCGCTTCTCGCCATCCGCCTAACCATTCTGATCTGTGTTCTACTTGTTGATAGGGACAATTTTCTTTCGACCGACCGGCTAATCCTGCCTTAAATCCTTGTGAATGTGCTCTTTCTAAACGGTCTCTTTTCTGTCTCTTCATAGGTAATATCCTCACCTTTTTCTCGATCAGCATTAGCGTTTCTAATACTGTGTAGTTCAAACTTGAGCGAACGTCATTCAAAACGAAGATAGTGACTTGCGATATAATGACTATTCGTACTAACTATTTAAATTAAAGATTTTATTGAGAAAAGTTAAACACGAGCGACATCGTATTTCATACAGATGTGCTACTTACCGATGAGATTTGGCCAAACCCATACCTTCAATAAATCACATCTCAGCGAGTCATGCAACGATCAGAAATGTAATTCTTGTACAGCTGAGCAGAAAAAGCATAATTATTTTACTTTTATATAGATACCTAGATATTCAAGACGTAAATTGTTGGTTTATGATCTTGTTTTTCTATATTTCTCTGTAAAAAAACATTCATAATATAGTAATAAAAAGAGGCTGGACGAATCCAACCTCTTTTCAATAACTTGAGTTTTTAAATCGAGCAAAGCTCAATTAAGCAGTACTATCTTAGCTTGCTTTAATAACCTCTACACCACCCATATATGGTTTTAGTGCATCAGGCACAATAATTGACCCATCTGCCTGCTGGTAGTTTTCTAAAATCGCAACTAGAGTACGACCTACCGCTAAACCAGAACCATTAAGGGTATGAAGTAGCTCAGGCTTCTTTTCACCACTACGGCGGAAACGCGCTTGCATACGGCGCGCTTGGAAATCCCACATGTTTGAACAAGAAGAAATTTCTCTGTAGGTATTTTGCGCTGGTAACCAAACTTCCAAATCGTACGTTTTCGTCGCGCCGAATCCCATGTCTCCAGTACAAAGCACCACTTTTCTATAAGGTAAGCCAAGTGCTTGTAAAATTTGTTCTGCATGACCTGTCAACTCTTCAAGCGCTGCCATTGAATCTTCAGGTTTTACAAGCTGGACAAGTTCAACCTTATCAAACTGATGTTGACGAATAAGTCCGCGCGTATCACGCCCGTAGCTACCTGCTTCGCTTCTAAAACAAGGCGTGTGCGCCGTCATCTTAATCGGCAGCTCTTTTTCGTCATAAATAACGTCACGAGCGCAGTTAGTTAACGGTACTTCTGCTGTCGGAATTAGACTAAAGCCATCTTGGTCTTCAGATAATGCTTCTGTATGGAATAAATCTTCTGCAAACTTAGGAAGCTGACCTGTACCAAACAAGCTCGCTTTATTCACAAGATATGGTACATACATTTCTGTATAACCATTTTGCTCAGTGTGGGTATCCAGCATTAGTTGTACAAGCGCTCTATGCATACGCGCAACGCCACCGCGCATCACTGTAAAGCGAGAACCACTTAGCTTAACACCAGTTTCGAAATCGAGACCCTTATCAAGCGCTTCACCTAGGTCAACATGGTCTTTAACTTCAAAATCAAACTGCTTTGGCTCACCCCAAGTGCTTATTTCAACATTCTCAGACTCATCGGCACCTGCAGGTACCTCATCAGCAGGGAGGTTTGGCAACGACATTGCGTAGTCATTAAGTTCAGCAAGAATTTTATCTTGCTCTTCTTTTGCCGCACTTAATTGGTCACCCAAGTTTGCAACAGCATCTAGTAAAGGTTGAACATCTTCCCCTTTCGCTTTAGCTTGACCAATCGCTTTGGAGGAACTGTTACGCTCACTCTGTAATTCCTGAGTTTTGGTTTGTAGCGCTTTGCGCTTTTCTTCTAATTCGGTGATCTTAGCAACATCGAGTTCAAAACCACGCTTTTTCAAACGCGCAGCGGCTTCCTCGATGTCTTGACGAAAGTATTTAGAATCTAACATTGTTTTTTTAACCTTTTTGCATGATGAGGCAGAGACCAACCCAGGCCATAAAGATACACGCCACCACGTTTAATGTGACGTTAAACGCCATTTTCACATATTGCCCTTGTTGAAGTAACAACAAGGAATCCATTGAGAATGTAGAAAAAGTAGTCAACGCACCTAAAAAGCCAATACCTATCAACGTTTTAGATGGAGAAACTGAAATAACTTCTTTTTCAATTAAACCGTAAAGCACACCCATCAATAATGAACCAAGAATATTAACGATCAACGTCCCAAAAGGGAATCCCTTACCTAAGAGTTTTATCGACATATCGCTGATAAAAAAGCGTAACATTGCACCAAACGCTCCACCTAGCGCAATTGTGAGATAATTTATCAGCATCGCTACTTGTACCTCTTGGTGCTACTTTGCGCATTTTGCGTCTGTAGATAGTTAAGCTTGTCAGCGATTTGTTTCTCAAGTCCCCTGTCTGTGGGTTGATAATATTGTCGCTCTTGAATGGCTTCAGGGAAGTAATTTTCTCCAGCAGCAAACGCGCCGGGTTCATTATGTGCGTAACGGTATTCTTCGCCAAAACCCAGCTCTTTCATTAGTTTTGTCGGTGCATTTCTGAGATGTTCTGGTACGGGGTAATTTGGATCACTAGCAGCATCGCGTTTAGCTTGATTGAACGCCATGTAGACCGCGTTACTTTTTGGCGCACTCGCGAGATAAAGCGTTGCCTGTGCTATTGCACGCTCTCCTTCGCTTGGCCCAACACGATGAAATATATCCCAAGCATTTAACGCAACTTGCATAGCTCTTGGGTCTGCATTGCCGATATCTTCAGTGGCGATCGCCAGCAATCGCCGTGCAACATAGAGCGGATCGCCACCGCCTGCTAATATTTTGCAATACCAATAAAGTGCCGCATCTGGTGCGCTGCCGCGAACTGACTTATGAAACGCTGAGATTAGGTCATAGTATAAGTCGCCCTTATTGTCATAACTTGATAATTGGCTGGGCAACACTTGTTTTAGTACAAGTTCATTCACCAAATGAGTGTTTGAGTTTGGCTCAAAACTTAAGTCAACAGCCTGCTCCAGCAGATTAAGCGCCTTTCTCGCATCTCCCGAAGCTGCTTTGGCGATGAGTTCAAGTGCGCTGTCATCAATGGTGATCGCTAATTTCGACAGCTGTTCATCGCGTGACAACGCATCTTTGAGTACTTGACCTAATTCATCCTCTACAAGCGATTGTAAAGTATAGACGCGCGCGCGAGACAAGATCGCGTTATTCAGTGCAAAAGAAGGATTTTCAGTGGTCGCACCAATGAAAATAAAGGTGCCGTCTTCAATATGAGGTAAAAATCCGTCTTGCTGGGATTTATTAAAGCGATGTACTTCGTCAACAAATAACAGCGTACGTCTGCCAAACTGAGCTAATCGATTTTTAGCATCGACGACCGCTTCACGAACCTCTTTAATTCCCGCGCTAACAGCGGAAAGTTTGATAAGCTCTGCATCCGCATAGTTGGCTATGATCTCAGCAAGGGTGGTTTTACCCACTCCGGGTGGCCCCCAAAGGATCAGGCTATGACAGCGTCCAGATTCGATCGCACGATAAAGTACAGAGCCTTTGGACAAAATATGACTCTGCCCGACATAATGCTCTAACGAGGTTGGCCGCATTCTTGCGGCCAACGGTCGTACATCAGGTGTAAAATCAAACCCTAAACTAGTCACTGCCTCTTTGGTCGTCTACGACCACTCCTTGTGGAATTGTAAATTCAAACAAACTCTCTTTTACTGGTGTATTGACTTTGCTTTCCTTAAAGCTAAACGTAGAGACTTGACCTGAAATATCGTTCACTTTCAATAGTGCTAAGCCATCGCTTTTATCATCAAAACGCAGTGTTAATTGCTCTACCTGCGAGTCTACTTTGTTTTTTGGCGTGATCAGATATTCTTGACCGTTAAGTGCTACGTTGTACTTCAACCATTGACTGTCCTCTTGGGTCGTAAGTAGCACAAATGGCGTAGTATCAATAAGTTTAGTCGTATCTAGGATGGTCACTTGCTCAGCAAACGTATCGTAGTAATAGGTTGTTGCTCCGCTTGATACAAATAAAGTGTCATCCGGCATCTCTTGTTGCCAGCGGATTTTTAGTGGCTGCGCTAAGATTATCGCCCCTTCGCCGGTTTGCAACTCATTGCCTTCTTGATCTTTAACGATTTGCTCAAACTTACCTTGAAAACTGGTTAATTCAGCCAGTCTTCCTTTTAGACTTTGCATCGCTGCCTCATCAGCCCACACAGGCTGAATAAGGAGGTTTGATAATACCGTTAGCAACGCAATTTGCTTAAATTTTTTCATTAATTGGCTCCACCTTTTACCAATACATCTCGTGCACCATTATGACCAGGAGCACTTACCACTCCAGACATTTCCATTTGCTCAACTAATCGAGCGGCACGGTTATAACCAACCCTTAACTTACGTTGTACACTCGAAACAGACACTTTGCCTGTTTCAATAACAAACCCAACGGCTTCATCATAAAGTGGGTCAGACTCTTCATCCCCACCTTCCGGTGCTTCGCCTGGTAGTAAAATATCCTCAGTCGCTTCACCGCATAGAATTTCTTCTACGTAGTTTGGTTTGCCTCTTGCTTTCCAGTCACTCACCACCGCATGTACTTCATGATCGTCAACAAACGCGCCATGTACACGAACCGGAACACTCGTTCCTGGCGGCAAATAGAGCATGTCACCCATACCCAACAGATTCTCCGCACCTTGTTGGTCTAAGATTGTACGTGAATCAATCTTACTTGATACTTGGAACGCCATTCGCGTTGGTATATTCGCTTTGATCAAACCCGTAATAACATCTACTGATGGACGCTGTGTTGCCAGCACTAAATGTATGCCTGCCGCTCGAGCCTTTTGTGCAATACGTGCAATTAACTCTTCTACTTTTTTACCAACAATCATCATCATGTCGGCAAATTCGTCTATAACGACCACGATACTCGGTAATTTATCTAGCTCTTGTGGTTCATCCGCCATACCGTCTGTATCTTTAAAGAGTGGATCTAAAATTGGATGACCCGCTTCTTTGGCATCTTTAATCTTTTGATTGTAACCTTTGAGGTTACGAACACCGAGTGCCGACATCAGCTTATAACGGCGTTCCATTTCCCCCACACACCAGCGTAGCGCGTTTGCTGCCTCTTTCATATCGGTAACCACTTCGCATAATAAATGTGGGATACCTTCGTAAACTGAAAGCTCAAGCATTTTCGGATCTATCATGATCATTCGCACATCTTCTGGCGGCGACTTATATAACAAGCTTAAGATCATGACATTAACGCCCACTGACTTACCAGAACCAGTGGTACCGGCCACCAGCAGGTGAGGCATTTTACCTAAATCAGCAACAACTGGTTGGCCCGCGATATCTTTACCAAGCACCATGGTCAAAGGTGATGGGTTTTGTTCAAACTTAGGGGCACCTATCACTTCAGACAAACGTACGATTTCGCGGTGTTTGTTAGGTAGCTCTAAACCCACATAAGTTTTACCTGGGATAACCTCAACTACACGCACTGAGACTGCAGATAATGAACGCGCTAAATCTTTTGCCAGACCCGTGATCTTAGCAACTTTAATGCCCGGCGCGAGATCTAACTCAAAGCGCGTAACGACAGGGCCTGGATACACACCAACTACCTGCGCCTGGACATTGAAGTCTAATAGTTTAGTTTCAACCAAACGCGAGACCTGATCTAACTCTTCTTGCGAAATTGGATTTTTAGCCTTGTCCGGCCTATCCAACAAATCTAATGAAGGCAATGGATCCGCAGGTGGCTGAGCTTCTAGAAGCGCTTCAAATTGCTCTTTGGCGCTTGGTGGAGGCTGATAACCATTGGCCGCCTTTTCAGGTGCTTTAGGCTTAAGAGGCCTTGCCGGAGAAACCACTTTGGTTTCGTGCACTGGTGCTTCATCCAAGGCATTTAATGCCGCGACAGTATCCAGTGGCTCATCCTCTATCGCTGAAAAGTTGATTTCTTGCTCTAGAATATCATCTAGCTCATCAAATACCGACGGCTCTTTCTTCTCTTGTAGATCAGAGTGCGGTGCAGACGTGGATTGAGGTGCAGGTTCAGTGTTCGTTTTGCGGAACAATTTATCTTTTAATTTGCCAAGTCCACTGGGTTCTTCTTCAGCATCGAAATCTATATTAATTTCAGTATCGGTTTGCTGCTGGAGAGCCTGCTCATGATCATCGTTTCGCTCGGTAGCTATTATTGGTGCCTCACTTTCTACTCTATCCGTTTTGGTGCTAGCGCCCTCAGATTTCTGTGAAACTGACTCCGTTTGCTCTACATTGCGCTCTGCTGTCAGTCTATCGCGTACCCATCTAAAGCCGGCGAGTACCTTTTCACCTAAATAATCAACGAATTCAACCCAAGATACACCGGTAAGTAGTGTCATTCCGGCGAAGAAAAAACACAGTAACAGTATAGAAGTGCCGGTAAAGTTAAAGGCAGGCATCATTGCACCAGCAACCACATCCCCTACTACCCCACCAGATGAGAAATTATAGATATCATCGAAGTTGATGCTGCTGATTGCACTCGCAGAGGTAATGAACAGTGTCGCGCCAATAAGGCGCAAACCTAGCGTGGTGTAATCTAGTTGCAGTAGCTTATGTGGTTTTTTAAACAGTAAATAGCCAAGAAACTGCAGCGCCGCTGGGATCAAAAACGCCAGCCAACCGAAACTCAGCAGCATAATGTCTGCCAGCCAAGCTCCGGCAGCACCAGTTATATTGTTTACTTTTACGTACTCACCGGATTGAGTCCAAGCAGGATCGGCTGGGTCGAAACTTATCAACGCACACAACATAAATATTGCTGCAGCCGTGCTTACAATCAAACCTGTCTCTAAGAGGCGTTGCACACCATTTAAGCGCATTGTAATTAAACCTTTTTTCTGTTTCTTTTCTGGACTATAAAAGCCCAAAACGTCAGCAAATTAGTGATTTGCGTTAGTATTGCTGTATATACTTACACCTTACCAAGAAATACCTCAAGGTGCACAAGGTTTTATTACTTCTCCTTCTTCTCCTTTTACTTCTTCCATGACCACAAAAGTGCGACTTTCACTGATGTTTGGCAGTTTAAGTAAAATTTCTCCTAAAACTCCTCGATATTCTGACATGTCGGTCACTCGTGTCTTTAATAAATAGTCGAAACTACCGGACACAAGGTGACATTCAATAATTTCGTCATGCTGCTTTACTGCTTGATTAAATCTATCGAACACATCAGGCGAGTTTTTATTCACTGTCACTTCAACAAACACTAAAAGTCCCTGCCCAAGCTTAGCAGGATCGACTACGGCTTTATAACCTCGAATAAATCCTTCTCGCTCCAGCTTTTTAACGCGCTCCAAGCAAGGCGTAGCGCTCAATCCTATACGTTTGGCTAATTCTACGTTGGAAATTCTGCCATCTTTCTGAAGTTCGACTAAAATCTTTCTGTCGATTCTGTCTAGTTGTTGATACATAGTGTAGTTTTTTATCCTGAATGATTCGTTAATTCAGAGTATATCACTACATTGAAATATTAAAACAGTGAGACACACTGGCTATAGGTAAATATAATAGTCAAAAATTTTACCCCGTTCTTATTTTGAGGCGAATATTATGATTATTGGTGTACCTAAAGAGATAAAAAACCACGAATACCGCGTTGGTATGGTTCCTGCGAGCGTTCGTGAACTAATCAATCACGGTCACGAAGTCGTTGTTGAAACAAATGCTGGTATCGGCATTGGTTTTACTGACGAAGATTATGTTCAAGTTGGTGCTAAAGTTTTAGACACAGCGGCAGAAGTTTTTGCTACTGCTGATATGATTGTTAAAGTAAAAGAGCCTCAAGCTGTTGAGCGCGCAATGCTACGTGAAGATCAAATCCTATTTACTTACCTTCACCTAGCACCAGATCTTCCACAAACAGAAGATCTAGTTAAGAGCGGTGCTATCTGTATCGCATACGAAACGGTAACTGATGCGCGTGGTGGTCTTCCACTGCTAGCGCCAATGTCAGAAGTTGCTGGTCGTATGTCAATTCAAGCTGGTGCTCAAGCGCTTGAAAAGTCGCGTGAAGGCCGTGGTATGCTGCTAGGTGGCGTGCCGGGTGTTGAACCAGCTAAAGTTGTTGTGATCGGTGGTGGTATGGTTGGTCGTAATGCAGCGCAAATGGCTGTAGGTCTAGGCGCAGACGTTACTATCCTTGACCGTAGCATCGACGTACTACGTTCACTAAATGCACAGTTTGGTAGCCAAGCTAAAGTTATCTACTCAACGGCTGATGCACTTGAAAAGCACGTACTAGAAGCAGATCTTGTGATCGGCGGCGTACTAATTCCTGGTGCAGCGGCGCCTAAGCTTGTAACTGCAGAACACATCAAAGCGATGAAGCCAGGTGCTGCCATTGTTGACGTTGCTATAGACCAAGGTGGTTGTATCGCGACTTCTAAAGCGACTACACACGCAGAACCAACATACATTGTTGATGACGTAGTTCACTACTGTGTAGCTAACATGCCTGGTGCTGTACCACGTACTTCAACGTTTGCACTTAACAATGCAACGCTTCCGTACATCATCAAGCTTGCAAACTTAGGCTACAAACAAGCGCTATTAAATGACAAACACTTCATGGACGGCTTAAACGTTCTGAAAGGTCAAGTAACGTGTAAAGAAGTAGCAGAAGGCTTCAACATGGAATATGTTGACCCACGCGCTGCACTAGAAAATGCTTAATTTTGAATTTAAGTAGTAAAAAGGGCTTCAATTGAAGCCCTTTTTGTTTGCTGTTAGTTTGTCTCGAAATTGACTTCTGTATCTTGCGTTAACGTAACGTCTTTTGTTTGATACAAACTAAAATCTGCATCTATCGTTTCGGCATCATCTAAATGACCTAAGCACGAATACCCTACTTTGTAATCTCCAGAACCAATAAATGCTATCTCATATTCACTCTCGGCATCTAAATTTGCGGTTGCTGCCGGCGCTGAATCTTCATCACTGATGTCGCTTGGCCCTGCAACATCCGCATTGTAAAGATAAACAACATGTTTGTACTCTCCGACTAGAGGAGCTAGGTCCGCATTATCTGCTATACATGCATTTTTCACAGACTCGCTAACCATGCCCTCAATTTCGAAACTGGTTAACAGATTTTCCAAACGGACAGCTGTTGGTTTTAGATAAACCGTGTCATCATTCCCGCGTTTCAACAGCGCCTTATTTAAGTCAAACTCCAATACGATTTGGTTTTCACCTTCATTCAACGAGAAGTTATTGAGTTGGATTTCACCTACACCATCGTTTCCTTTACGGGTTACGGCTAATGGTGCTTGACTACCATCTAAAAAACGCACGCTAGAGGTTAAATCAAAATTAGACCCCGCACTACCGTTTACAACATCGGCTCTGATCCACTCATAATCACCGGCATCGATCTCTTGGTCGTTTACAACTAAATAGATATCATCGCCCGTATATTCAAGCAGATTGATTTTCATTGGATTCCCCTGCGCATCCAAGGTATCAAATGTGACATCTTCTTTTCCAGATGCTCTAAATGTCAGCTGTTGAATAACAAGGTTTACCTCTGCAAGATTATTCACAGCAGCATCTGATACACCAACACTTACGGTGGTTTTTTGGGTTGGTTGCGTGGTGTTGTTGTCGTTTGAGTCAGAACCTGAACCGCCACCGCATGCAGCGAGTATCATTGCCGAGGCTATTGCTGTTAAAACTGGTTTATACATGATGTTTTCTCCTCTTCTAAGTCTTAAAGGATAGGAAGCACACCATGAATAAATAATTAATATAAATGCAATAATTTGAAATACCTTCAAATGCAGTGTAGAAGGTTTGGCATTTTCTTATTAAATGTCATAAGTTTAATGTATCAAACTTATTGGAGTGTGGCCGTGAAGTTTAAACACAAAGTCGTATCCGTCTCTGCGCTGGTGCTGCTTGCAGCATTACTGATCTTATCTGTTATTCAATACATTTCCGTACAATCAGCAATCAAAGCGCAAGCAGAACAAAGTGTGAATGAAATAATTCAGGGAATCAGTAACACTGTCACTGCGCAAATGAAAGGAGCAACCGATCTCGCTGCTCTTGCTACCAATCTCGTTGCTTCCACTGACACCTTAGACGCGGCCTTCCCTATTCTCTCTCAGCCACAGCTCACAACCTCATTCCTACTGATAGGTTATGGTGAAGAGCAAACTGGAAAATATGTCGCTAGCGATCCAAATTGGAACCCAGGTGCAAACTGGGACCCGAGAAAGCGGCCTTGGTATACCGACGCAAAAACCGCACGAAAGCTCATTATCACAGCACCTTACGCTGATGCAGTAAGCAACGAAATTGTGGTATCAATCGGTGCACCAGTGTTTAAACGAGGTCAATTTAACGGCGCGATTTTTTACGACGTTAGTTTGGCAAAACTCGGCGAAATGATTAACTCGTTTAACCTGCTAGACGCGGGTTTTGCCTTTATGGTGAGTAAAGACGGGTCGACTATCTCACACCCTGATGTAAAACTAAATGGTAAGTCTTCTCGTACATTTCTCGGTGATATAAGTATCTCAGAAAATATCCAATACGTTGAAGTCAACGGCGAAGACAAATTAGTGCAGTTTAAAGAAGTCGAAGGCTTAGATTGGTATTTAGGGGTGATGCTGGATGAAGACACCGTTTTTGCCGCACTTTCACGACTGCAAAGAGATGCAGCCATATTTGCCTTTATTTCTGTGGCACTCGCGACTGTACTACTTTCTTTTGTGATTAGCTTATTATTAAAGCCGCTTGATGAAATCAACACCGCCATGGCTGCTATCGCACGCGGTAATGCGGACTTAACCGTACGATTAAATACCGAGCATGAACCCGAATTTGCAGCACTGGCGCAAAATTTTAATGCCTTTACCAGTAGCTTACAGTCTCTAATAGCGAATATTCAGGGTTTAGGCCATGAAGTTTTAAACGATGCTCAACAAACATCTAAAGTTGCAAATAAAGCCAAACTTTCCATTCAAGAGCAATTG
Source organism: Pseudoalteromonas sp. NJ631 (assembly GCF_000276645.1). NCBI lineage: Bacteria > Pseudomonadati > Pseudomonadota > Gammaproteobacteria > Alteromonadales > Pseudoalteromonadaceae > Pseudoalteromonas > Pseudoalteromonas sp. NJ631. The sequence goes on from NZ_AKXJ01000004.1 coordinate 225,139, forward strand.
GCGAGTATCAAAGTCCTTGATGAAGCAACAACACACATGTCTACAACCGAGCATCAAGTAACACAATCTGCCCATGAAGCCGCTGAAGCAATTAAAACCACCGATCAAGTTGCTCGCCAAGGAGAAAAAATCGTTGCAGAAACAACGGAGACAATTCAAGAGCTATCTAATCAAATCAGTTCGGCAATGACCGTAGTTACGGAGTTAGAAAGCTCGTCTACAGCTATTGAGCAAATATTATCGGTTATCAACAGTATCGCTGAGCAAACCAACCTCTTAGCGCTCAATGCTGCCATTGAAGCCGCAAGGGCCGGTGAGTCTGGCCGCGGCTTTGCCGTCGTTGCAGACGAAGTAAGATCGCTTGCACAAAGAACACAAGAAGCTACAACTGAAATCCGTGGAATGATAAGTCAACTACAGTCAGGTTCAGAAAGCGCGGTTACTGTAATGAAGCAAAGTCAACACTATGTCGATAAAACGGTTGAAAAGGCAGAGCAAACTCGAGCCGCGCTTGAAGATATGCGTAGTGCCATTCGCCATATTGTCGATTTAAATTCACGTATTGCTGATATGCTGAATGAGCAAAATGACATTGTAAATAACGTGAATAGCAGTAGCTCATCAATTCGTGGTATTTCTGAGTCGGTGTATAGCGAAGCTAAGAGCGTAGATGCCACCATGCAGTCTCAAGTAGAAAAGATAACAACCCAAGAACAACTACTTGAGCAATTCAAAGTTTGATTATCGGTAAACTAAACCGTTACTATAGAGAAAGTTGTAAAGCGGCGCGATGCCAAGAGATAAAACATGAAAGCGAATTTGCAGGAATTATTTGAACAGTATTTTCAGATAGCTGAACAGGTTCAGATCAACCTCTACCCAGTTGATGACAATATGGTTCCAGAAAACGAATATCAATTAGAAGCTGCAATTCCGCCGCTATTTAAGCTCGCGAACGAAATTAATGAGTTAGATCTTAATGCCCTGCGACCACTTCGTAATCTGGGTGATATTGCCAATGAGTTAGCAGCTTATTTGCAGGCGCAATCACGTAAGATTGATTTAATTATCAGCCATATTCTCGCGACTGAAGAGCCTGACGACAGTCATTTATTTTGTGACAGCTACGGCGGCGGCGGCCTGACCGCAACGTTAGAAGCAGATTATGAGGTCGGACAGTCGTTACGAACTAAAATATTTTTGCGCAATGAAGCCAGTGCTATCTTTTGCTACTCAGAAGTCATTGCCAAGCAAGATGGTAAATTCACCCTCGCTTTTACCGCTATTAGAGAAGCGGATCAAGAGTTGCTTGTACGGGCAAGCCTACACGCCCAGACCAGACAACTTAAGCTAAAGCAGCAAAAAGACCAATAAGGCTTTTAACGCATTAAGTGCCTTATTTAAATGCTCAATTATCTTCACAAAACTTACTGACACACCTGAGGTTAATGATAAACTATAGGCTTATTATTATATGGTGATGATTTAATGAGTTTTACTTTACTCCCAGAATGGGCACCACAAGATGCAATCATGCTTACTTGGCCGCATTCTGATACCGATTGGAGCGACATTCTCAGTGACGTTGAACCTGTGTACGTTGCACTTTGCCAACATATTACCCAAGTTCAAGAAGTCGTTATCGTGGCGCATGATGAAGCGTTAAAACAGCATATTGAAAACTTACTTAGCGCAGCTGAGGTTAGCTTAACCAAGTGTCACTTTGTTGTTACGCCTTGCAATGACACGTGGGCCCGTGACCATGGTCCACTTACGACGCAAACAAGTACAGGAAATCTATGTATCAAAGATTTCACCTTTACGGGTTGGGGTAACAAGTTTGCTGCGGATTTAGACAATAAGATCAATCAGCAGCTGGCTAAACAGGTCCTCAACCCAAACTGTACCTTCGAACAGGTTGACGTGGTACTTGAAGGCGGCGGTATTGAGATCAACGAGTCCAATGTTTTATTGACTACTTCAGAGTGTCTGTTGAACCCAAATCGCAATCCACATCTAAGTAAAACCGAATTAGAACTATTGTTGCAAAAAGAGTTGGGTGCAGAGTCATTCTTGTGGGTAGATCATGGATACTTAGCCGGTGATGATACGGATAGTCATATCGACACTTTAGTGCGTTTTGCACCGGACAACACCTTGGTATATGTTAAGTGCGACGACAAATCAGACGAGCACTACGATGCCCTCAATAAAATGGAACAGCAGCTACGCACATTCCGCACCCCAAATGGCGATCCATACCGTTTGATTAGTTTACCTTGGCCTAGTGCTAAGTTTGATAACGAGGGTGAGAGATTACCTGCAACCTATGCAAATTATCTGATCTTGAATAAAACGGTGTTAGTACCTATCTATGGCGACGACAAAGATCAAGAAGCGCTAGATAAAGTCTCTCTTGCTCACCCAGAAAGAACGGTAATTGGCGTAAACTGCCTACCAATCATCCATCAATTCGGTAGCCTGCACTGTATTACGATGCAGTTACCAAAAGGTTTTTTAAGGTAAGTACCATGACTGAAAAAAACATCAAAGTTGGTATTGTTCAACATAGTAACTCTACAGATCTCGTAAACAACTTTGCGAAAACCTGTGACGGTATCCGAAAAGCAGCAAGTCAGGGTGCTAAGCTTATCGTGTTACAAGAATTGCACCGCAGCTTGTATTTTTGCCAGACTGAGGACACAGATCTCTTCGACTTAGCGGAAACCATTCCAGGCCCAAGCACAGACTCACTAGGCGCACTTGCAAAAGAGCTAAATGTTGTCATCGTTGCGTCGTTATTTGAAAAGCGTGCAACAGGGCTTTATCACAACACCGCAGTTGTACTTGAGTCTGACGGTACGATTGCCGGCAAATACCGTAAAATGCACATTCCTGATGATCCAGGTTTTTATGAAAAGTTTTACTTCACCCCCGGCGACATGGGCTTTACTCCAATTCAGACTTCTGTAGGTAAATTAGGCGTACTAGTGTGTTGGGATCAGTGGTTCCCAGAAGGTGCGCGTCTGATGGCAATGGCGGGCGCTGAGTTTTTAATTTACCCAACGGCAATTGGCTGGGATCCTCGCGATGATAAAGCAGAGCAAATCCGTCAACGAGATGCTTGGATAATTGCACAGCGTGCACATGCAGTCTCTAACGGAGTACCTGTGATTAGCGTTAACCGTGTTGGCCATGAATCAGACCCTTCAGGTCAAAGTGAAGGTATTCAATTCTGGGGCAATTCTTTTGTTACCGGTCCGCAAGGTGAAATGTTATTGCATGCATCTGAAGAAGCTGAGGAAATCTCGGTTGTTGATGTTGATCTTGCACGCAGTGAATCTGTTCGTCGCATCTGGCCGTATTTAAGAGACAGACGAATCGATCACTATCAGGATCTTTGCAAAATTTATCGCGATTAATAAATAGGAGTAATCAATGGCGAATGTGCAATGGAACAATTTACCTTGGGTAAAATCAAACAAGGATAAAATTTCGTGGGGTAATTTGGTTGGCAGTAGCTTGTCACTGTGTTTGAGTGAGCACATCCAACAACATGACAACTTAATTGTACTCGTCACCCCCGATACACCTTCTGCACTTCGCCTTGAGCATGAACTAGCGTATCTTTTAAAAGACACGCCGGTCATGATGTTTCCTGACTGGGAAACATTACCCTATGATCACTTTTCACCACATCAAGACATTATTTCTCAGCGTCTTGCGACGCTAAATACACTCAAACAGGAAAAGCAATCCGTACTCATCATTCCTGTTTCAACCCTCATGCTACGTACCGCACCACCTAGCTTTATCCACGGCATGAGTCTTCAGGTAAAAAAAGGTGACACAGTAGACGCACAAAGCTTGCGTGATACCTTAACTCAAGCGGGTTATCGTCATGTTCAGCAGGTAATGGAGCATGGTGAGTTTGCTGTTCGAGGCTCCATAATTGATTTATACCCCATGGGTAGCCCACTCCCCTTTAGACTAGATTTCTTTGATGATGAGTTAGACTCAATTCGTCATTTTGATATCGAAAGCCAACGCTCAAATGATGAGATTGATGCTATCGATTTATTACCGGCGCACGAATTCCCAACCAATGCAGAAGACATTGAACGCTTTAGAATTAATTACCGCGAAGCGTTCGGCGCAAGTAGTGAAAAAGACAGCATCTATATGCAAGTCAGCAAAGGGAACTGGCCAGCGGGTATAGAGTATTATTTACCGCTCTTTTTTGATTCGTTAGCGACGGTGTTTGACTATTTACCTGAAGATACCGTATTTATGCCTTTTGGCGACATTGAATCTGCGGCCCAAACCTTTTGGCAAGACGTATCTAAACGCTACGAAAGTCGCCGGGTTGACCCTCTTCGCCCGCTACTTGCACCAGCCAAGCTATATCAGCCAATAGAGACCTTATTTGAAGGCCTTAACGGCTTCTCTCGAATAAAGCTTAGTCAAGCGATACTGGGAACCAAAGCGGGCAATAACAATGTCGCAGCAGAATTAATAGACGATGTCCGCATTGAGCATAAACAAGCTAATCCGTATCAAAAAATCCTCGATTATATTGCTGCTGAAAAAAAACAAAAGTCTCGGGTGTTATTCAGTGTTGAATCAGAGGGCCGACGAGAGTCACTGCTTACCTTATTAAAACCGACAGGACTAAAGCTTAAGCCTTATAAGCGCATTGCAGAGTTTGTATCTAGCGACTCAGATGTTGGTGTGGTCGTCACTCCGCTTGCGACCAGTGTGAAACTACTGGACAAACAATCGCTGTCTATCATCACCGAACAAGAACTGTTAGGTGTTAAGATCTCCCAAAAGCGCCGCCGTAAACATAAATACGAGCAAGGGCAAGACGCGCTGATCCGAAACCTCGCTGAGTTAAAAGAAGGTCAACCTATTGTTCATTTAGATCATGGTGTAGGCCGCTATTTAGGGCTAGAAACCATAGATGCAGCGGGTATTGCTACCGAGTTTGTGACTATCATCTATGCCAATGACGCTAAACTTTATGTGCCTGTTTCTTCGCTTCATATGCTCAGTCGTTACTCTGGAGGTGAAGAAGCTTCTGCACCTCTTCATAAACTGGGTAACGACGCGTGGGAAAAAGCAAAACGCAAAGCGGCTGAAAAAGTCAGAGATGTTGCAGCTGAACTCCTAGACATATACGCAAAACGCCAAAGTAAGCCGGGATATGCATTTAAGCTAGATGCGAGTGCCTATCGAGACTTTTCTGATAGCTTCCCATTTGAAGAAACAGACGATCAACGCAATGCAATCACAGCCGTACTTGCAGACATGCAATCAAGCCTAGCGATGGACAGGCTAGTTTGTGGTGATGTTGGCTTTGGTAAAACCGAAGTGGCCATGCGCGCTGCATTTGTTGCCGTCAACGATAGCAAACAGGTGGCTGTCTTAGTGCCAACTACGCTCCTTGCCCAACAACACTTTGAGAACTTTAAAGACCGTTTTGCCGATCTGCCTGTTGAAGTTGGTGTGCTTTCGCGCTTTAACTCAGCGAAAGAACAAAAGGAGACGTTACAAAAACTTGAAGAAGGCAAAATTGATATTGTGATAGGCACCCATAAGCTTATTCAAGAAAACATCAAGTTCGCCGATTTAGGTTTGTTGATTGTTGACGAAGAACACCGCTTTGGTGTGAGACAAAAAGAAAAAATTAAGCAGCTTAGAGCGGATGTCGACATTCTTACCCTAACCGCTACCCCAATCCCGCGTACACTGAATATGGCAATGAGTGGTATGCGTGATCTCTCTATTATCGCAACACCTCCAGCCAAACGATTAGCAGTAAAGACCTTTGTGCGAGAGCGCAACGACGAGCTTATCCGCGAAGCAATTTTGCGTGAAATCAAGCGCGGTGGACAGGTTTACTTCCTCCACAATAATGTCGAGACGATAGACAAAATCACCGCTGATATCTCAGCGCTCGTGCCAGAAGCCAATGTCACCACCGCCCACGGGCAAATGCGTGAAAAAGAACTTGAGCACTTGATGGGTGAATTCTATCACCAAAAGTATAATGTGCTTGTGTGTACGACCATTATTGAAACCGGTATCGATATTCCCTCTGCTAATACCATCATAATGGATAGAGCCGATAAACTCGGATTGGCACAGTTACATCAGCTTCGCGGCCGTGTAGGACGAAGCCATCACCAAGCATACGCATATCTACTCACGAAGAATAGCCAAGCCTTAACTAAAGACGCGGTCAAGCGCTTACAGGCCATTGAGCAGCTCGAAGACTTAGGCGCAGGTTTTGCCCTTGCCACCCACGATTTAGAGATCCGTGGTGCAGGTGAGTTACTGGGAGACGACCAAAGCGGTCAAATTCAAACCGTTGGCTTTACACTGTATATGGAAATGCTGGAACAAGCAGTTGAAGCTTTAAAAAATGGTAAAGAGCCGACACTCGATAACCTACTTCAGCAGCAAAGCGAGGTTGACCTTAAGTTCCCAGCACTGCTACCGGATGATTACATTCATGATGTAAATATTCGTCTTAGTATGTATAAACGCATAGCAAGCACTAAATCATTGGCTGAACTCGATGAGCTGCAGATCGAATTAATCGATCGCTTTGGGCTGCTGCCAGATGCGGCGAAAAACCTCTTTGCGGTGCAGTCTGTTAAGCTAAAGGCAACCCAATTAGGCATTAACAAGGTCGAAGCAAACCCCAAAGGTGGCTTCTTTGAGTTCAGTAGTCATACAAAAGTTAACCCAACATTCATCATAGGATTGATACAAAGTAGCCCGTCAACCTATAGAATGGAAGGCGCGAATAAACTGAAGTTCCTGATCGAAGAAAAAAATGGCCAAGAGAGATTGAAACTGGTTAATGCGATGATTGATGACTTTGAGAAAAAGGCTGTAGCATGAAAACAATAAAAAGTCTGGCCATCCTAGCGGCTTTGGTAAGTAGCGCGTCTGCACACGCCACCCGTTGGTTTGAAGTAGAAATGATAGCATTTGAGCAAGAGCCTAGTTTCTCTTTGCGAGAAGACTTTAGTATTGAACCTGAGCCGCTCAATCAAAAAAACATCAAGTCACTATTATTCGACGGTTTTAATACCACCGGCTATAAACTATGCTTGGAAGGCAGTGAGCAGTTCGCTGAGCACGATTTTATTCGTGGATTAACATCGGGTGCACGCTCCAGTTCTTGCGATCCAGATGCAAACTATGTTGAAAAATTCGGCACTTTGCCTCTTTCACCGCAAGTTGAGCCACAAGAACATATGGACTCAATTTATTTATTGAATGAGTCACAGTTTAATTTTTCTAACAAAATTGCCGAGTTAAAACGTAAAGGACTCAAGCCACTGTTGCACACTGGTTGGCGATTCCCTGAACAAAGTAACAAGCGTGCTCCCAACATCGAAATTATTGCTGGCAAACAGTTTGCGCCACCATCCAGTTATAGCGTAACTGAAAATGACGATCAGTTTTCGTCACTATCGAAGCGCTTTAATATTCAAGAATCAAAAGAGCAAGTGCATTGGCAACTTGAAGGCTTGATTAAAATTCACGTGAGACACTACCTTTACGTGACCACGGATTTAGATTTAAAGTACGAAGACGGCAACGACATTCGTACTGCTCGTATGTCCCAATATACACGCGTGTATAGCGGCGACATACATTACTTAGATCACCCCAAACTTGGGGTCATCTTTCAAATAAGAAAATACAAACATTAGACGGGCAACCCTATGAAAAAATTACTAACTGCTGCTGCGCTACTCACCCTAGTCGGCTGTTCTAAAGTAAGTTTAGAAAACTACAATAAGCTAGAAGTAGGCATGGACAAAGCTGAAGTTGAGAATATTCTTGGCTCTGCTGATAAATGTGAAGAAAAAACGCTACACACCAATTGCATTTGGGGAAGCGAAGACAAGCACATTAAAGTAACGCTGCTTTCAGATAAAGTAACTCTTTATTCAAAGAAAGGTATTGAATAATCCTGAAACTTGTTATCGAGACTCAATAATAAATTGATTGAGTCTCATACCTTCCATCACTCAGTAGTTAAATAATGTTATAAAATTAGTGTCAAATAAGTTATCTCTCTTTGAACAAATATCCATTTCGTAAACCAATCAATACAATTAATTTTTAATCTCCCCAATACAACAACAATAAATTTAACAATTAATAACAAGATACTAAAAAAACGCGTAAATACTAGCTGCATAGTATGAAATGTAACAAATTAATTTTGAAAAAGTAAATTATCAATTGAGTGTGTAAATTTGTAATTAATCTAAATATAGTCGCTATTGCATACACAGATATGCTAAAAAAATAGGAATAATTATGAAAATCAATACACTCTCATCGTCGATCAAAGCGGCTTTAGCCGTAAGTGCGACAATCGCAGCGGTATCTCCAGCAGTATACGCAGAAGAACAAGACGCAAATCAAGCTGTAGTAGATAAAGTTGAGCGCATAGAAGTAACAGGTTCACGTATTTCTCGAGTTGATCTAGAGTCAACACAACCTATAGAAACGATTGACTCTGAATATATAAGTAAACGAGGTACAACTAACTTAGCATCAGTGTTAGAGGAAGTCCCTGGTATCGCGCTTGCAGCGACAGCAAACCTTTCAAATAACGAAGAAGCCGCTTCCCAAGGTGTTGGTCAAAGTACCGTTAATTTGTACGGACTGGGTTCTCAACGTACCCTATCTCTAGTTAATGGTTCACGTTTTGTTTCAAGTAACTCACCTGTAGGTGGTGGTAGTGCACCAGGTAGCCAGGTAGATATAAACAATATCCCGGTTTCTCTTATTGAGCGAGTAGAAGTAGTTAAGGTGGGTGGTGCACCAGTCTATGGCGCCGATGCAGTTGCAGGTGTTGTAAACTTTATCTTAAAAACTGACTACGAGGGTGCCGAGTTCTCAGCTGACGTAACGAATTATGATGAAGCAGGTAAGTACGATAAATCATTCCGCGGTTTATTTGGCGGAAACTTCAATGAAGATAAAGGCAACTTAGTTTTTAGTTTTGAATACCAAGATCAGAAAAGTATCTTAGCATCCGAATTACCATCATGGGTTGACCAATGGGGTGGTTATACGCCTTTGGGATCTGACGCGGTAGTTGATGCCGATGGCAACCCTGTTGCAGGCCAACGTCGTTTATACCCAAATGGTAGAGCTGGAATTCTATCAAACTCTGGCCTTATCACTCCAGGACCGACAGCGGTAGTTAATGCAGGTTTAGGTGCGTGGCCAGACGGTTCATTTTTACAATTTGACCCAAGTGGTAACGGGCAATTAATCCCTTTCAACACAGGAACACCTACAGGTAATGCTGTTTGGTCTTCTGGTGGTGACGGTCTGGACCTTGCTGAATCTAATACTGCTCGAGAAGGGTTTGAGCGTTACAACTTTACTATATCAGGTAATTATAAGCTTACAGATGATATCAACATGTCTGTACTAGGTTTCTTTAACTCATCTGATGCGGTAAATGAAGGCTATCAACCAAACAAATATAGTTCAGGTCTATTCAGTGGCCTTGGCGCTGCACTTAAATTCGACACAGACTATGTTTACTTACCAAGTGAAACAAGGAATCGCCTTGAAAACTACCTTGGTGGTCCTGGTGAGTTTTATATGCACAAAGCTTGGACTTCATTGGGTAAACGTAAAATTACCAATGAATCTGATGTAAGAAGTATAAAAATTGGCTTTGATGGTTATTTTGAACTGGGAGAAAACGAATGGAAATGGGATGTTTTCTATCAACAAGGTGTAAGCAAAATATTCTCTCAAGACTTTAACATCAACGAAAATCGCTTCTTAGCGGCAATCGATGTTGGTTATAACAATGGCGCTATTGACTGTAAAGCCAACTATGTCGACGGCTATCACGACAAGTATACAACTAGCGGTTTTGGTGTAACAGAAACCCAATCAGTACTGGGTGAAGTTGGCAAGTGTGTTGCATACAACCCATTTGGCCCAGCTTCTCAAGAAGTTCTTGATTATATCACCTACCCTGCAATGGGTTATTCACGTGTTGAACAAGATATCCTTCAAGCGTTCACCACAGGTGATATTATCGAATTACCTGCAGGTTATTTAGCAGCAGCATTTGGTTACGAAAGACGTACAGAAAAAGCAAGCTTTAGTGAAGATGGCACAAATGTGTTAAACAGTGGTCTGGCTAATGCTTCTACTTCAGGTTCGTATACTACACAAGATTTATTTGCGGAAATCAGTCTACCGCTAGTTTCAAGCGACATGGATATTCCACTTGTAAATACGCTGAGCGTTGACGCTTCGTTCCGTAGAATTGACAATGATGCAGCGGGTAAAGACAATGTTTGGGCTGTAGGTCTAAATTACCAGCCAATCAGTGACCTAATGGTTAGAGCTAACTATTCAGAAACCGTTAGAGCACCGTCTGTTACCGAACTATTTTTACCAGTAATTCTAGACTCTCAATTCGGCACAGATCCTTGTGATATCAATAATATAGATAAAGGTCCAAGCCCAGCAACAAGAAGAGCTAACTGTGAAGCTGCTGGTGTGCCAGCTGGTTATAAGGCAGTATCAGGAAATGCTTCAAGGGTTGGTACAACTGGCGGTAATGTAGATCTTGAAAGCGAAAAAGCAGAAGGTTTAAATATTGGACTTGTTTATGCTCCAGAGTGGTTTGAAGGCTTCAGCTTTAAAATTGATTATATAAAGATCGATATTGAAGACGCGATTGTTGACTTTACTCTGACCGACATCTTAAATGCATGTTACGACTCTACTAATTACCCGAATGAGTTCTGTGGTAAATTTAGACGAGGCGCAGACTTCCAGATCCCTGCTGATAAAGCGTTTGAATCTGGTTATGTAAATGCTGCACTTCAAGAGTTTGAGACATATGAATACGAGGTCATGTTCAAGCGTCCATTGCACCAATATCCACTTATTGGTGGATTATTACCTGAAAACTCTGGTGAGTTAGGTATTCGTTCGCGTCTATATAACCTTAAAAAGGACGCTGAGTCTAATACCGGCTTCGACTTCGAAGACAATACAGGTGAATACACTAATCCAGATTGGCGTGGTGATTTAAGATTTGACTACACTCTCGAAGACATTAACGTGTATTTTGATGTTGAGTACTACGGTGAAGGTAATCGCAACAACGACTCTACTAATTTCTATGATTATATCGATCAAAACGGTAATCCGTATAACAAGATCCAATCACAGACTTTATATACTTTAGGTGGTTCATATTACCTGAATGATAATGCTGTTGTGCGTTTCCGAGTGGATAATCTATTCGATTGGTACCCAAGTGTTCGTGAGCTATCAGTTGCTAGATACACTTATGGCCGCGTATTCAGCGCTGGTTTCACGTACAAGTTTTAAATTTCTTAGTACGTTATAAATCTAGATGCCATTTCATGAGTGAAATGGCATCTTTTTAAGGCTTCTTTTTGCTCCCGTGAACAGAGATCTTAACAATACAACCCTGCATCTATCTTCATACCAATTAGTCTTAATACTTGCTCAAATTAGGAGCAAATCTGACGCTAAATGTGTTAAAAATTTCTCATTTAGAACAACTAAATAGCAAAATTTTCGCCTCAAAATAGATCACTTAATTACGCGCATTGGTATAAGACTTCCAGCTACACACCCACTACACCCAAAGTACAATCCCACAAAAAAAATGAGAAATAATTCAGATTTACTAGTCAAATTGAACTACGAAAGATTTAGGGCTAAATATATAACTTGCAGGTTTTTGGAGTTATGCAACCTTGTTAAGAATTGCCTCGCACATCAGAGGTAATGTGCCACTCAATCCAAGTAATTCACTCTGTGAAACTTACCTAGTTTAAAAGCTTTAAAATTTATTGAATGGCTATTTTTATCGGCCAAATCATGTTCAGCGATTACATTGACACAATTTCAGCATGACTTTCACAGTAATTTCCAATTCAAAAATTTGAAAATTACCGTTTACTACTGTTAAATTTTTACAAATAAAAAAGGGCCGTAAAGGCCCTTTACAACAAGTAGAAACTAGCAAAAACAAGGATTAGCGCATTGCCATCATCATTTTAGCCGGTTCCTCTAGGAAGGTTTTCCATAAATTATTGAAACGTGCGATCGTGCCACCATCAATAATACGATGGTCGCCAGACCAACTTACTTGCATGATAGAGCGCGCAACCACATTACCTTGTGCATCGAAGCGTGGTAACTGCTGCACTTTGCCAAGTGCAACGATAGCAACTTCTGGTTTATTAATAATCGGTGTAGCAACCGTACCGCCAATCGCCCCTATGTTTGAGATTGAGATAGTACCGCCTTTCAGAGAATCAGGAGATACACGCCCTTCCCTAGCGGCTTCTGTCAGTTCAGTAACAGATTGGGCAACTTCAATAATCGATTTGCTTTGGCATGATTTAATATTTGGCACTAGAAGACCCAGCTTGCTGTCCACTGCCATACCAATATTATGGTCATCAAAATAAGTGATTTCCGTACAGTCATCATTTACTTTTGCATTCAAAATTGGGAATTCGTTGATAGCGAGTGACAACGCCTTGATAAAAAATGGCATCATCGTCAGCTTCACGCCTTGTTTGGCATATTGCTCTTTCAAAGCACCACGAAGTGCAATTAAATCGGTTAAGTCAATCTCGTCACAGTAAGTGAAATGTGGGATCGTCGAAACAGAGGCCACCATCTGTTTGGCCATCGCCGCTTTCATACCACGTAGAGGCTCAACTCTTTTACCACCTTCTGAGGTAGGAGCCGACTTTTGCGTTTGAGGCTGTACCATGGTGCTAGCTTCATTCGTGGTTGAAGCGTCAGTTACACCGTGCTCAAGGAAATGTTCGATGTCTTCTTTATAAACGCGCCCATTTTTACCAGAGCCAGGCACTTCAGAGAGGTCAACACCAACTTCGCGCGCCTTGCGGCGTACTGCCGGAGAGGCAATTGCTTTACCATTTTTCGGCAAACTGCGCGTAGCATCATCGTTTGCAGTAGCAGCTTGTGCATTACTTTCTTTAGGCTTGTGGACATCAGCGATTGGATCGTCTGATTTTCCGGCGTGAGATGACGCCAACTTCATTTGAAATAGCGGACTATGCACCTGTGCTATCTCACCTTTTTGATAATAGAGTTTTTCAACAATACCATCGTACTTGGCTGGAATTTGCACTAGCGCCTTGTCAGTCATTACATCACAAACGGCCTGATCTTCTTTAATTTCATCACCTTCAGCGACAAGCCATTCAACAATTTCGCACTCAACAATGCCTTCGCCAATATCAGGTAAGATAAAGTCTTCAAGTACAGTACTGGTTGAAGTAGTTGGCGAGGACTGAGGTGCCGATTGCTCCGGCTGAGCAGCTTGCTCGCCAGCAACATCCATTGCAAACAAAGGCTCATGCACCTTCGCAATTTCACCTTTTTCGTAATGCAGCTTAGTGATCACACCGTCATGTACCGCAGGGATCTGAACTAGTGCCTTATCAGTCATTACATCACAAATAGGTTGATCTTCTTTTACTTCGTCACCAACAGCCACCAACCACTCGACGATTTCGCACTCTACGATGCCTTCACCAATATCTGGTAAGATAAATTCTTTAGCCATAACTTATCCTTAAAATTCCATAGAACGTTTGATAGCGGCAAACACTTTAAGTGCATCTGGCACATATTCTTTTTCAAGTGCTAAAGGATATGGCGTGTCTAATCCACAAACTCGCTCAATTGGAGATTCTAAATGCAGGAAACACTCTTTTTGTATGGTTGCTGCAATCTCAGCGCCAAAACCATTCGTGATTGGCGCTTCATGGCTCACGACCAAACGACCCGTTTTAACCACTGACTTGGCTACCGTGTCCATATCCCAAGGAAGAATACTTCTTAAGTCGATTATTTCACAGCTAATACCTGCTTCTTCAGCTTTTTGTGCCGCTTGTTCGATGATTTCCATCTGCGCGCCCCAAGCCAATAGCGTTATGTCGGTACCTTCTTTAATCACTTCGGCTTTACCAAGCTCGATGCTGTAATCTTCTTCTGGCACTTCACCAACAGAAGCACGATATAAGCGCTTTGGTTCAAAGAAAATAACCGGGTTATCATCTTTAATGGCAGCACGCAGTAGACCTTTCGCTTGATACGGATTGCGGGGTACTACAATTTTAAGACCAGGTGTATGTGCAAAGTAAGCTTCTGGTGATTGTGAATGATATAGACCACCTGCAATACCGCCACCGTACGGCGTACGAATTGTTAAGTTACCCACATCAAACTCATTTCCCGAGCGATAACGGAACTTGGCCGACTCGTTCACGATTTGGTCAAATGCTGGGAAGATATAATCCGCAAATTGAATTTCAGCAAGCGCAGGGGCACCAAACGCAGCAAGACCATTGGCAAAACCCAAAATACCTTGTTCAGTCAGTGGTGTATTAAATACGCGGTGTTTACCATATTTTTCTTGAAGGCCTGAAGTTGCACGGAATACACCACCAAAGTAGCCTACATCTTCACCAAAAATACAAGCCTGCGGATGCTCCGCCATCGTGATATCTAGCGCCGAATTAATGGCGTGTAGCATGTTCATTTTAGCCATTATTTAATTCTCCCTGCTGTGACTGGGTATGCGTCTGGATAAGCTTTAATATGCGCTTTCAATTCATCATATTGCTTCTGCAGCGATGGAATTGGCGTGTCATAAACATCTGAGACCAGATCTTCTAATGCAGGCTTCTGTACTTTCTCTGCAACCTTCAATGCAGCCAAGATATCTTCACGGATTTTTTCTTTTTCCGCATCATCTTGGGCTTCATCCAGCCAACCTTGTTTTAAAAGCCATTGCTTAAATCGATTTACCGGGCAACTATTTTTAAATTCAGCTTCTTCGTCTTTAGTACGGTAACCAGACGGATCATCAGAAGTTGAATGTGCACCCAAACGGTATGCAATAGATTCAATCATCACAGGCTCACCGTTTTCAACTGCGATTTTACGCGCGGCTTGTGTCGCGGCGTAAACGGCAAGCGCATCGGCACCATCCACACGGATAGTTTTTATACCATAGCCTACACCGCGAGCGGCAATACCATCACCTTTGAACTGTTCATCCGCAGGGGTTGAAATCGCATAACCATTATTACGTGCATAAAAGATGACCGGTGAACCATGCACTGCGGCCATGTTTAGACCGGCGTGGAAATCACCTTCTGACGCAGCACCTTCGCCAAAATAGCAAATCGTGACATTATCGATTTCAGACGTTAGCTCGCCGGTTTCTTTATCAATATGTTTTAGCTTTTGGCCGTATGCATAGCCCGTTGCTTGAGGAATTTGCGTTCCTAGCGGTGACGAAATAGTCAAGTAATGTAGTTCTTTAGAACCATAGTGCACAGGCATTTGGCGGCCTTTGCCTAAGTCCTTCTCATTCGAGAATAGCTGATTCATGAACTGCTCAAGCGAAAAACCACGATAGTGAATTGCAGCTTGTTCACGGTACTGAGCCATGATCATGTCATCTTCTTTAAGCGCTGCGGCACTTGCCGTAACAGCAGCTTCTTCGCCAAGACATTGCATATAGAAGCTAATACGCCCTTGACGCTGAGCACCTTGCATACGCTCGTCAAGTAAACGAATAAACCGCATTGTAGAGTAAATTCTTAATGCCGTTTCTTTATCAATATCTGGTGCTGTTGCACCGTCTAGAACATCGCCTTGGTCACTTAAAATCTTTAATGTAGGGATATTGAGTGCATGACCATCTATAAATTCCAGCGCGTGGCTGATATTTAAGGATATATTATTGGGGTTAGTCATAACCTACCTTCTCTTGTTGTCATAACAAACTTACGGAGTTCAAACCCGACTTCCTCATACGAGATCTGGCTTCAGATAGCGCAAGACGAAAAGAGTCTTAACTCACCTCGCATTTATGATTGTGTTAATTGGTCTTGATCACATTTGTGGTTAGTATGAATAACTGGTCTAACAACTTATCAAAGACTGAATAATATTTGCGATTTAAGTAAGTAAATTAAATTAAAGCGTTTCAACTTTACGTTAACGTAAACGGTTATTCAACTAATCCTAGATGAATAACCGTGAAAATGCATCAATGTTTTTGGAAAGATTTTGATACGAAGACAAGTAGAATTTTACATCTATGATTTATATGAAGTTTTCATCAACCTCTAACGGTACAACGGTTAGTAATGCACGTTGCCCCAAAGCCACATTGGCATTTGGGAAGATAATAGCTTCGCCCTCAACCTCAGCGAAATACTGCTTATCTCCGTCCGTCGCTAGTAATTCACCTTTCGAAAAGCCTGTAAAATTCTCTGCAGAATCAGCGAATGGAAAAGAAAATTCGGCTTGAGTACGATTGATAGTACGATGAACGGTAAATAGCTCGAACTCATCTGCATTAAATTCTTTATATTCCACTTTTTCTTGGCTAATTAATGCTTTTAGCGTTTCCTTGGTTTTTGCAAAGCTCGCCATGTTATTCTCACCAAATGGCTTCACCTGCCCAAGTTCGATAGTGAAAGCATCGGCCCCAAACTGGTAAGAAGAAAAGTAACTAAATGTTGTCGCCGCCGAGCGCATCATTAATACGGTATTGACACCGCATGACAATAAAAACTGTAGCTGTGATTTCTTCCACGGCTTACCATGTAAAAACGGATAAACTGCAAACTTTTCGTTTTTAGACCCTCTAATAGCAGTATGAAGGTCATAGTGACAACGATAGCGCTCACCGCTCCCCTGTTCAAAGAAAGCCTTAACATAACCTTCTAGCTTTTGAGCTCTGACCTTTTCAGGGTTATCTGTTTCTTGATTATGTGCGCCGTTAAATAGGCGGTTTAGGTTTTCATCGACAAAACGCTGGCCAATGTTAATGGATTTCGGGTTACCAAAAATAAATAACACCCGCTGCGCCAATGCCAATCTGCCAGTAATAATATGTTGGATAAGCTCGTCACATATCTCAATTGGCGCGGTTTCATTGCCGTGCACAGCGCTCGATAGCACAATATCTTTCGTTGTTTCACCAACGGGCGTAAACTGGATCACACCAGTATCATGGACTTCCACCAAGGTACCGTTGTCTAAAGTGAAGTTCACGGGTTCAAGTGTAAATTCATTATTTCTTGTGATAGTAAGAAAGTCACCGCTTTGTTTTAATTCTGCTAAGTACGTCATAATTCCAAATTGATGTTGTTGAATAATCCGCATTGGGATACAAAAAAGCCATACGAGGAGTATGGCTTGTAGAAGCTTTTTGTTAACTAATCACTGAGTCAACCAATGTCTTTGCCTCATGTTCAAGTTCAGCTAAATGCGCTTCACCTTTAAATGATTCAAGATAAATTTTGTAAATATCTTCAGTGCCCGATGGACGCGCCGCAAACCAACCGTTTTCGGTAACGACTTTAAGACCACCAATAGCAGCACCATTACCTGGGGCATTGGTTAATATCTGAGTAATTTTATCACCTGCTAGGGTGTCAGCCTTGATATTGTCTGCACTTAATGCCTTGAGCTTTGCTTTTTGCTCAGTATTTGCGGGTGCATCGATACGTTTGTATACAGGCGCGCCAAATGCTTGTTCAAAAGCGTGGTAATGTTGAGATGGCGATTTACCTGTAACAGCTAGGATCTCAGCGGCAAGTAACCCCATGATAAAACCGTCTTTGTCTGTACACCATGTGCTGCCGTCTTTTCTTAAAAACGCAGCGCCAGCACTCTCTTCACCGCCAAATGCGAGCTCTCCTGCCGCTAACCCGTCTACAAACCATTTAAAGCCCACTGGCACTTCGTAAACGTCTCGGCCATTTGCACCACACACTTTGTCAATCATGGCACTAGATACCAGTGTTTTACCAATTTTTATCGAGCTATTCCAAGCTCTATGCTTGATCAGATAATCAATTGCCACTGCTAAAAAGTGGTTTGGGTTCATCAGGCCATCTGGCGTGACAATACCGTGTCTGTCGAAGTCCGGATCATTACCTATAGCGATATCATAGTCGTCTTTTAACGCTATCAAATTAGCCATTGCATAAGGTGATGAACAGTCCATGCGCACCTTGCCGTCTTTATCAAGTGGCATAAAGGCAAAACTTGGGTCGACAACGTCATTTACAACCGTTAGCTTCAAATCATAGTGTTTGGCAATCACAGGCCAGAAATTAACACCTGAACCACCAAGAGGATCCACACCAATATTAACACCGGCTCGAGCAATGGCTTCCATATCAATGATATTACCCAAGTCTTGAACGTATGGTGTGATCAGATCTTCATACTTGATAAATCCAGATCTTCTCGCTTTCGCAAACGGGAATAACTCAACTTCAACCAAATCTTCGAGTAGTAGCTGATTCGATCTATCTTCAATCCATTTGGTGACATCGGTATCGGCCGGTCCACCATTTGGTGGGTTATATTTGAATCCGCCATCTTCTGGCGGGTTATGTGATGGCGTCACCACAATACCATCTGCAAGCTCGTGTGGATTGGTTAAATTGTGCGAGACAATCGCGTGGCTGATCACAGGGGTTGGTGTGTAGTCATCATTTTCTTGTGTGATAACTTGTACTTCGTTGGCAACCAAGACCTCAATAGCCGAGTTAAAAGCGGCTTCCGACAACGCATGGGTGTCTTTACCAAGAAAAAGCGGACCGTAAATATTGTTGTTTTTACGGTAATCGCAGATCGCTTGAGTGATGGCCAGAATATGCGACTCATTAAACTTAAAATTAAGTGAGCAACCTCGGTGGCCACTTGTGCCAAAGGCGACACAATGCTCTGGATGCGCTTCTAAGTCAGGCTCATTTAAATAGTACGATGAAACCAGCTTAGGTACATTTACCAATAATTCTTTCGATACCTTTTTGCCAGCTTGCGGATGGATCGCCATAAGATTTCCTTACTTATAGGTAGTCTCTAATTTTCTCGGCAGCTTCATCTGTGTAACCTAACACCTTAGCTACTTCATGAAGCATCATTTTCTTTCTAGTCGTATTTGAATTTGTCATCACCCAATATTCACTGTCTGCAATATTTTTCGGGTTCATACTGCTACCACTTTCGAGTAGAGCATTTTTACTCGTAGCGAAGTAAATTCTATCGCGGCCCTTAATTTCAAGCACACTATTAAATTCGGATTTATGTGTACGATGGAGCGCGGATAGGATAAACAAAAAGCGCCCGACTACCCCTTTTTGCATGGCAAGCTCTTCTTTATTTAAAATATTAAAAACATTCGCTGCTGGCTTTACAGGTTGGCTTGGTGTTTTTGTTTGTGACTCAGCTGCCATTTCTTGTACTTGTTTTTCTTCCTGCTGTGCGACGGGTTTAGATTCTGTCCGAGGAGTAAGTTTTAATAAACGACGTAAAATCTCAGAAGCACTTTCTCCAATACTTTGTGTGTTACTTGCAATGTATTGATATAGCTCGTCATCTATTTCTATCTTTTTCATGCGTTTCCTGTCATCTATGCTAATTAGGAGCAACTCATTTCAATTGTCACTTAGTATATCCAAATTTAACTTATTACTCTATGGCTTTGCATTTTTACTCTTCAATGTCACAATTAGCGCCAAATTTGGAGGATTTATGCAGTTAAACTATCAACAAATTGGCGACCAAGCCAAACCTAGTGTATTTGTTATGCACGGACTATTTGGTTCTTTGGAAAATGTAAATGTGGTGGCAAAAGCACTTGCTGAACATTTCAATGTGATTAACGTCGATTTAAGAAATCACGGTCGCTCTTTTCATGATGAGCAAATGTCCTATCCAATAATGGCAAATGACGTCAAAGCACTAATGGATGAGTTAAAACTGGAAAAAATACACCTCGTTGGTCACTCGATGGGTGGTAAAGTGGCAATGCAGTTCGCCCAATTATTCCCAAAAAGCATCAACAAACTTGTCGTATTAGATATTGCACCTGTTGATTATCACTCAAGACATGATGCAATAATTGCTGCGCTAAACGAAGTGCAAAAAAGTGATGTATCAAGTCGTAGTGAAGCAGATACCATAATGTCGCAGTATATTGAAACCGTCGGTGTGCGTCAGTTTTTGCTCAAAAGTTTAGCAAAAAATGAAGAAGGCAAGCTTGCTTGGCGTTTCAATTTAGACGTAATTACTGAAAAATACGATACAATTACATCAAATATTAATGAAACTCATTCCTGTTTGTGCGATACTTTGTTCATTAAAGGGAATAATTCTGACTACATCCTGCCTGAGCATAGGGATGCCATCGCTCGTTCTTTCCCAAATGCGCGAGCAAAAATAATTCAAGGTGCGGGCCATTGGCTACATGCTGAAAAGCCTGAAGCGGTAAATCGCTCAATTATTGATTTTCTTCAATAAAACGAATCGAATTTACCGTTATAAACTTAATTTATGCATTTAGGTTATGATATAGTAGCCGCCGTTTAAGTATTGAGTAGAGCTCAGATGGTCAGTCAATTTATAAATGAATTTGAAACGCTAGGGCTGTGGTTTGCGCTAGCTGGTATATTCTTTTTCATCGGTATGGCGATTCAGGACGTACTGAAAAAAGGTGACGTGCCAAAGTTCGGACGCTATATCGTTTGGCTGGTGTTGTTTCTTGGTTGCTCTGGATTTATAGCAAAAGGCTTGATCCAAGTGTTTTGGCAAGGCGCAGGTGTTGGATAATGGCCAAGGCTGAAACAGATAGAACGACTATCGACCTATTTGAAAATGAAAAACGTCCCGGACGTCCTAAGACGAATCCACTGCCACGAGAAGTGCAGTTAAAGGTTAACAAGCGCAATCAAATCAAGAGAGATCGTGCTCGTGGCCTAAAAAGGGTAGAATTTAAGGTTTCATCAGAGTTGTATCAAGCGCTAAGTGATATGGCAGAGTCGCAAAACATTAGTCGAAGTGCACTCATAGAGACCATCTTACAAGAGAAGTTAGCGGTTAATAGATAGAAGGTAAGCAATTAATGGCAAGCGTAGGTATTTTTTTCGGCAGTGATACTGGTAATACAGAACACGTTGCTAAAATGATTCAAAAAGAGCTAGGTAAAAAGCTCGTTGACGTAAAAGACATTGCTAAAAGCAGTAAAGAAGAGATTGCTGAATTTGATTTACTATTGTTCGGTATTCCAACATGGTACTACGGTGAAGCGCAATGTGACTGGGATGATTTTTTCCCTGAACTTGAAGAAGTCGATTTCGAAGGCAAGCTAGTTGCTATCTTCGGTTGTGGCGATCAGGAAGATTATGCTGAATACTTCCTCGATGCGATGGGCATGATCAACGATATCGTCACTGAGCGCGGCGCTATTGTTGTTGGCCATTGGTCTACCGATGGTTATGACTTTGAAGCGTCAAAAGCTGTCGTCGAAGATGGTAAATTTGTTGGCCTTGGTATTGATGAAGACCGTCAGCCAGAGTTAACAGAACAACGTGTTAAACAATGGTGTGCACAAGTATATGATGAAATGTGCTTAAGCGAGCTGGAAGATTAATTCCATTTGCTTTGCACTTGCTGCCCGAGCAAGTTATTCTTAGGTATAGCGTCGTGAATATTGACCTAAGACAAATTATAACTAACAGATTGAGACAGATTTAATGACTGATCACAACTTAGAGCTTAAAAAGGCTGGTTTAAAAGTAACGCTTCCACGCATCAAAATTTTAGAGATCCTTCAGTCTCCTGATAATCAACACATCAGCGCAGAAGATGTGTACAAGATCTTATTAGACAAAGGTGAAGAAATTGGTCTAGCTACGGTATATCGCGTACTAAACCAATTTGATGATGCTGGTATTGTAACACGTCACCACTTTGAAGGCGGTAAATCTGTTTTCGAGCTGTCTGGCAGCACGCACCATGATCACTTGGTATGTTTAAAATGTGGCAAAGTTGTCGAGTTTGAAGATGACGTTATTGAAACACGCCAAGAAGAAATCGCGAACAGCAATGGCATCAAACTGACTAATCACTCACTATATCTATACGGTGAGTGTGAAGATAAAGAAGCGTGCAAAAAGTACGCTGAGGAAAATGGTAACTAACCTACCACTTCGCCAATTTAAGCATTAAGCCAGCAAATTGCTGGCTTTTTAGTTCGCTAAATTTAGCTGCCAAGACACACCAAACCTGTCATTTAACCAAGCAAAAGTTTGGCTAAACCCATAGCTGCCAAGTGGCATCAGCACTTTTCCACCTTCAGCTAGCGTACTGTAAGCTTTTTCGATTTCTTGCTGTGATTCACAGTCAACATAAATTGACATCGCAGGAGTAAATCCAAATTTATGGTGGAGATAACTGTCCATCGCCAAAAACTCAACATCCTTTAACGCAAATTTTAAAAGTTTCACAGCACCTTCAGGCTCATTGTCGTCGGCTCCATAAAGTTCGATATCCAAAATTTCGGACCTCGGAAATAGCTCGATGTAAGATTCTACAGCTGACTTCGCATTACCCGCATGTTGGCCTACAAATAGTAATGTTGTTTTAATTTGTTGCATAAACACCTTCTTCCATTTATTTGGTTACCTTACTGTAGAGTACAATTCCAGTTGATCTTTGTATGCTTTTTTAAAAGCAGCTCTAGAAACGCATTGCTCTAGATACTTTCGGCAATAACTATATTGTTTTAGCCCATCAAACCTATCGACCAAACGAAGTACATCAGCCATCGCGATGTCTGCAACAGAAAATTGCTCAGTCAACCAGTTTCTCTCCCTAAGATATTCATTCATGTGTTTCAAGCGGCTATGTAAAAATTGCTCTATCGCTTTGCTACCATGATTCTCAAAAGTATCTCCAGAAAATTTCAAAATTGTCCATGGAAGACTCGCCATTTCTACAGAGTTGAGCGCGGCGAATAGCCACTGTATTACCGATGAGCTATTTTCTGTCGATATTAATTCATCGCTATGCTCAGCGATGTATAACAGACCAGCACCACTTTCGAATATCTCCTTATCTTCATGGCTAAGCCAAGGAACTTGGCCAAATGGTTGATGTAAATAATGCGTATTTTCTCGTTCATTGAAAGCGGTAAGCTCTATATCATAGGGTATTCCCGCCTCTTCTAGCGCCCAGCGCAAGCGAATATCCCGGACATAACCTCTTGGCAGCTCAGGCACCCAATCAAACGTGGTAATGGTAAAGTTCGACATATATCATCTCCATGTCAATTGGACTGATAACTCAGCCCAATTTAATAACTAAGGTTAATACTCTACTATTGTCTTAAAGCCACCATAGATGAGCCTTTTGCCATCAAACGGCATTGGATTAGCTTCTTGATCGCAAATAGGATCTTTAAATACTTCTGCCATTCCAGCATCACGGACTTCTTTTGAAGGCCAAGTGATCCAGGAAAACACCACAGTTTCATCAGGCTTACATTTTACAGCCAGTGGAAAAGAGGTAAGCGTTCCATCAGGAACATCATCCCCCCATGCCTCGACAACGCGTTCTGCTCCAAACTTTTTAAACACTTTTGCCGCTTTACTGGCGTGCGCCCGATATTCTTCGCGCTTATTGGTGGGTACAGCGCATACAAAACCATCAATATAACTCATCTTTGACCCCTCTCTTATTCACGTCTTTGTGCTTCATAGCTGACATTATTCTCGTCTTGCAACTCGCGAACAGGCCGAATTTCGATGCTGCCATAGCGTGCAGGCGGAATTTTGCTAGCCGCTTGGATAGCCTCATTTAAGTCTTTAACATCAAGTAAATAGAAGCCCGCAAGCTGCTCTTTAGTCTCTGCAAAAGGACCATCGGTAATATCAACTTTACCCGCTCGTACCCGCAATGTTGTCGCACTTTGAGTTGAGAGCAACGCGTTACCCCCTATCATCTGCTCGCGGTCTTTTAATGATTCCCCGCACGCGATGCATTCACGGTTAAGTGCGTCCCATTCATCTTGTGAGAGCTTTTCCATTGCTTGTTCATCGTAATAAACCAAAGCGACATATTTCATAGTGTGTCCAGCTCCTTATTAATTGGTATCTGAATAGCGAGCATCTTTTGCTGCTCGCTTTGACTTAGCTACTCCGTACTCGTGGTCAATTAGCGGCGTTACTAGGTAGCATCACCATCCACGCCACACCGAATTTATCAACGACTTGACCGTAAAGGGGGGACCAAAATGTTTCTTGTAATGGCATTCTGACCGTGCCACCATCGGCTAGAGCATTGAATGCACGGTGAGCTTCTTGTTCAGAATCAATTGTTATAGACAGGCTAAATCCTGCAAACGAAGCATCATCACCACAGCCGTCAGATGCAAAAATCTTCATATCGCCAATACTAAACTCACAGTGCATTACTTTATCTGAAAAGTTTTCTGGTATCGCACCATCTGGGATAGGATCTGGACTTTCGTTAAAGCGCATAAGTAGACCGACTTTGGCATATAGATGCTGTTGATAGTATTCAAGTGCCTCTTCGGTACGCCCTGCAAAAAACAAATAATTGCAAACATGTGCAGTTTGCATCGCAATCTTTTGTCTTAATTGTTCTTCGTCTGCGAGGATTTCGCCGCAGGGATCAATATCTGCAAAGTCAGCCATTTCATAAAACGGTCGAACTTCAATATCTGATTCCTCATTCATGGGATTAGGGCAGCGCTTAACCCATTCTAGCGCCTCTTCCATCGATGTTACTTCCCAAACCCAATAACCCGCAATTAACTCATTAGTCTCTGCAAAAGGCCCTTTAGTTACAATCCGCTCTTCGCCTTTAAAACGAACGCGAACTCCCTCTTTACTCGGCTTTAAACCATCACCAGAAGTCATAATTCCAGCATCAACTAATGCATTATTGAATTCCCCCATCGCAGCCATTAATTCCGCGGTTGGTAACTCCCCTGCTTCAGACCCTTCACTTGCTTTTACAATCACCATTACTTTCATCGTCAATTCTCCTGTTGTCTTTCGTAAATAGAGCTGAATAACCAAAGATCACCTGCGGTTTTGATAAATAAAGTGCTCTATACACTCTAGTCGAATGCATTCTCTAGAGATCGACAAAGTAGGGAAAATTTTCTTAATTAATTTTCACCGAGCTTAAGAAGCTTTTGTTTGAGAACCCTTTGCTCTGGTAATTGCGTAGTTAAATTAAGAGCTGTTTTAAATGCATTAATCGCACTTGCGGTTCTGCCAGCACGAGATAATAGTTCGCCATAAGCCGCATGAGCCAAGTGATACCTTTGCATTTCTTTGTGCTCTAGTAGCCGCTCTATAATGTTAATACCCGCATCAGGCCCCTCTTTCATAGCGATTGCGACCGCTTGGTTGAGCTCAATAACAGGAGATGGGCTCACTTGGTGTAGCTGAGTATATAACTCGACAATCTGTGACCAATCTGTCGCCGCTGCAGTTATCGCAACTGCATGGGTCGCAGAGATAGCCGCCTGAATGGTGTAAAAGCCATATTCACCGGCGCGCATTATTTCAGCGACCAACTGCGTACCTTCGGCGATCATACCTTTACTCCAAAGGCTTCGGTCTTGATCTTCCAGTAAAATAATGTCACCGCAGGCATTGGTGCGCGCCGCCCTTCTTGCATCATTCAAGAGCATCAAGGCGAGTAACCCCGCCACTTCTGGATCTGGCGTCAGAGAATAAAGTAAACGAGTTAAGCGGATAGCCTCCGAAGTCAGTTCACTGCGTATTGCAAGTTCGCCTTGTGTTGCTGAATACCCTTCATTAAAGACCAGATAGATAACCGTGAGCACCGCATCAAGTCGGTTGTTAAAGTCAGTGTCGTCTGGCAGCTCGAACGGAATACGGGCATCACGGATCTTCGCTTTGCCGCGCACAATTCGTTGTGCCATTGTTGTGTTAGACACCAAAAATGCACTGGCAATTTCTTCTGTTGTCAGTCCACAGACCTCCCGCAGCGTAAGCGCAACTTGTACTTTTGGATCAATAGCCGGATGGCAGCAAGTAAAAATTAGCCGCAATTGGTCGTCTTCAATTGCATTGGCATTTTGCTCTTGAGCTTGGCCTGCGATGTCAGAAACCCCATCCAAGTCAGTAGCAGCAACTTCTAGCTTTTCTCTTTGACGTTGCTGTTTACGTATTGCATCAATGGCTTTAAAGCGACCAGTAGAAATTAACCAAGGGACTGGGTTTTCTGGTATACCTTGAGTAGGCCAATGTTTTAACGCCACATTAAACGCGTCTTGCAATGCTTCTTCCGCTAACTCAAAGTCACCTAGAAGGCGGATCAGTGTGGCGTAAATTTTCCGGCTTTCTTGCTTGTACAGCACTTCTATAGACTTACGAATAGCATTGCTATCGTAAGCGAGTTGATTGCTCATCACTTTCCTTCGTCAGCTAGGTTATCGCCATTTGAATTGGTATAGTCACTATTTCATAAATCGACAAGCGCCTCAACTTGACACCATCAACTCTGAAAGACTCAGCAGATTGGTTTTAGCCTGGGCAGATCCACCTTCTTTTTCCTATACTCTGCTCGCGACGCAATTAAAGCAACCGGGGTTTGCATTGTGAATATGCACATATTCGATTTTATGGTCATCAAATAAGGTATGGAGGCAGTCTTTAATTTCCATTCCTTTTACGATTTGCGCCTCTATCATTACACCCAAGCTGTCGTAGGCTCTGATGGACAGTGATCTGGTTTGCAAGATTTCTGGCACTTCATTTACTTTAGGCTCTGCCAGTACTGCATTTTCCCTCACAAAGATAGGCCCAGAAGAGCGATATGGCGATAAAGTAGTATGGTGCTGATAATGTAACAACAACACCACCTCCCCAATCTCGGCTTCTTGTAGGGAAACGCGACAAGGATAGCCGGGTTTAGCGTCAACGACGAGTTTCTTGGCATGTAATACCGCTAGTTCTTCATCGCTTAAAGAAAATAAATGCTTAAATTGTTTGTAGTCAATCGCGTTAATTTGAAATTGTGTTGTCATGTTTACCACTCCTGCTTCACTATAATGAGTGTAAAGAACTAGCAGTTAATGACTGGCCAGAAGTGGTACTAACACCTAAGTAGCACCTAAGTGTTAACAACAAATGTTTTGGGGTTTTTGGGAAAGAAAAAGTCAGGCTGGCGGTCGCATAGAGCAAACTCACGTGTATTTTTATAGGGCAGCTTCATAAACCCTGCTACGCCATAATCTTGAACGCTAACGGCGTATTGCATGATCCGAGTCAGTAGCGCCTTAAATTGCGTTTCTTTATTAGCATCAAGTAGCCGATAGTAATAATGGATTTTCATCCTATCTTGTAACGATTCAAAAATGATGCAACCTGTATGATGGATTTGGTTTAACTCGAACACACATTGAATTATCTGTCTTGGCAGTTGCAGCTGCTCGTCTGGATCTTTGCCGTCTTCAAAGTATGAATGCGGACGTGTAATTTCATTACTCGAAATATCGCTAACGCTAAATTCTAGTTCTGGCAGATGGTCAAATTGGAATGCACCGGTGCCGTCACGAGTCAATTGAATAGTTTGCCGCGCGTCGAACAAACAGCATTTAAACAAACCTTTTTGTTTGATCCCCTGCGCAATCATTACGGTGGCGTTCAACGCGTCTTTAAATGCATGACTCAATGTTTCATCGTGTAAAATAAGACTCGACTCAACAAATACCTGCGCGTCTTTCCAATGAAAACTGAGACCACCAACGACCGGATATTTTGCCAGTCTGCTGATTGAAGCCAAAAAGGCTTTCTCGGTATCGCCGGTATCAAACAAAAACTCTTTATAATATCTATCTAATTGCGCGTCGTTTACGTCTCTTAGATTGTGTTTATCGTCAGCACGACGCAAAAACTGCTTGCGTGAGCTGTAGACGACCGTTTCAGGCTTAACTGTGGTTTCGTAGGTCCAAAAAGGAATGCGGGATTTTTTCTCTGACAGTGTTAAATCAGGTAAATACATTTTTGCCATTGCTGGCATATTACGAACAAAGTAATCCCCTGCGCTGTCCCTCGTTGCTTTGTCTTTGCTAAGCATGCCATCTAGCACCTGCGCAAATACTTTTGGCAGTCCCAAAGCGCTAGCAGGAATTACCTGAGCACCAAAACGACATGATTGTGCACTAGCCAGTGCATAAATCGTCGATGCAACGCCTTGCTCATCGAAGCGAGGAGAAGATTGTGCACCCGACATTTGTTCATCGCCAATAAAATACACATCTCCCATCCGAGCGTTGGTCGTACTTACATCAGATGACATCAAATCCATGATATTGCTCGCGATAGGCTCACCATGCACGTCCACCTGAGCATAGACTGAGCTTCCCCAATCAACCAAAGAGAAACCATCTGAGGCTTCATCCCAAACGATATTAGATGGCTTAATATCTCCATGAACGATGGGCTGAGGAGACATGCCATTGCGACGCTCGCGCAAATCAACCAACACATTTCTGAGTTTTAGCGCGAGGCTTACCAACTCATGCGCTTTAAAACGGCCCTTTTTGAGCGAGATCTTTTCTAAGTCTTCACCAGGGGCACGCTCCATCATCAAAATGCCTTGCTTCTTTACTCGCTCGAACGCATAGAAGTTTGGCACCATCGGGTTGTCAATTTGCGACAACATATAGCCTTCATCTTCAAGCCTATCACGCACACTTTGGGCAAGCGTGATCCGAGAAAATTTAAACACCCAGTCCTTCCCCATATCACTTGTACCAGCAAATACAAAGCCAAATGCACCGGAGCCAATTACCTCAACATGTTTATAGCCAAGTAGGCTCAATTGCTTTTTACAGATATTCAGCCATTGACGGTGCTTTTTTGCATCATGATGAGACAGTAAGTAGATGGACTGCTGTTCGTTGATATAGAAGTGTTGGATGGATTTTTCAGACATAATTGTACGCAGAAAAAGCAATAAAAAAGGTCGACATAAGCCGACCTCATTTAGTATTAACCTTGCTGTTCTATCTTAGCCCACGAATCACGTAGACCAACAGTTTGGTTAAACATTAGCGCTTCTGACTTGTTATCACGACAGAAGTAACCTAAACGCTCAAACTGATAACCTTGCTCAGGCTTAGCGTTTGCAAGCGCTGGCTCAAGTTTGGCATTCGCAATGGTTACCAAAGAGTCTGGGTTTAACACTTCCGTGAAATCTTCAGCAGCCGCTGGGTTTGGCACAGTAAATAGGCGGTCATACTGACGTACTGGCGCTTCAATACAATGTGAAGCCGATACCCAGTGAATTACGCCTTTCACCTTGCGACCATCTTCTGGGTTTTTACCCAAAGTATCAGGGTCGTAACTACAGTAGATTGTCGTAATATTACCGTTTTCGTCTTCTTCAATGCGCTCAGCTTTAATCACATAAGCATTACGAAGACGCACTTCTTTACCTAGCACCAAACGTTTGAATTTTTTGTTCGCTTCTACGCGGAAATCTTCTTGTTCAATGTAGACTTCGCGCGTAAACGGTAGCTCACGCTCGCCCATGTCTAATGTTGGGTGATTAGGCGCTTGCAGCATTTCAACTTTATCTGCATCAAAGTTTTCAATGACTAGCTTAACAGGGTCAAGTACTGCCATTGCGCGTGGTGCATTTTCGTTTAAGTCGTCACGGATACACGCTTCAAGCATGCCCATTTCAACCATGTTGTCCATTTTGGTTACACCAATGCGCTTACAAAATTCGCGAATTGCAGCTGGTGTATAACCTCGACGACGAAGGCCTGCAATTGTCGGCATGCGCGGGTCATCCCACCCTTCAACATGGTTATTAACAACTAAGTCGTTGAGCTTACGCTTCGACATCACTGTGTATTCAAGATTTAAACGAGAAAACTCGATTTGCTGTGGATGACACTCGATGCTGATGTTATCTAGCACCCAGTCGTACAAACGGCGGTTATCTTGGAACTCTAATGTACAAAGTGAATGCGTGATCCCTTCAAGCGCATCGGAAATACAATGCGTAAAGTCATACATCGGATAGATGCACCACTTATCACCAGTTTGATGATGGTGTGCAAAACGTACACGATAGATAATAGGGTCGCGAAGCACCATAAATGAGCTTGCCATGTCAATCTTAGCGCGAAGTACACATTCCCCTTCTTTGAACTCGCCATTTCTCATTTTTTCGAATAAGGCTAAGTTCTCTTCAGGTGAAGTGTCACGATAAGGGCTATTTTTGCCAGGTTCAGTCAGCGTGCCACGATATTCACGCGCCAGCTCAGGCGACAGGAAGCAAACGTACGCTTTGCCATTTTCGATTAGTTCAACTGCGTAGCTATAGAGCTTGTCAAAGTAATTTGATGAATAGCAAATTTCGCCATCCCATTCAAAACCTAACCACTGTACGTCTTCTTGGATCGACTTAACGTAGTTGATGTCTTCTTTTTCTGGGTTGGTATCGTCAAAGCGTAAGTTGCATTTACCTTGATAATCTTGGGCAATACCAAAATTTAAGCAAATTGATTTAGCATGGCCAATGTGTAAAAAGCCATTTGGCTCAGGTGGAAAACGTGTGTGCGTAGACGCATGTTTGCCACTGGCAAGATCCGCATCAATAATGTTGCGAATAAAGTTTGATGGGCGATTTTCAGTTTCCGCCATAGGAAATCTTTCCTCTGAATTATGCTCTTAGTTAACCTCGGCATTATTACAAAAACTCAGCCGAACTTACAGCAATTATCTGCGCTGTATCAGGATTTATTCATTTGGTTAAATGTTCATCAGATTTTTGTGACAAATTTTGTTCTAGCGCAATATTTCCGTCACAACTTCATCCTATAGTTGCGCCATCTCAGTGTTTATACCACAAACACTGCTTAAGTCACGTTACCGAGGAAAGGACAAAAGTAATGGCTTCAATGAATTTGAATCGTGTTTATATATCAACTAAGGCTAGGAACAATCACTATATTCTTGCTGAGTTTAAACCAGATGATGCATTCTATGCATGTTTTGACTCCAGCAGCGCATGTTACGAGCGTTTGTCTCGCCAGCTATTCGCACTGTGTGACGAATATGAACTGCATAATGTACATGTAATTGCGAACGATAAATTGCCAGTGGTGCGTTACCACGACGAAGCCTATACCATGCAAACAGAAAAGCAGATTTTGTTTTTCTACAATCCTAAGTTCCACGAAGCGCACCAAACTTATCTCAATGATGGATACCAAGCGCGTAAAATCCGCTTATTATTTTTAGCCACGGGAAATGAATTACGCGCCAATGCAGCGACCTTCCACAGCAAAGTAAAAAAGGTGCTTGATGCACTTAAAGAAGGGTTTTCTTCGGTAGAACCTCAGTTTAGAGTGCGAGACCATCAACATTTAACCTATGACCTATTTGCCAAAGCGAAAGGCGACAAAGAGTCGTATGGCTATAAGTTGCGTGCACTTTACCCACGTTATCAAGCCAGAAACTGCACGTTACCAGAAGAATATAGCGAAATGACTTATGCGACCTTTAACATTCCAGTGTCACGTGCAATAAAAACAGAGTTCCAAAGCCAAATGCGCCCTGGTGATTACGGACAATTCTATCGCACAATAGAAGATGCATTTCTTTCTTCTTGCGCCGATAAACAGCTCAATATGGTAGCAATGGTAGCCGATGGCCGTTTACCTATTGTCAGAAGCGCCAAAATCGATAAGTCCGATACTAACCGAGAGCTACAAAAGCTGAGTTTTGATACCGGCTCCGGTGACAATCAAATTTACTCACTGTTTAACGAAGCAAACCTAGTGGATACCATTCGCTTTGTCATCGTTGCCAATGACAAAGACAAAAAAGATATGGGCTATGGTCGTTTTATGAATCACGTAGAAACGGCGATTAAACGCTTTGTTGCACAACTTCCTGTTAATATTGAAAAGCAAGACATCAACGTACGCTTCTTCCAGCATATTAGTTACGACTATTAATAGATAAAAGAGAGCATGTTCTATTTGGGTGTACTTTTATCACCCTAAGGCAAAGGAATATGCTCCAATTTATCACCGGGGATCTTATCGAACTTGCCCTCTCGCCAATCTTGCTTCGCTTGTTCAATACGGGGTTTACTAAAAGAAACAAAGTTCCAATCAATATAAGGGACTTTTTTAAACGCCTCTCCACCAAGCAATACCACTCTGCTATTCTCATTGAAATGTAATTGCGCGTCGTCGTCTTCAAGTAATACAAATGAGCCTGCACTATATAAGTTATTCGACACCACCACTTCGCCGTAAATCACATATACGCCAACCTCTTGTGTCTGATCAGGCCTTTCAATATGCCCGCCAGCTTTTGCCATCACATCAACATAAAACATAGGTGAAAATGTTGGTACAGGAGAATGCAAGCCATACGCACTGCCGATAATGACCCTAGCCATCACCCCTTCTAGTTGCCTAGTCGGCAAGTCAAAACTGTTTATATGTGAGAAACTGGGTTCAACGTCAGCATTTTCTTCCGGTAGCGCCACCCAGCATTGCAAACCATGAATAGTATGTGATTGCCCTTTGGTTTCAAACGATTCTCTCTCCGAGTGTACAATGCCGCTCCCTGCCACCATCCAATTTACATCCCCTGGGTGGATCTCAAGTTGATTACCAAGAGAGTCACGATGGAGCAAGTTACCTTCAAACAAATAAGTCAGAGTTGCAAGCCCGATATGTGGATGTGGCCTTACATCGATCCCATCACCAGCACTGAAGTTACCGGGGCCCATTTGATCAAAAAAGATAAAAGGACCTACCATACGTTTCGCACGCTGCGGAAGTACGCGGTTTACTGAAAGACCACCGATGTCATGTGCTTTGCCATTTAGTTGAATTGCCATTACTTTGCTCCATCATGTTTTGTTTTATTATGGAGCTCCGTAACCAGAAGTAAAATGCGCAATTAAAGATACAAGCATTCTAGAAAATAGAATCACACCGCTTTGTACCAAGTGAGGCCTGAATACGGTTGCTGCTGCAAACTTTTTAACCGACTTTGCAAACTACCACTATGGATCTCGAGTTTGTGATGATCGGGGTCATAAATATAGAGCGAGTCTCCTTCGCTGCTATTTTGCTGCCATAAGCCAACCCCGTTTTCCAATATCGTTTTAGAAAAAGTTGTAAAGTCTTCGGCAGCAACACTAAACGCTATATGGCTGTAATCTGAGCTTGGAGATACCTCACCTAAAGATAAGCAAAGCCATACCTCACCAAGCGTTAAATATGCCCCTTTGTCCCAAGTTACCCAAAGCTCGAATCCTAGCAAGCCGCAGTAAAAATCAAGTGACGTGTTTAAGTTAGATACTGCTATTGTGATGTGATTTAAGCCTGATAACATATTTATTCCTACCGTTTTTATCCCAGACACGAAAAAAGCCGTGACCAAAGGTACAACGGCTTTAACAACCAGAATTATTTTTCTTGATGTAGGCTAGCTACAAAAAGAAGCGTTACAGTGCCTGTTCAAGCTCTGGTAACGCATCAAATAGGTCCGCAACAAGGCCATAATCAGCCACTTGGAAAATGGGAGCTTCTGGGTCTTTGTTGATAGCGACAATGACCTTAGAATCTTTCATACCTGCAAGATGTTGAATAGCGCCGCTGATCCCAACTGCAATATATAAGTTAGGCGCCACAATCTTACCGGTTTGGCCCACCTGCATATCGTTAGGCACAAAGCCCGCGTCAACAGCAGCACGCGATGCACCAATTGCGGCCCCTAGTTTGTCAGCAATACCATTTAGCAAGGCAAAGTTTTCACCGTTTTGCATACCACGGCCACCTGAAATAACAACCGGTGCGGCAGTTAATTCAGGGCGCTCAGATTCAGTTTGTTCAATGCTCACAAACTCACTCACTTGAGAGGCAATACTTTGCGAACGATCCTCAATGTCACATGCTGCTTGAGTCTCTACGGCATCAAATGCTGATGCACGCACAGTGATAACTTTTTGTGAGTCTAATGATTTTACAGTCGCAATTGCATTACCAGCATAAATTGGACGCTTAAAGGTGTCTGCATCAATCACATCGATAATTTCTGAGATCTGTGATTTGTCGAGTAACGCCGCGACACGTGGCGCGATATTTTTACCTGTGGTAGACGCTGAAAACAAAATGTGTGAAAAGTCGCTTGCTAATTCAACAACTAGCTCAGATGTGTTTTCTGCCAATTGATGTTCGAATGAAGCATCGTCAACCGCGACCACCTTTTGTACGCCAGCGATCTGAGCAGCGTGATTGGCAGCCTCAGCAATGTTGTGACCTGCAACTAATACGGTAATGTCGCTTGCGATTTTTGTTGCAGCAGCAACCACCTTAGCGGTTTCAGGTTTCAATACACCATTTTCGTGCTCAGCAATAACTAATACGCTCATGAGATCACCTTTGCTTCTGTTTTTAACTTGTTTACTAACTCTTCAACGCTCTCAACCATAACGCCACCAGAGCGCTTAGCTGGCTCTTCAACTTTCACCAATTCAATACGAGGAGCTAAATCAACGCCTAACGAATCCGCTGCGATTACATCTAGTGGTTTACGCTTAGCTTTCATGATATTTGGCAAAGAAGCATAACGAGGTTCATTTAAACGCAAGTCTGTTGTAACGACAGCTGGGAGTGATAGCGATACCGTTTGCAAACCACCATCAACTTCACGCGTCACTTGCACTTTATCGCCTTCAACTACAACTTTAGAGGCAAAAGTGCCCTGAGCACGTTTAGTTAACGCCGCTAGCATTTGTCCTGTTTGGTTATTATCAGAATCGATAGACTGTTTACCTAGAATGACCAGCTCTGGACTTTCTTGTTCCACTACCTTAGCCAGTAGTTTTGCAATGTGCAGAGATTCAAGCTTTGCGTCTGTTTCAATGTGGATCGCTTTATCTGCACCCAGTGCAAGCGCAGTTCTTAG
The DNA here is from genome assembly GCF_000276645.1 of Pseudoalteromonas sp. NJ631. Classification (NCBI taxonomy): domain Bacteria; kingdom Pseudomonadati; phylum Pseudomonadota; class Gammaproteobacteria; order Alteromonadales; family Pseudoalteromonadaceae; genus Pseudoalteromonas; species Pseudoalteromonas sp. NJ631. The sequence goes on from NZ_AKXJ01000004.1 coordinate 260,073, forward strand.
CTGCTCTTGACAAGCTTTATCGCCAATTGATACGGCAATAACTTCCGTTGCTGTGCCCGCTTCTTTTAAACGAACCGCCTCTTCTACTGCGATTTCACAAAATGGGTTGATCGCCATTTTAACATTGCTCAAATCAACATCACTGTTGTCAGATTTGACTCTTGCCTTTACGTTGTAATCAATCACGCGTTTGATTGGCACAAGTACTTTCATGGTTACTCCATCATCTGGTTATTCTCTAAGCTGACGTCTACGTCAACAAATTATTTTACTGGTTTCAGACTACTTCCTGTTGACGTAAACGTCAACCTCAAATAACCTTAGTTTAACGAAAATCAAACTAAAGCCTCTCTTTAGTTAATCTACCGTCAAATAGTGTGAGGTTAATAATGGTCGAACGTGAAACCATGGAGTTTGATGTTGTGATAGTTGGTGCAGGTCCTGCGGGCCTGTCTTGCGCTATCCGACTCGCTCAACAGGCTCAAGAAAAACAACAAGAATTAATGATCTGTGTAGTCGAAAAAGGCTCAGAAGTAGGTGCACATATCTTGTCGGGTGCTGTATTTGAAACCAAAGCACTAGACGAACTTATCCCTGATTGGGCTGCAAAAGGCGCTCCCGTGACAACGAAAGTGACGGGTGACGACATTTATTTATTCAAAAATGAAACCAATGCCACCAAACTGCCTCATCTAGTGGTACCAAAAACATTTAAAAATGACGGCAACTATATTGTTTCTATGGGGAATGTTTGTCGTTGGCTCGCTGAACAAGCTGAGCAACTTGGCGTAGAAATTTTCCCAGGCTTTAGCGCCCACTCTCTAATTGTTGAAGAGCAACAAGTTAAAGGTATTATTACCGGTGACATGGGCTTAGATAGAGATGGCCAACCTAAAGACAGCTACATGCCTGGAATGGAGCTTAGAGCGAAATATACCGTATTTGCTGAAGGTTGCCGTGGCCACTTAGGCAAACAACTTATAGCTGAATTTAAACTGGATAAAGACGCTTCTCCTCAACACTATGGCATCGGCTTTAAGGAAATTTGGCAAGTAGACCCAAGCAAGCATAAAGAAGGTCTTGTTGTACACGGCACAGGCTGGCCGCTCGACAATGATACCCATGGCGGTTCATTTATGTATCATGCTGAAAACAATCAAGTCGTGGTCGGGTTAATCATCGACTTAAATTACACTAATCCACACCTAAGTCCATTTGATGAATTTCAGCGTATGAAGCATCACCACACCTTTGCGAGTGTACTTGAAGGTGGTGAGCGCATTGCCTATGGTGCTCGAGCAATCGCCAAAGGTGGCTTTCACAGCCTACCTAAAATGCACTTCCCAGGTGGTTTACTGATTGGCTGCGACGCAGGTACCCTCAACTTTGCCAAAATTAAAGGTAACCATACAGCAATGAAGTCCGGTATGCTTGCAGCCGATGCCATCATTGAGGCACTCGGCCAAGAAAGCACTCCGTCAGACTTGGTAAGCTTTGCCGACAAATTTAAGGCAAGTTGGCTTTATGATGAGCTTTATCAATCTCGCAACTTTGGCCCAGCAATGCATAAGTTAGGTCGTATTATGGGTGGCGCCTACAATATGATCGACCAAAACATTTTCTCAGGTTCGCTACCATTTACCATTAAGGACAAACATCAGGATCACGCACAGCTTAAGCTTGCATCTGAGTCGCAGACTATAAGTTACCCAAAGCCGGATGGTAAATTAAGTTTTGACAAACTTTCTTCCGTATTTTTATCGAATACTAACCACGAAGAAGTGCAACCATGTCATTTACAGTTAAAAGATTCTGATATACCAATCAAAGTGAATTTAGCTAAGTTTGATGAGCCTGCACAGCGATATTGCCCCGCAGGCGTGTATGAAGTAAACGAAAACGAGCAAGGTGAGAAGCTGTTTGTCATCAATTCGCAAAACTGTATTCATTGCAAAACCTGCGATATTAAAGATCCGAGCCAAAATATTACCTGGGTCACACCAGAAGGGGCTGGTGGTCCGAACTATCCAAACATGTAATACCAATAAATCCTAAATTGCGGGGGCGAAATGCCCCTTTCTTTCCTATACTTAGCGTATATTTTTAAAATAGAGTTGAGTCTATGCCACAACAATCCGTCACCTTTCGATTTTTAGCAGAGCCCACCGACGTCAACTTTGGCGGTAAAGTACACGGTGGTATGGTCATGAAATGGATTGATCAAGCTGGATATGCTTGCGCCGCGGGTTGGAGCGGTAGCTACTGCGTTACCGTTTCAGTAGCGGGCATGCGCTTCCACCGCCCTATTCTTGTGGGTCAGATTGTTGAAGTTTCCGCGCGCATTGCCCACACCGGAAACACCAGTATGCAGATTTTTATTCAGGTGCGCTGTGGCGACCCAAAAACGCAGCGACTTGTCGAAACCAATCACTGTATTATCAGCTTTATCGCCATGGACCAAGCTGGGTATCCAATTCAAATTCCTCAGTTTAAAGCGAAAACCGAAGAGGAGAAAAAATTAGAAGCCTATGCGGTGAAAATGAAGGAAATAGCGATCCAGACCGAATCGCTATTAGAAGAAACCTTGTCTGATAGTAAATAACATGAACGTCTGATAACAAAAATCGAAGTGTAGAAGTTCAGCTAAGATTGAACTTCTATCAGTTTAAAGGAGCTATTCGGCTCACCAAAAACCACGACATTACACTCACCCCAACTTTTCGGTATATTCCACTGCATATTTTCAGCAAATTTAAATTGTGAAAACTGGTTATCACATCGTACTTCAAGGGTATGAAGTGCGCCTGAAACCTCAGCGATAGCGAAATTTGGTCTGACCAATGCGTGCGTCCAGACATCATCATTTTTGATTTCAGCGGCAATAACAAGCATCTTGCTCTTATCTGCTATTAAAGCAACGATTTCATCTATAACAGGTTGAACTGCTGACTTGTAAGTGTCTTGTCCATCTAACTCCATTAGTTTTTTATGGTTTTTCAGCGCTCCTTTATATTCCTGCAGCTGGGTTTGGAGCTTAATTGCATTGATAAGGGCGTTGGCGTAGAGTTCAGATTTAACAATATCCTTGCCGTGCCAGATGATCCCTTTATGCGCCTCAAGTTCTTGTCTAGGTTCCGCTGTTAGTTGAAAGTATCGCGCTTTTACTAAGTTAAAATAGGCTTCTTCATATCGATTCCAACGACCTTTTTTTGCCAGTTTATCAACATGTTCTTTAGCTTCTACTAGCTTACTTTCATCAAGGAGGTTATTGATGTTGCGATAGCTTCTCACAAAACCTCGCGATGCTCCTTCTTCCGCATCTGACATATTGAATGAAAACATCACACTATTTTTGCACTGCTTAATCGGCTTTCCATCTTTTGTTGCTGGAGAATATTGCCAACGTTTGATTGCTCGCAGTGCAGCGCGTTCGAAGCCTTTCTGTCCAGATGAATTCTCCACTATCGGAGACGCCACCGAACCATCCTCATTGATGATATAACTCAGCGTAACCCAGCCTTCCCCGCCGACTAACGCAACATTACGTGGATACTGAGGAGCAACCCTTTCAACAGCCGATGCATTTACGATTGTAGATAAATGTATGTTTGGCTCGCTTTTTGCGAATGCGCCTGTTGTGAGTGAAACGAATAAAACAGAGGTCATTAAAGTAGATTTAATAAAATTTTCCATATCAAATTGTCCGTTATTGGTAGCAGCTAAAATATAGCACAGACTTTATATTCCCAACAACGACCCTTAAATGGGGACCTTGTTTTTATTTACAATCTAGCGCTGATAAGAGCCGTATGTCCTTTGAAAAACGCGTGCCTTGCTGGCCTGCACTTTAATGTAAGCTAGATAATGTATTGGCCGTAGAGCCTATGGAAACTGAAACTGAAGATAAAAAATCATTCGGGGATATTGATAGATTTGGCTAGTTAAGCAGCGCTAAAGCAAATTCCTTGCTAATGTAAATATGGCTTTTTCACTTGCAGCGAGCGCGTCGCGTTTACTTAAGTTGCCTTCTTTTAATAATTGTAAGCTTACTTTTTCCGCTTCTTGACTGAGTAGTACATCCATTTTAGTTGGACTTACCGCCCCTTCTGTTAAATCATTAATTATTGCTTGCAACGCTGCTCTACGCTCAGATATCGCGCGGATCAAAATAGGTTTTAAAGGGGATGATTTACAGAGCGCTTCTTGACAGCTTTGGTCAACCTTTCTATGAAACTCCATTATTTACATTCATCTCTTTTCAGGCGATTAAATGCTTGTAATTTTTCTCGTAAGCCTTGAATTGGTTTAATGTCTTCGACCAATTGCTTGTACTCGTATGCTCTAGTGCCAATGATTTGTTCGTTATCTGTGTGTAAACTCGAACGTAAGCTATTTTGGGCCGAAAAAGTATACCGATTCATGTTGCGACTTCCACCAATATTCCATTATTTACAAGGTTATGCGAAAAATCTGAATAAATGAATTACATGGCATTACAGGGCTGATTGCGAGCAGGATTTTGTGAAAGTCGGGATCAATAGTAAACTTTACTCATCTTAATTCAGACAGAGACCGTAGTGGAACAGATCACTATTGAGCCCATCGGCTTTATCCAATCTCCTTATAAACAGAAGTTCGCTATCCCGAGACAACCAAGGCTTGTCCCAGAGGCAAAAGCCAAGCTTAGATTTGTTGGTGAATTCAATCGCGAAGAATTTGTTCGTGGTATTGAAGCGTTCACGCATATTTGGTTATTGTTTCGCTTTCATGAAACCGCTGATAAGGGTTACTCTGCACTTGTACGTCCTCCGAGACTCGGTGGCAATGAACGTAAAGGCGTGTTTGCGACTAGAGCGACTTTTCGACCCAACGGGATTGGCATGAGTGCAGTAAAGCTTGAGAGCGTAGAATATAAAAATGGTCAGCTGGATCTGTTGCTCTCCGGCGTGGATTTATTGGACGGTACACCAATCATTGACATTAAGCCGTACCTTCCCTATTCAGATGCCTTGGTGGATGCCACAGCTGGCTTTGCTGATACTCGGCCAGAAACGCAAATGTCTGTTAGTTTCTCAGACGAGGCTATTGTTTTTATTGAAAAACAAAAAAACTATCCAGAACTTCAGCAATTCATTGCTAATGTACTGAAGCAAGATCCTCGTCCGGCTTATAAAAAGAAACGTACATCACAGCAGGACTATGGTATGAGTTTGTATGATTTTAATATCCGCTGGACAGTAGATGGTGAGCATAACCATGTCACTGAAATTTCGTTAGCAAAATAGCAAATTCAGCGGCTTGCCAATAAACTTATAAATTATGAAGATGTTTAGGTATTAAAGCTTTTTAAGCGGCTACTGCACTGCTAGAATAGCCGCCAATAAGAGAACAATAAGTAACTTATACTGGAATAAGAATGCGTACGAGTGAATATATATTAGCGACTCTAAAAGAGACGCCGTCTGATGCAGAGGTGGTAAGCCACCAGCTAATGCTTAGAGCGGGTATGATCCGTAAATTGGCTTCAGGTCTTTATACTTGGCTACCATCAGGCCTAAAAGTTTTCCGCAAAGTAGAGAGAATTGTCCGTGAAGAAATGGACAAAGCGGGAGCGATTGAGCTGCTAATGCCAGTGATCCAGCCTGCAGAGCTATGGGAAGAGTCAGGCCGTTGGGAACAGTTTGGTCCTGAGCTACTTCGTATTAATGACCGTCATGGCCGTCCATTTGCACTTGGTCCAACGCATGAAGAAGTGATAACTGATCTTGTACGTCGCGAAATCAACAGCTATAAGCAACTGCCGATCACACTTTATCAAGTCAGTACGAAAGTACGTGATGAAGTTCGTCCACGTTTTGGTGTGATGCGCGCACGTGAATTTACCATGAAAGATGCCTATTCATTCCATATGACTGATGAGTGTCTTGAAAAAACGTATCACAAGATGTTCCAAGCTTACTGTAACATTTTTGATCGTTTAGGCGTTGACTACCGTCCTGTTATTGCTGACAGTGGTTCAATTGGCGGTAACCTATCGCATGAGTTCCATGTACTTGCAGAATCTGGTGAAGATGCAATCGCATTCAGTGATGAAAGTGACTACGCTGCAAACATTGAAAAGGCAGAGGCACTTGCACCAACTGAAGCTCGCCCAGCGCCAAGTAAAGAACTTAATACGTTTGACACACCTGAAGCTTTCACCATCGCTGAGCTAAAAGCAAAACATGGCGTTAAACCACACCGTGGTGTGAAAACACTCATCGTGTATGGCACACCAGACGAAGACGGTAAACGTGGTCTTGTCGCGCTTATCGTTCGTGGCGATCATGACTTAAATGAGCTGAAAGCTGAGAAATTAGCACTAGTGGATTCACCGCTAGAGATGGCGAGTGAAGAAGACATTGTTAACGCTATTGGTGCAAAACCTGGCTCTTTGGGGCCTGTTGGTCTTTCAATGCCTGTTATTGTCGATCGCAGCGCAGCTATCATGGCTGATTTTGTTGCCGGTGCAAACAAAGATGGTGTTCATTACAGTGGGATCAACTGGGACAGAGACGTAAGCACTTATACAGTTGAAGATATCCGTAACGTGGTTGAAGGCGACCCAAGCCCTTGTGGTAAAGGTAAAATCCTTATCAAACGTGGTATCGAAGTAGGTCACGTGTTCCAACTTGGTACTAAGTACTCTGAAGCAATGAAAGCTGGTGTACTTGGCGAAGAAGGGAAAAACCAAACATTAACCATGGGTTGTTATGGTATTGGTGTTTCTCGTATCGTTGCCGCAGCAATCGAGCAAAATAACGATGATTACGGTATTAAATGGCCTGTTGCTATTGCGCCATTTGAGTTGGCTATCGTGCCAATGAATATGCATAAGTCTCACCGTATCCCAGAGATCGCAGAAAAGTTCTATGCAGATCTACAAAATGCGGGAATTGATGTGTTATTCGACGACCGTAAAGAGCGTCCGGGCGTTATGTTTAACGATATGGAACTTATCGGTATTCCATACACCCTCGTGATTGGCGAGCGTAACCTTGATGAAAATAAGGTTGAGCTGAAAAATCGTCAAACTGGCGAAAAACTGATGCTGGATATTGAATCTGCGGTTGAAACAATCGTTAATGCAATTAAAAGCAAATAAGCCTACGTAAATTACATAATAAAAGAGCATACAGGTGTATGCTCTTTTGTCATATTAGCTTCTCCTAACTGCCCCGCCACTGTCATCTTTGCCTCTTAGCATTGTCATTATTACGCTAAAGAGCCAAGCCATGAAAACAACATACTATCCGAGTATTTGGATCTCAGACGTACACTTGGGCTACAAGGACTGTAAAGCGAAGTTCTTGCTAGATTTTCTCAACAAAACCGAATGTGATGTACTCTATCTGGTCGGTGATATCGTTGATCTATGGTCAATGAAACGCCAGTTTTTTTGGGATCCATCCCACTATCAGGTATTAGAATGCATACAAAAAAAAGCGGGATCTGGTACACGCGTTATCTACATTCCGGGTAATCACGACGAAACCTTCAGAAACTACGTTGGGCAAACGCTTTTTAAAGTCGAAGTGCATAAAACCTTTATTCATACCACTTCCGTAGGTAAGCGGTTTTTATTACTACACGGTGATGATTTTGACTCGGCAACAAGATACAACAAACTGATCAGTATCATTGGGGATGCCGCTTATGATTTTCTACTATTCTTAAATCGCTGGACCAATCGCGTACGACGTTTATATGGTGGTCATTATTGGTCGCTTGCATCTTGGCTGAAAAAGCGCGTGCATAAAGCCAGAGAGGCCATTGCCGCATTCGAGAACGCAGCAATTCATGAAGCGAAGAAGCAAGGTGTCGACGGCATTATCTGCGGGCACATCCACCAACCGGAGATCCGTGTCGTAGATGGTATTGTGTACTGTAATGATGGTGACTGGATAGAAAACTGCACGGCACTGGTTGAAAACCAAGAAGGTCGTATTGAATTGCTGCATTGGTCAGATGTTCAATCCGTCCTCAACGTAGTTGAAATTGACGATATTAAAACCGACAATGTTGAAGCCGCTTAGTCAGCGGCTTCAGTTCTTCAAGTATCAGCTAGTCACTCTTCTTTTAATAGCTTATGCAGTAAATCGATGCGTTTATTGACACGCTTGTTTTGTACGTATGCCTCTGCGCTTAAGCTCATCATTAAAATCAAAAAGATGTATAAAACGGGTTGTTCAATAATTTCTGGGTAGCGATAAATTAAAAATACGACTGCCGTTAGCATACCGATGATCTGGTAGAATCGTCGCTTATTATTAGGCCTCAGCGAATTAAACTCTTTTAGTATCGCTTCCTTTCGCGACATATCCTCAAACAGCACCTGAGGACAATCCTGATTTTTCTTCATATATAGTACTTTCACTTATTTTTAGCGAAGTTATATTCGAAATAAACAATCGCCGTTTGTTAACAATACTTGTTGCCCAAAAATGGGGAATTACCCAAGCTTTATCACTTAAGAAGACGTTTTATGAAAACAATCTCCGCTTTTCGTCAGGTGTGTTATATCACAAATGTAGTCGTTGCCCAGACAATAATACCGATAATAAACACTAGAATACCATATTGAAAGTGCCTCACCATTGGGAACACCGCTTTATCCGTACGTTCAATAGACAAAGGATATTGCCAATGCGTTAACGCAAGTAAGAGTGGCTCAGCTTCTACGCTCATGCCAGAGAGTGAAACCGTCGCACCATACTCAGTATCAAAGACCAAATCAACAATATGATTACGACGAGTCGACGCGGTTAACCTATCCAAGTCGCTGACTATAAACGTATTCCAATGTACCTTAATATCGTTAACTTCATCCTTTTTTACCTCTCGTGCTTGTTTATCTGTAAACAGTAACGCAGGTAGCAGCAAACTATTTTCCTCAACCTTAATTTGGTTACAGGGTGAGTGATAGACAAAATAGTGTTTATTACTAATAAGTAAAGACGCCAACCAATAGCTCAAATACGTGAGCACCAAAAATACCAAACCAGCTATGTAATTTTGTGACGAGTAAAGAATAAAGCAGGTCATTAGAGCAAAAGCCCCTACCACCATCCAAACAATATGCAGCTTATGCTTAGGCGTCGGTAGTGCACATCGTAACACGGAGAATCGCTCTTCAATATCGCGATTGCTATTCATAAATAAAGGAAATAATCTTGCAAGGCTAGTGGGAGTTGAACGCGTAGCTGATCTCCTATCTGCATCCGCGTCTGCCGTTGGTTGAATGTTTTGGTCAAAACCAGATGCCGACACAAGCGCGGTGAGTTTATCAGCTTGCCGTAAACACGAAAATGAATAGACCGCAGGCTCCTCATTTTCTGAGAGATAACTTATACTAATATAATTGAGTTGCTTGTTACAACCCGTAGATACTTCAGTCACAGTTGAAAGCGGTATCACACGCTCACCTATTCTCCGAATACGTACATTCAATAACGATAGTTGTTTAGTGATAACAAACTGCTTTTGTGCAGGGTCAAACATTAAACGATTACGGTATGCAAATAGTAACAAAGAAATCACTAAGTAGATCAGAGCTTCCAAAAAACTTGACCCGGCTAAGTGAAAAACCGACGAAAACAAGAATAAAATGGCAATGCCGTTAGTAACTGATTCACTGACTGACTTAAGTACCGTGGTTGATGTCATCCTACATTCCTTGAGTGACTAATATTGAAACCTACTACTTGCACAAGCTACCTAAACAGGTAGAAGACTAAATTACAAAAAGTTAAACGCTGAATAAGGCGTTTATCGTACAGAAAAACGCCATAATTCTCAATGACTCACACCTAACTGAAGCTTTACCTAAACAATACGGTTTCTTTATTAAACCATTTAACGCAGCACACGAGTAATCCTGCTGCTAAAACGGCAGAAGCGCCAAAAATTAACGCGACGTAGCCATAATCGACCGTACCTTTGATGATTTCTTTAATCGCTAATGCGACATTGGTAATTGGGATCAATGCAGTTTTAGCGGTTAACTCCATATTTGGCATTAAAGACATCACAATGGGAATGAAGATCCCCATGCTGAGCGGCCCCATGTAGTTTTGTGCTTCTTTAAAGGTTCTAGCGTAAATTGAGATAGCAAGTGTTAGCGACGAAAGCATCACAGCAACAGGAAGCAACAACGCAAAAATCAACACAAAGTCTATTAATGCAACCGACGAGAAGGCGTTTTTAATAACGTCTAGTTCGACAAAGCTACTGGCAATTCCTATCCACAGCGCCATGCTGGAGACCGTGATAAGCGCACAGAATATTGAACTACTCAATACGGTTAAAAATTTACCCAACACTAACTCTGTGCGAGAAATTGGCGTTAACAACAGCGTCTCTAAAGTGCCACGCTCTTTCTCTCCAGCGCCTAAATCAATAGCTGGATAGCTTGCCCCCATCAATACCAGCGGAATCAACATATAAGGGATAAATGCACCTAACTTCTCGCCTAAATTCTCGCGTTTGTCAGCGGTATCCACTTTAGTAATCGATATAGGCTGGAGCACTGCCACTTGCTCCGCTTGCGACAACCCCAGTGAGGTTAACTTCGCCGCTCTGAGTTCATCAGAAAACTTCTTAGCAAGTTTAGACAAACGGTCATAAATAAAGTTGATAGATTGCGCATCGTTAAACACGATTTTCCATTCACTTTTTACGCCAGACTCCAGGTTTTCAACCGGATCGGATGGAATAAAAACCCCAACATCGATCACGCCACTTCGTACCGCATCACTCAGTGCTTCGACGCTATCAAGCTTGAGCTCACCTGCATATTTCTTAAAACTTTTATGATAAAAAACCTGCTCTGAGAACTTTTCAGCATAGGCTTCATTTGCGATGTAATACGTATGAACTTCTTGCTTCGCTTCCATGGCGGCCTGTGAAGCCATAAAGCCGACTAAAGCCATAATCACAGGAAATACTAACATTGGCAGTGCAATCACAAAAAACAATGTTTTGCGGTCGCGCAGCAGCTCTCTAATTTCTTTTAAAAATACCTCAAACATGCTGTGCTCCCGTTAACAAATTTAAAAATGCTTGATTTAGCTCTTCACTTTGCCCCTTTGCTTTAAACTCAGCCAAACTGCCATCAAAACAGGTGATCCCTTTATCGATAACAGACACCCTATCGCACAATAATGCAACTTCATCTAAGTGATGGGTAGAAAATATAACGGGTGTACCATGCGCTTTGAGGTCGCGAATAAAAGAGATAACCGTTTGTGTGGTCATAATATCAAGGCCTGTCGTAGGCTCATCTAGTACCACGACTTTAGGGCTATGTACCACCGCCCTTGCTATATTGGTCTTTTGTTTCATACCGGTCGATAGGTGTTCAGCCCTTTTATCTAGAAAGGTCTCCATCTCTAAGCGCTGAAACAGCTCATCGCATTTCGCTTTTAATGCTTTTCCTTTTAAACCATGAAGTCGTGCAAAATATTCAACATTTTCTTTGGCGGTTAGACGTCCATATAACCCTGTTGACCCTGATAAAAAACCGATGGCTTTGCGTGCAACAACAGGCTTTTTCACAATATCCTGACCATCCACTAAGATAGTTCCAGCATCCGGCGTCAGCGCAGTTGATAGCATACGCAAAGTGGTGGTTTTTCCCGCCCCATTGGGGCCGAGCAATCCGAGTACTTCACCTTGCCCACAGTGTAGATTGACCTCTTCTACACTATGAAAAAAACCCTCACGCTCGCGAGGATCCGTTTGACTCTTTTTCTTTTTATGTTCGCGAGTCAGGGCGAAGCGCTTTTTTAATCCATTGATAGCTATCATGCTACTTCCTTCTTTTCGGCCTGAAATAGTCCGTATTTTGATAAAATTCTAAATCTTGTGGCTCATGCCAGTTTGGGATCCCAAGCAGCGGAATGGGTGACATTTTGGTATTGTCTTCAAGCAGCCCATCATTGATCAGTGCGACCAATTTATCATCTAACCAACGATATTGTTCGCTTAATGAAAGTTGCCAAAATGCAGCGTCAACATTAATACACACCAGTTTTCCCGTTAGCCCAATAAAGGGATTGGTTAGCATCTCGTAGTTTGCGTGGCCAAATACAAAAGGCTTTAGGTTTTGCTGCCATTCTGAGCGATTATCGTAAAATACATTCTGCCATTGGTGTGATTTAAGGGCATCACGCCACTTATCATCATCGATTGCCAACACCAAACCACACTCATCAAAGAGTGTTAACGCATTGCGCTTTTTACTCCGCTGCTTTAAACCAAACTGTGCTATTTCTTCGATATGTAGGGCATTTAACAAAGCTTTTGTTTTTGGGAATAAACACCAAATCAACGCGCCAAATAAGTCGTGCCAATTTTGACTACGCGTCGGTACCTGATGGGTTTCAAAGATAATCTCTTCATAGTATTTATCGCCAAAGTCTATCGTTTCATCGGCCACAAAGCGGGTATCATACTGTTGCAAGCTAATGCTGTTTACGTGCGAAGACAACCACTCGGGGCTTGGCCAATCTTGCTGGCTTTTTAAGTCAAAAAGCTGATTTAAATGGGAAAACGGCTCAGCATGTAAACATGCAACCTGCCACGCCTCAGGCGCTGTAAACTTTTTCATTTGATTGAGATACTTATCATGCAATTAGCCAACTATTTTACTGAAGCGCCTGATACTTGGCAAAAGCCAATTGTAAATGAGCGTAACAGGCTAAATCGCATGCTAAAAGTAAGGTAATTAACCTGAGCTTCGGATAATTAATGCCTTTCTAGCCGTCTTGTCCCGCTCGAACTTTTACGCATTTTATGTTACTACTTATGGGTTCCTAACAAGTAAAAGAAAGGCAATTATGAAACTTAAACTGACGCTTAGCGCTTTATCTATGGCGGTGCTGGCGGGCTGTGTTAGCACTAGCAATAGCCCCCAAGACATCGATACTGCATATAATAGTATTAACGATGCTCAACTCAGAGCCCATATTAAAACCCTTGCCTCTGACGAATTTGGCGGCCGTGCTCCGTCAACAAAAGGTGAAGAGCTAACGCTTGCCTATTTAACCAAACATTTTAAAGCGCTTGGCTATCAGCCAGGAAATGGCAACAGCTTCTTACAAGAAGTGCCGCTTGTTTCGCTTGAAGCCGATCCTAATATGACGTTAACAATCGGTGGCAAAAACTACGAATATAAAAAAGACATGGTGATGGGCTCAGCCCGTATCAGTGAACTCGAATCAATCAAAGATTCAGAGCTGGTTTTTGTTGGCTATGGCGTAAATGCTCCAGAGTACGACTGGAATGATTACGAAGGCCTAGACGTGAAAGGCAAGACAGTGGTGATGCTAGTAAACGATCCTGGCTTTGCTAATCCTGACTCGGGTAAATTTACCGGTGAAGCTATGACCTATTATGGTCGTTGGACGTATAAATACGAAGAAGCTTCACGCCAAGGCGCAGCAGGTGCGATCATTATTCATGAAACAGCGCCAGCTTCTTATCCTTGGAGCGTAGTAGAAAACTCTTGGAGTGGCCCACAGTTTGGCTTCCAAAAAGAAAATAACAATATGGACCGCGTTGCGGTTGAAGGTTGGGTAACGGTAGACGTTGCTAAAGAGCTGTTTCAAAAGGCAGGACTTGATTTTGACACTGCAAAGAAAAAAGCTGCTGAAGGCGCATACCACGTTGATATGGGCAACCTAAGCGCGTCAGTTACCGTCAAAAACACCATCAAAAAATCAACTTCGTATAACTTTATCGCCACCCTACCAGGTAGCAAAAAGTCTGACGAGCACATCATCTACTCAGCACATTGGGATCATTTAGGTACCGATCCAAATCGTAAAGGCGATCAGATCTATAACGGCGCACATGATAATGCTAGCGGTACAGGCGGTATGATTGAGGTAGCTGAAGCCTTTACTAAACTACCAACTCGCCCTAACCGTTCAATTACATTTTTGGCCGTAACGGCTGAAGAGCAAGGTCTGTTAGGCTCTAAATTTTATGCTGCAAACCCTGTTATTCCAGCAGAGAAAACCGTTGCTAACATCAATATGGATAGCCTAAATTTATTGGGTAAAGTAAAAGACATCAGCGTAGTTGGTATTGGTAAATCGGAACTCGATGAAATGCTAGAAACCGCAGCAAAAGCGCAAGACCGCGTCGTTTCAGGGGATCCACGTCCTGCCGCTGGTGGTTACTATCGCTCCGATCACTTCGCATTTGCGAACATGGGTGTGCCTGCCATGTACGCAGGTGGTGGAACCGAAGCACGTGACGAAGAGACTGAAACCTACCGTAAACGTATGGGCTTAGTATTGCGTGGTTGTTATCATCAGCCGTGTGACCGCTACCGTGAAGAGTGGGATTTAAGCGGAGCAATCCAGGATCTACAGCTGTTCTTTAAAGTTGGCTACGATGTCTCTGAGCAAGATGCATGGCCGAAATGGAAAGCAACCGCTGAGTTCCAAAGAAAATAATGCAAATGATATTGATTTTCATTTAAAATGAAATTAAAGTGCAACTTAGACAATACACGGGTTGCACTTTATGTTTTCATCTCTACTTCGATACTCTCAACCAGCACATGGCGCTAAGGTGAGTTTATTGTTCAACAAGCGGTTGATTTTACCCCTCGTTATTATTGTACTAATGGCATTTGAAACGGCGAGACCAATTGTGGTCAGTGCGCTGAGTGATGCATTCTTTCAAGTCAGCGTTTTTGTTGCCGCTACTCTACTCGTGTACTACTTTCTTGTTGACAGAATTCCACAGCTTAATCTCAGTTATCTGAGTACCAAATCCCCTATTCTCGAAATTGGTATGGCGTCAATATTAGGCGCGTTGCCAGGCTGTGGTGGTGCGATTATCGTGGTCACCCAATTTACCAAAAAACAAGCGAGCTTTGCTTCAGTTGTCGCAGTGCTTACTGCGACGATGGGAGATGCAGCGTTTTTGCTACTCGCCAAAGAGCCCCTGACAGGCCTCACTATCATCGCGATGGGCGTTGGTGTGGGTATCGTGAGTGGGCTATGTGTGCACTTAATTCATAAACCCGATTTTTGTGTCCCGCAGACCATCAATGAGGTCGAAGAAGAAACCTTACACGCGAGCCGTGCGTTTAGTCTAAGCCGTAAGGTGTGGAAGCTGTGCTTACTACCTAGCCTTGCTATTGCACTCGCGATTGCTTTTAACGTCGATTTAGCGCCATTTGATACAGAAATTGCTTGGCTTGGTGCAGCATTATGTCTTTTTGCTGTTTGCGTGTGGGCACTGAATTCAAAAGGCGTAAGCTATAAAGATATCACCTGTGAAGAAGGCGAATGCGACCCACCCTCAAAACTCACTAGAGTGCTGCAGGACACGCACTTTGTGACCGCTTGGGTGGTTGCAAGCTTTTTGCTTTACGAGCTATCTACTGCGTATTTAGGGCTTGATCTCGCGGTTTGGTTTAAAGACTATGCACTGTATGCACCACTGGTGGCCATTCTTGTCGGGTTATTACCTGGCTGTGGACCCCAAATTGTCGTAACAACGCTTTACCTACAAGGCGTCGTGCCATTTAGTGCCCTTGCAGCCAATGCCGTTGCTAACGATGGCGATGCGTTATTTCCAGCGATAGCATTGGCACCAAGGGCGGCGCTATTTGCCACCATCTACTCTGCAGTGCCTGCATTTATCGTGGGCTACGGCCTCTACTACATTAACTTGGCTTATTAGCGAAGAATGAGCGCCAGCCAAGCTTTAGACGTCCCATACATAATTGCCTTGTTATAACTTAGTTCCAATCTATAGAGACTGCGATATTTATTAATGGCTGCACTAATGTGTGCCTCCGGTAACTCCAAAATCATCGAGAATAATAGTCACATTTTGTGATGGCTTAAAAATGATATCAAGCTCTGTTGCACCATTACCGATATTCTCAACTTTAACCGGAACGGAAAAAGTTTGTAAAACTGGTTCTGTTTGTGCGTATTGAACATCTCCTCGTTCCAGTTCTGAGAAGTCGGAAAGCAATAAAGGACTAACGGTTCCTATGGAACCCAATGAAATAGACTCAACCAATAAAGAATCTTGTAGCACTTCGACTTTAGTCTCAGAGAATAAGTTGTAGGGTTCGCACTTTTGTTGCGTAGAAGTGTCTGTGCGCGCTAATGAAAATTGAAAATTAAAATACTGATGATTCCTCTGATTTTTTATCACTTGGGCAGGTAGCTGCATTCTCACATGCGTTTCAATGTCTCTTGCAAGGTTTAGTCTTAGCACTTGATTTGGAGTCTCTACGCCATACCTCAACCGTTCTGGTTCAATCGATACAGGTAGAAAAGTTTGCTTATTATCTCGGTTTACCCGCGATAATTTTACCTTTATAGAGCTATCCTCGAAATCCTCAACAACCTTGAAATCGGAAGTAATATAGCGACTGATGTAGATATCTTCAGGTAAATCAAATTCGGTCAGTGGTAGCTGTTTAAAAAGCTGGCGATATTCAACCTTTTTTAATATAGATGCTTCTAGAAAAGCTGATACAAATACTTTAGTAAGCTTTTCTTGTTGAGCTGGTGCCAGCAATTGAGCGTCAAAATCCCCCCTTTTTCCCCAATGAAAACTTCCAGACATACTTTGATTAAAGTTAATGTGGTTTCCACGGTAAAAATAGACCAATTGCTTAAGATAGTCTCCACCGTCATCAAAGCTTGTTCTTTGCCATTGTTGGCTACCGAGAAACTGATAAACATCGGCATCGTGGCCGCCTTGTAGGACAAGGTAATTGGTATTTTTCAAGACATTACTTCCGTCTGTATGTAGGTATTGCCCATCCATAGGTGCAAGCGCTACAACAGCTCGAATGTTAAACCCTAAATCTAGAACTTCATCACTATGAGGCAGTGTTTGCCATTGGTTAAATGTTGTAGCCAGAGCGACCGCTTCACCACCTCTAGACATCCCTATAAGTGCAACATTCTCCATGTCAACTTTCTCAAAAAAAGGCTGTTTTGATTCTGAATTCCACTGTCTCCATAACTTCAAATGTTCAAGCAATACCCATCCTCTGGCACCGTTCTCGCCCCATAAACCGTTTAAATATGTCTGATCAACCTGTGCGACTAAATAACCCCGGCTCGCTAATAGTTCTGCCAGATAATCAAAGCCTGGAGCAGAATTTCCGTGAGTAATTAACACTAAAGGAAATGGACCTTTCCCATTTGGAAGCCAAACTTTACCATCAATGGAAACATTATTATTAAACTTATGGTAGGCATCATCTTTGTAACCTTTGGAACGAGAATATTCCGCCAAGAATCTTGGGAGCTTTACTTTTTTAGTAACAATTTCCGGATTTGAAGAGCTAAATATTGAAGGTTTCTTACCATATTTCACTACCTTAAATTTATAGCTTCCCATGGTAGATGGATCCGGCAATCCCGAAATTGCGCCTGTTTGCGGACTATACTGTGCCAAAACACAATTTTTTAGATCTTTTACTGATGCATAAACTGAACATGTCAGAAGTCCTAAAGAAATCACAAAAAAATGGAATAGGGTTCTGGTAAACAACATATTTTCCTTTATCTTAAAATATACTTAGTCGACTAATATTTAATAAAGGTTTAAACGAGATCGAGAAAGTTATAACGCCGCATTAAGGGGTGAACAACGCCACCACCCAACCTAAGCTATTGTGCTGTAAACACTAAAGCTGATTCAAACCAAAACTGCCAAGCGTTGTGAATCCCTCTTGAATGCTTTGTTATATTTTAAATTATGAAGCCTTCCTTCTTTACGACTTCAATAAACTGATCAAGCATGGTTCTAACTTTTTGTCCTGACTCGCTCACACCTTTAACCTGTTCGTAATACCTTGCTTCACTCTCTTTTCCTTGGCTTTTCCAGTGGTAAGGAGGCAAATACATTTCCCCTGTTGTATCTTCTTGTGCCCCAAGGTGCCCCATACAATGAACATTGAAATCTTGAATTTGATCTATCAAAGCTGTTTTCGCAGTTTCCACGCTTTGGTTATATACCTTATAGGGAGCATCGTTGAACTTTTCACATTCTTGCAAATCGTGTGAGAAATCCCGTCTTAACCCCGCATAACCAGCTTGCTCTAACCAATGATGAGTATTTTCATAGGGTAATAACACTAGCAATTCATCGATTATTTTTTTGTCATGAGGTTGCTGGCTTTTAAGTACTTCCAGAGCCTTACCATCATTATATTTAGTTTGCACATAGTTAATGTATTGAAACCCAATGTTATGAAGACCACCAAGAAACATTAACGCTACTCCAGCTACATAAGCAGGCACATCCGGGACATCAATTGGTATATCAATATCAAATAGTTTAAGTAGGACAACCTTTATAATTAAATGCTCAATTAATGGTGCAGCTACGATAGCAGCACCAGTATAAAGAAACATTTTTGTTACTTTATTTGAAAAAGGCGCCAACAACCACCGTTTGATAAAAGGTAGAATTAGTTCATTCCAAATTTTTTTCATGCTCAAATCTCAAATTAAAATATAACGCCGCGCTCTGCGGAAAATTTGTCCGACAGCAGCGCCTTGTTAGGCATTCAGCTCTCTTTGATTACAACAAAGTCAATGAATTTGCTAAGCCCAGACTCTACAGATTCATTAATATTGATCTGATTGTCTTCTGACTTAGTCAGTGCCCCAATTTTTCTAATTAGCCTTGCAGCTCGGTGTTTGCGATATCGCGGGCCTGACTCAATGCGCTCATCTTGCTCAAACATAAGCCGCGTAGCTGGACTTTGAGGTATAGGTTCAGCTGCTTCACTATCATTATTTTCTCTTTGCAGCAGGCGGTTCCAATTTCGTTTATCAGCTAAAGCCTCTTTTGCCTCAGCTAATAGGTACAGTCCATCGCTGATATACGCGCTAAAAATAATCTCATGATATTTAGACAGATCGCCTTTATCATACTCCTTATACTGCGCTACAACCTTCTTTCTTTTTCTTGTTGATATAGCATCCGAAGCGAATGCAATTGGCCCAAAGGTAAAAGCCAACCCAAAGATAAAGCCAAAAAAGTAGATTGGGAGGCGAGCAATCTGAACAAGTGGATCACCATAAAAAACAGAACCCCAAAATGACAGCTCTTTATCTTCGTCATTTAAATGAGTTAATTTTATTTCTTTAGTCCCTGCAATTTTACCTAAAACTTCAATACCTATATTTGAATTTGATTTATGGAGAGCTAGTATTTTTATTGTGTAACTCTCGGCAGGCTCCAAGATCACCTCAGGGAGAATAATTTTCTTGTCAGTCTCGATTTTTGGCTGAGCTGCTGATTCTAGGTATCCATTAGTAGCGTTTAATTGCTCTACTTTTAAAAACTTACCTTCCTTCAATGAAATATTAAATGGGTAATTTATATCATAGTAGCCATTTAGAATCGGAGCTCCACCAATGTTTTTCACCCTAACAAATAGTACCGACAATGTTTGATTTAAGCTTTTAATATCAACGTCACCGTAGAAAACTTTTAGCTCATTGATATCTTCTTTCACATCAAGAACATTTGCTTCACTCACTATTTCTACGATAACAGAAGGTGTATCGACTCTAAAAAATTCAGTATAAATTGTTATTCCACCAAAAACGGCGGCCAACATAAACCCTAAGAATGACCACGCAAACCGCTTATCTAAATTATTAAAAGATGAAATAACGCTCATTTATAAAATACTCTCCATATGCTGTTGATTGCTATAGATGTCTAACGCCCGCATTTGGGGCCGTAGTGAAGCGCAGCGGAACGGAGGTCCCAGCCCCGTAGGGGCGAACAACATGCGCTTGTTAAAGTGCTCGGAGCTAGAACAGCGGCAGACATAGGATAACTACCAATGAAAGCATGCCAAAAAGCAATGTGATTGCACCAAGCCATGAAAGCTGCTTGCTAGCAACACCGTTATGACAAATCACTGAGACAAATCACTGACACCCACCACTGGACAAATCACTGACACCCACCACTAATTTGCACCTTCTAAATATACCGCCTAAGCTTTAACTCTGCACTCAAAGGATTGAGGAAACCAAACTATGGCAACTGCCCGTAAAAGACAAATCAGTTTAACTGACACCAAATATTACCACTGCATCTCCCGCTGTGTAAGGCGTGCCTTTCTCTGCGGTGAAGATAAATTTACTGGAAAATCATATGAACACCGCCGTGATTGGGTTGAAGAAAAGCTCCTGATGTTGGGGTCTGTGTTTTGTATTGATATTTGTGCTTATGCGGTGATGAGTAATCACACTCATATTGTTTTATATGTTGATGATAAAAAAGCTAAGCGCCTGTCGGATAAAGCAGTTGTGATAAGGTGGCACAAGTTGTTTAAGGGCAATTGGATAAGCCAAAAGTATATTGAAAATGAACCACTCAGTGAGTCGGAGCGATTAATACTCAACGAGCATGTCTCCAAGTACAGGGAAAGGCTCGCAGATATTAGCTGGTTTATGCGGGTACTTAACGAAGACATCGCCCGTCGAGCAAATAAAGAAGATGATTGTACAGGTCGGTTTTGGGAAGGTCGATTTAAATCCCAAGCATTACTGGACGAGGCAGCACTGGCTGCTTGTCTCGCTTACGTAGACTTAAACCCTATTAGAGCCAAAATTGCCGCAACACCTGAGACCTCAGACTACACCAGCATCAAAAAACGAATTGACTACGCTAAACAGGGCAAACAACCAAAAAGTCTACTACGCTTCGCTGGTAGCCCACGAAAACATATGCCCAAAGGCCTGCCTTTTGAACTCAAATCCTATATTGAATTAGTTGAGCTCACGGGCCAATGTATTCACGCCGATAAACGCGGTTATATCTTTGAGTCTCAATCCATTCTTACTCGACTAAATATAGATCCGGAGAACTGGATAAAACTCACTACGCAATTTTCACGGGTATTTCACGGTGCCGTTGGTCGAGAGCGGACAATAACCGCTTACTGCGAAACACTTCAAAAACGACGACGAACGAACCTAAAAAACTGCGAGCGCTTGCTGGCTTAGCAAAACTCACATTCTCAATTCTAGAATTTTCTTACTGCTGTATTTACAGCACGTTGTCGTGCGCAATAACCCAATTTTAGTGTAGAAATACGCTTAAGCGCTAAAAATTGGCCTATCGAAAAACGTTTTTGTACCCAGTGATTGAGGTGTTTCCGCACGTTTTAATCTCACTTTGCCAGCATAGATACAAATAACGGTGGGTGTCATCAATGATTATTCTGTTGATGATTATGTTATATGTTCTTTGTAAACCAGAATTCAATTTCATCTGTTTCTACTTCGAACCGAGCTGAATGTTCGACGTGGGCAGGAACGTGATACCACTGCCCGAGCCCTATTTTCTCAGTTTTTCCATCCATAGTTAGAATCAACTCGCCCTTAGTTATTACACCATAGTTGTCAGTATCATGTGTATGTGGTGGAATTTCAGTTCCCGCAGGATATGAGGCGAACAAAACATCGCTATCTTTAGCCTCTAGCTTGTAAGCATCAAAACGACCATCGTAGAGAGGTAATTTCTTTATTTTTGCAGGGTAACTTCCAGACATCTCAATCCTCGCTAGAACACATAACATTTTAGTATTTATGCGACACGTAGTCTGTGTTGCATAATCGCTTTTTGGACTGAGCCGCTACCTGCTCGGTGTTACAGAGTTGGTGTTGTTTATGCTATAGCTTACTTAGAAAAAATAGGCTTTTTGGAAGCTCTCACTTTCCTAGCTAGTGTTTGTAAGCTTTCCCTGCATTGCTCAGCGCTTATTATGTCTTCATTACATCTAAATTTGCCTTAATAAGCAATTATATTTTTTACGCGCACAGAGGCCGCTAGGCTGAGCAATTAAGCAGGTTAACCAATTGATTTTAAGCAGCTATCGAGCTGCTAAATCGTACACATGGCTTTGTTCACCGTCCGCTATGCGCTCAACGCAGACCCTTAGAGCATTTATGTTAACTCATTGTGGGACAGAAACATGTTAGTACCGCAGTCAGCACCTGACCAATAGCTGAAGTGTCCGTACTCATAGCATTCTATATTTGTACTCTGTCAGGTCAAAAATTAGCACTTATTCACCTAATTGTGTTCACTTAATTAAATAAGTCACTTTACTCACTTGGATGATAATGGCGAATACCATTGTCATCCACCATGACGTAACAGCTATCGTGGTTTTGAAACGCTTTGTAAAACACCTCGTCATAAAGCAGCTTTTCGCTTTTCGTTTCGCCGCCAACTCCTTGATAACTAACCAACATGTGACATTCGTGACAAATAAGCGGATTCACCAAGCGCTTATCAGCAGCTTTGACTACTGCGGTTACTTCATACACTTTACCGTGCTCTTTATTTTTGAACCAAGTCATACACTAATTTCGCTCCAATTAAATCACTCAGCGCTGTTCCTACAGACTTAAACAAAGTAATTTCATTCTCGTTACTTCGACCTAGGTTATTTTTAGTCATTTCGCTAAGCTCTGCAACCACCTTATCGGGGCTAAACTTACCTTCACTGATCGGTAACAACAATTCGCCCGCCTCGTTCAATACATTGGCGCGACTATCTGCAAAAACGCGGCTCTTAGTTACCGTTGTGGTATCAGTTTCTCGACAATCTTTATGGTGATTGCCAATGCAGTCTATATGCGTGCCATCGCTCAACCACTCTCCATTGAACAAAGGCGTATGACTGCCTGTTGCACAGCTGATCACATCTGCCGAAGCAATAACAGATGCGGTTGCCTGCTGATACAATGAAAATTCCACTCCCTGATGCTGCGAGGACAATAGCTCCAGCAACAGGCGTCCTTTTTCAGAATTACGTGCAATTATTGAAATTTTACTATAATTCCTTACACTTAAATGCGCATTAATCATGTAACTGGCTAAATTGCCTGAACCGAAGAAAACCAAATGTTTGGCATGTTTAGGTGCTAAATACTCCGCGGCTAATGCTGACACAGCAGAGGTTCTCCACAATGTTACTTCGGTGCCGTCCACAAGCGCGAGCGGCTCACCGAACTGCCTAGAAAACAGCATGATTTTTGAATAAAGGCTGGCTTTATCGTACTGGTTGTTATCAGGGAAATAGGTAAACGCCTTTACGCCAATCACATCGGCATTCCAAGCAGGTAAAACAGCAAAAGCGTCATGATTGCTGTGACTATTATCTAGCTCAAAAACTTGCCGTGTTGGTGTACCTGCTGGTTGCGCAAAACCGTGTTTAAGCGCTTGAATTAAGCTTGGGTAGTTGAGGTTATCCGCGACCTCTTGGCGAGTAATAATTTGCATCATCATCCCTTAGTTTGTTAGCTGAAATACTTGTGGCGCGTGGGTTAAGCATTCAAAACCATTTTCAGTCACCAATATATCTTCTTCCAAGCGCACACCACCATAATTTGGAATGTAAATACCCGGCTCTATGGTTATGATATTGCCAGCTTCTAATTGGTGATCGACCCCAGGTTTAATAAACGGCTGCTCGTGTAGAAATAGCCCCACACCGTGACCAAGTCCCTCACCTGCGTATTGTGAAAAGTCACTATGACTCAACACATCGTGTGATGCGTTATTTAAATCTATGCAGTTAACGCCCGCTTTTATTAGCGCCAACGCAGCTCGCTGCGCATGTTGGACCGTGTCATAAATGGATTGTTGTTGCTTCGTCGGCTCCCCTAACACGTAACTTCGCGTCATATCAGAGCGGTAGCCGCTTATCACCGCACCAAAGTCGATAAGTACTAAATCGCCTAGGTTAAGTTTTGTCTGTCCTGGGTTTCCGTGCGGTAAGGAAGAACGCGCACCAAATAATAGGATTGTGTCAAAAGAGAGACCTTCGGAGCCTAGCTTTTGCATCTGATACTCAAGCTCAATTGCCGCTTCTCGCTCAGTGATCCCTACTTTTAACAAAGGCAGTGTATGGGCAAGCGCCGAGTCAGCTATCTCGGCGGCACGTTTAATACAGTTAATTTCATCACTATCTTTAACTTGTCTTAGTGATTCCACCCAAAGCGGCGCGGCGATAAGCGTGGTATTTTTTGCGCTGATGTTTAATGAGACATAATCTGCGTGACTGATTTGATGCGCTTCAAATGCAAGCTGTCGCGGCCCATCCAATAATCTAAAAATACAATCAGGTAACGTTTCTTTATCACGATTTCTTAAAATAACTTCGACTCCAACTGCTTCATTGCAAGCACGCTCAAAGTAACGATAATCGGTAATGAGTCGGTGTCGCCCATTTGAAGAGATCAACAATGTTGCGGCATGACCGGTAAAGCCGGTTAAATATACAATATTCTCGTAGCCATAAATAATGATAGCGTCGCTTTGATGTTGTTGTAATTTATTGACTAAGCGTTGCTGTCTGGCTGCGTAATCTACATTCATCGTAGTAAAAATCCTCTTACTAATGGATCGTGGTCGTCTAAAATAAATTGGTGTCGGCCTGTAATATAGGCCGTGCCCGAAACTATTGGGATTAACGATTTACTGTCATCACTAAGTTGATAACAAACATCCAAGCCCAAGCCTAATATACCTTCAATAAAGATACGTTGATTTGCGGCGAGCTCATCTCTGGCGGCAAGAATTGCAGCTCTACTACTGACCCCAGTCCCTGTTGGACTGCGATCTAATTCGCCATCGGCAAAAATGCATACATGTTTACTGTGGGCAGAGTCCGATTTTTGAGAATTGGAATAGAAAATCACACCATATAAAAACGCAAGGCGCGCATCGTCATGCGCTAAGCTAATCTGTGTTGCAATTTCTTGTTTAAGCGTTAAACCTAACTGCTGAATGTAAGCAGCATTTGCTGACGTAAGAGCTAAATCGATTGTATCAGCGTTAATATAGGCGTAAAACGCTCCACCAAATGCAATATCCACTGAGATTAAACCAAATTCAGATGTCTTCACTTGCTTATCAAGTGTCACCACCTCTGCTGGTACATTGGCAAATTCAGCTTGGCCGTCTCTTAGCCATGCAGTAATTAGCCCAGCAGGCGTATCTATCAATAACTGCTTCTTTGCAGGATTGTGCTGTAAAAATAGTGTGGCTAAAGCAATAACCGCATGACCACACATTGTTGAGTACCCTTCATTATGAAGAAATAACACGCCAAAATCGCTTTCTGGTAACTGCTTTTCAACGATAAGCGCACCATACATATCAGCATGACCCCTAGGCTCATACATCAGCGCGGTGCGATAGTGATCAAGATTTTCTACGCAGTATTGCCGTTTATCTAAAATAGTGTTGCCTTGAGGTTCAGGGAAGCCACCGACAATCACCCGCAAAGGCTCTCCGGCGGTATGCATGTCAACCGTCTCTACTACTTTCGCGTGACTCAGTATCTGCTCCAAATCTATTGTTAACGTCATCATACTCTCCGTGACATGAAATAAGCCAAACACTTGGCTTGGCTTAAACCAAGAACTAGGTGCATAGCACCCAGACTTGGCTATCACCAGGGAAACTAGAATGTAAACCTTGCAACCAACGACGCGTAACGCTCAGTTTGTCGTAACGTTGTTATGCCGTAGTCAGGATTAACGATTAAGCCTTTTTCACCATCTAAAGATCGCTGTTCATTGATCCCAAGCGCTTTATCACTGTTTAGTAGGTTATAAACGGTGCCCTTGAGTAACAAGTCATGTCCCATGATGTCGGTAGAGTAACTGAGTGATAAGTCTACCGTGGTTGCCCAAGGAAGATTATCAACGCTGCCGCGAGGGGCTGGGTTACCATTTTCGTCGTAATGCGAAACATGGCCGTAATATTTACTCACGCAAGCATCCCAAGGGTTACCAGGCGCACAGCTATCTACACCGACAGGGTGTTTTGAGAAATAGTTAGTCGGGCGACCTGATGACGTTCTTGCAACCAGCCCAAGAGTTAACTCATCTGTGATATCGTAAGAACCTGATACTTTTATTGAATGGCGATGGTCGTTCGGCAAATTACCATAGCCGTGATCCATCAGATCCGCGTAGTCATAGGAAGTTGTCCAACCTGGATCGGCCTGATCGTTATCGGTTTTCACTAAACCTTCTGTATTACCATAGCTATGTGACCAAGTATAAGAAGAATTAATCCGTAACTTTTCGGTAATATTGCCTTCTAAGGTAAATTCAAGTGC
Source organism: Pseudoalteromonas sp. NJ631 (assembly GCF_000276645.1). Lineage (NCBI taxonomy): Bacteria > Pseudomonadati > Pseudomonadota > Gammaproteobacteria > Alteromonadales > Pseudoalteromonadaceae > Pseudoalteromonas > Pseudoalteromonas sp. NJ631. The sequence continues at coordinate 286,282 of NZ_AKXJ01000004.1, forward strand.
CAGATATTTACGCACTGCTTGTTGCAGGGCAAGCTCTTCTGCACTAAGTGTCACTTCATCGACTTGGCCATCGCCATCAAAGTCATAACTCATGGTGATCGCTTCACCCGGGTTATTTAGCACATAGTAAGAACCCTGACCGACATTGTCTTGGATACCGAGTTCGGCCAATTTCTTCGCAAGCACAGGGCCGACATCCGTATCTTCAACACTGCGTCCAAGATCTCGATAAATCGCCCTAACTCCAAATGCCATATCGTCAAAAACGGTGGTCTGATACCCTAAGGTTAATTCATCAGAATACATCGGCTTAAGGGTGGACGAAGCTATCAAACCGGGCTCTGTAATTCCGCGTTGGCGCCAGCGTCTATCTCGAAGCATTTCCCCTCGACTTGGCGAACCATCACTCAATAAAACAGGATAACCATCACTGTCGACTTGATCTAGGTCGAAATACTCAAACCACTCTACTGAAGCCGAGCCTTGAGTGATGTTCATGTTGGCAGATACAGGTTGGAAGTATCGCCCGTAAGTAAAGAAAACTTTGGATTCGCCATCACCGTTTAGGTCATAAATCGCTTGAAATCTAGGCGCAAGTTGGTTATCCATATCAACAAATGCTCTGCCGTCGGTGACGGTATTTTCAAACTGACTATAACGCAAGCCCAGATTTAACACGAGTTGGTCGGTGACCTGCCAAGAATCATTGACGTAGAATGCGAGTGAATTAACCTCAGAATCAACCGTCCTTGTTCTTATTCGACGTTCGATATAATCCTGACCTAGCGCAGCACCAGAAATGCTACCTTCACCAGCAGTTTTGATTGTCCACCAGCCTTCTGCGTCTCCAAGACCATTTTGACCTTCAAAATAATCTACTGTCACTTTGGTATAATCGACACCGAACAGAATGGAGTGGTAGTCCAAATCGATATTAAAATCTATTCTCGCTTGGTCACGGATAAATTCTTGCTCAGAAACACCGCTTGCCGTGTGGCTTGATAACGTTACCGTCCCTTCTCTTTCATCCCAAACTCCCGGTACGGTCGATGCGACAATGTTTTCTACATTTTCTGTGACTCGGCCAACTACCGCAGACACCGAGAAGAAGTCAGAAAAGTACCCATTATAGTTGATGCTGTAAACCTTACCGCCATCTTCACCTGGAGCCGCTACACCTTGTTTATCACCAATCGCATCGCTTTCCCAATCATAGGCATAGGTTTGTCTCGTCCATTCTCTTTTGTTATTCATGGCTGAAAAACCGATTGAGTGGTCTTCATTGATGAACCAATCTAGTTTTGCAAACCAGCGGTCTTCATCTCGGCTTCTGTCATTGAAGGTCGTTTGTCCAGCCCAGCGATTAACCTCTCGTCGAGGCGCATACAGGCCATAGTAAAATAAGCTGTCTTCAATGAGTGCACCACTCGCCCAGATTTGCAGTTCTTTGAACGAGTCATAATCTTGCTCAGTATTTATATTGATGGTGCCATTATCTAAATAATTAGAGTCGTGATAACTATGACTTGATGAAGGATCGACCCTCACTTCCGCCCCTAAGTTAAATTCGTTATCACCAGATTTAGAGATTGCATTAACTATCCCCCCTAATGCACCACCAAATTCAGGGCTAATTCCCCCCGTTTTAATTTGGGTTTGCGAAATAGCTTCCCAAGGCAAGCGAATTGAGCCTAAACCCGTTTGAATACTCGTGACATTTAGGCCATTAAAGTAATAGCCATTTTCTGCTGACGAAGAACCGCCAAAGCTTGATGCACCACGAAACGAACTACCACCTGGTTCAGCGGTACCCGGTGCGAGTAACGCGATACTTTCAAAGCCGGTGTTTACTGGCATAACTTTAAGCTCTGCGTCTGTAAAGGTTACGCCAGCCGTTGACGAGGCCATATCAACACGTCGGATAGCCGTACCAGTTACTGCTATCCGTTCTATATCCTGTCCTTGTTGTAATAGTTGAGCGTCTAAGATCAGCGCCTGTCCAATATTAAGCTCGACATCCTCTTCAATAACGGTTTCAAATCCTGCTTTATTAATCGACACGCTGTAACGACCAACAGGCAGGTTACGTAAAATGTATTCGCCCTTGCCATTAGTTTGTACAGCAAACTTCAGCCCCTTAGTTTTATGTGTAAAGGTCAATTGAGCCTGCGATAACTCAAGACCTTGACTATTAACGATGCTCCCTTTCACAGTGCTATTGCCATCTGCAGCAAATGCAGTAGTAGTCCCCAATGCTAGAGCAAGTGCTGATGCTGTGAGTGATTTACACAGTGTTTGCGCTGTTTTTTTGTTATTACGCATATTGTTGTCCTTTTGTTCCCATTGATTTGAGTGTTTTTTTGGTAACGAACAAACAATACACAATAGATATATTGTATACAATATTAATTATGCAATAATTACATATAAAGATAATAACACTTTGATTTGGATAGGAATTATTTATTAATTTTTTATTTCAGCTCGTTTTTGGTACCGCTTGAACTCATTACAAACAGCTTAGAAAGCAGACATGGAACAACCTAATTCATTGAATTATTTGATATATTCAAATTTAATCTAATTGGTGTCGATAGCAGTAGAATTGGACCCATTTCAATTAGGCTGCTAGCCAGAGCGTTTTACTCAACCTTCAACTTATTTGTTTTACGCTTCATATAAATTCGCCCTAGTCCAATCAAATTACTCACCAAAAAAGTACTTTCTAGCACAATTGCCATGGGTGAGCCGACATAGCAATTATGTATCAGCCAGCACACAGTACCTAACATCATCACACACCTAAATGCCACCTGCGCGCGAATAAATGCCCCTAATGTCAATAAAATACTGCCAAAAACAGCATAAAGTTCGTAATTTGCATTTAAGTGTACTAAAGGTGGCACGGTATTGAGTAGTAGAAACCCGATAAGCAAGCGCTTTGACTGCGACTTGATAAACACCAGATATCTGAGGCTCGCAACCGCCATAAGCAAAGCACCAGCCATAGCATCAAGTAGATAGAAGTGAATTGCAGTGAGTGCAGTCGACAAGCTTAGTGCCAATAACACCTGCTGGCGTTTCATAAATTGAAATGAGGCGAGATCGAGTAAAACAGCAACGGTAACCAAAACTTGAGATAATAAGAACATGACAAACTCCTAAAAGAAGCATTGTCACAGGCCGTTAGCTTGCAGTAATTCACCTAAGTTAATTTTCAGCCATTATTTTCTTGAAAGGTACTTTTATTGTAATTTCGACACCTTGTAATTTCGCCGTTTTACAGCGGATCTCGCCTTTTAAAAGTTGCGTTACCAAATTATAAACAATATGCATGCCCAATCCGCATCCGCCTTGATTACGTTTTGTGGTTACAAATGGCTCAAACAAGGTCTTTTGCATTGCTTCGTCCATGCCAACACCATTGTCGCGGTATACAATAGTCCAGTGGCTATCTGTCGCCTCGACTAACACGCTGACTGTGCCAGAGGCACTCCCCTCAAAGCCATGGATAACGGAATTGTTAAATAGGTTTGCCATTATTTGATAAACCGCGCCTGGATAGGTGGAGAGATTTACATCAGCATTCCCATTTATAGACAAGTATACTTCTTTATTTTTAGCCAATGGTTTGAGTGAATCGAATACATCATTGATATATTCAAGCAGGTTAATATCACGCTCCGTCTCACTGGATTGATCGACTGCAACTTGCTTAAAGTTACTAATAAGGCTTTCTGCTCTTTGCAGATTGCGACTGATCAGGAGATAGCCTTCTTGCTGCGCATCGATGGAGGTGACCAAATCTTTTTGCTTAAGAGTTTTATTCTCAAGCTTTTCTACCAGCTCAGATAAACAGTCTTCATTATGCGAAAGTGCGGTGATAGCTATACCTAACGGGGTGTTGATTTCATGCGCAACACCCGCAACCACAACACCCAAAGACGCCATTTTTTCACTTTCAATCAAGTCTTCTTGCGTTTGCTTTAACTCAAACATTGCTTGCTCAAGTTTCTGATTCTTTTTATATAGCTCATCGGTGCGCATCGCGACTTTTATCTCAAGTTGCTCGTTTAACGACTGCAAGGCTTGTTGATGTGCCTTCAAATCAGCAATATCTTTTAGTGCCCCAGCTATCCGCGTTGCTCTACCATTGTCATCTCGGGCCACCACCTTTCCTCTATCTAATACCCAGATCCACTCTCCTTGTTGATCTTTGACTCGAATAGACAGTTCATACACGTCTTCTCGTCCGTCGACACAGGATTGCAGACGCTCCTCAAGTAACACACAATCCTTTGGGTGTACAAACTGGTCAAGCTCATTGAGAATAAGTTTATCTTGGAGTTCACTAAAGTCGATCCTTGGATTCACGCTGTAGCGATAAATTTTACCCGACTCAACATGCCAGTCCCAAAGTTCGTCACCACTCGCCCACAACGACAACTCCAACCGCTCTTGTAACGCAGACATTTTCTGATTATCCCGCACTACTTGTTGATAGCGCCGTTGTCTCGCTCGAACAAATGCAGCGATGATCAGCACAATGACTAAGGTGTAAAGGGTTTTCGAGTAGGCATTCCACCAAATTGGCGCGGCGATATAAATACTAAATTCATGAACGGGCGACTGCATATTAAAGCGATTTACGGTATAGGTTTCTACTCGATAGGTGCCGGGCTCAAGCTGGAGTAAGTTTATTTGCCGCGCTCCATTTGCAAGTTTTAACCATTTGTCGCTTAATCCTTTAATACGGTAATAAAAGTTCAGCTTCTCAGAACCAAAATCTAAGCTTGAATATTGTAGCGATATAATATTTTGGTCATAACGTAGCCGCAATGAACCCGCAAGCTCCGGTGCGACCGTGAGGATCCCATCGAGACTTGGCTTTAATGGCTCGCCTAGTAATTCGATTGTGGAAACCAAAATAGGTCGCGCGGTATTTGAAATTGATACATTCTGAGGAAAAAATTGATTAAAGCCTTTGGCTCCGCCCATAAAAATTCGGCCATCAGGGGCTTTCCACGCGGCATTGTAGTTAAACTCATGTGCCTGTACTCCATCAATGGGTAAAAAGTTATCAATGGCAAAATCCATTACATTGACGCGCGACAGCCCACCACTGGTGCCAAGCCACATGTATTCGTAGTCATCGTAAACCAGACCCCACACAGCTTGGTTTCCTAGTCCCTCTTGCTCACCAATAGTACGGACAACTTTCATTTGTTTATCAACTAAACTAATACCCGCTTCACTTGCGACCCAGATACGTTGCCATGGATCTTCATCTATCATAAAGACCAAATTCGACTTTAAGCCATCCTGTGTGGTGAGGTTATGAAGCTGACCTTTGTTAAATCTAAACAACCCCTCACCAATAGAACCAAACCATAGGTCCTGTCCGACCACTTTAAACGACGACACGTGTGAAGGCGCATCTGAACGATTTTCAAAAAACTGCACTAAGGTTTTCGACTCTTCGTCGTACCTCATAAGACCTAGCGTCCTTGAACTCACTAAGATCTGAGATTGATACTCAATGACATCATTAAAACTGAGTTCTGGGCCATTATCAGAGTCTGGCATCAAATGGCTGTATTCTCCTTGTGTTAAAGCGTATCTAACAACGCCATCTCCCCTTGTTGTTACCCACAAGGTGTCATCATAAATCTTTACTTGGGTGATAAAGCTTCCTTTGATTGCAGATAAACTCGGGAAAATTCGATGCGCTTCGATAAAGCTCGATTTTTGATAAATATATAAACCGGATGACGTACCTATCCAAAAACGCTCACTACTGTCTAATGCGAAATTCCTAACATCTGGATGCCCCAAAGGCGCGTGCGGAAAGTTTTGTTCACCAACATGGCCAAACGACTCGCTTAGTTGACTAAAAAAGTGCAGCCCTTGTGATTCCGTGCCAATCCACAAATCACCATTTCTATCTCGTTGAACACTCAGAACATTGTTGTCTTGTAGTCCGTCATATTGCTCTGCACGACGATACCAATGACGTTTGGTATTACCTTGCAGGTCTAGAATAAACACACCTGTATTGGTAGCGACGAGTATTTCATTCGCTCTGACTTTAATTTGATGAATGCTGAGGTTTACTTTCGCGCTGACCGACTTTTGCCATTGCACTTTATTGAACTGAGTGTCGAAACTAATGATTTTATCATCCGCGTCAACCACGAATATGCGTCCGTGGGAAAGCGACAGTGTTTTAAACTCACCTTCCAACAGAACATTGGCTCCGACTTTGTCTTTAGGCTGACTAACTAGGCCATCTGCGTTGAGGTAAACAAATGCATCCCTTGTTTCTTGGACTTCACGAACAAATTTACCGGTTAAATAGAGCTTTTCAGGCGTTAAAGTTTGGTAGTTAACCCGATAAGCATCTCCTTCTTCTGTTGATACTGTGACTGATTCACCATAACAGGCCACTTTTTTCACTCTATCTGAGCTAACCGCCTCATTCTGCGCCGCTAAGATAGAGCGAAAGGTCCCCGCTTCAGTATCGTAAATGCTAAGCCCTGTACTTGTTCCAACCCAGATATATTTACCACTGTGGCATAGTGAGGTAATAAAGCCGCCAGAGAGATGATGTTTGGAGTTCTGTTTTACTTCAAATTGAACAAAATCATGACCATCAAAACGATTTAGGCCTGACTGTGTGCCAACCCAAATGTACCCGAGTTGATCTTGCGTAATGGCAGTGATAGTGACCTGACTGAGGCCAGAATTATAGTCATAGCGTCGCATAACCTGCGCCGTATCGCTAAATTCGGGAAAACTGGCAGCACAAGGAAAGCTCGGTAATAACAATAGCAGCACCACACAAAACCATTTCAGTGTGCTGTATGGTACAACGAACAAATACATGCGCTTGAGTAGAGTCATATAGTCGAGATGTTAGCCCGCGTTATATTAACTATAGCAAAAGCGAAAAATAGCATGTGTTTTTTGATGGGGTTAGCGCATCATGCAAGCATATATGCGCTACCGAGCTAAGCTACAAATAGCTAAAAACGGTGTATTCAGCCTTCGAGGATTTATAACTCAAAATGACTGTGGATCCCCGTGCCGTGTAGTAGCTCATACTTTTCTAGCAAGCCGTTTTCAAGCGTGACTAAGCTAATCGCAGAGTCTGACACCAAATAGCCATGTTTTTTTAGTGAAGAAGGATGCTTACTTACAGATAGCTGCCAACGTTTCGTAAAGAGATTCAGAGGACTATATTTGGCATACAAAATCGTGTCCATCTTATCTAAAATATTGATAAGCGGCTTTGGAAATTCATTTTTTATTCCTGATGCAGTTAACTGCCAAATGCGGTTATCATGACGTCCAAAACGTGCCTGAACCGAAAAGCAAAACGAATAATGTACATCGCCGGAGAGTATAATTGTTTCTTTAGGTGTATCTGGACGCTTAAAAATTTCAATGAGCTTTTTTGCAGCCCCTTCATGTGCCATCCAATTTTCCACATCCACCATCAGTGGCTCACCACAGGTGTTAAATACAGCTTGTATGGTTTCTATTGCCTTTACCCCAAATACTGGCGCTGGGCTTACCATCAATACTGCACTGTGGTCAATAAGCGTGTCTTGCAGCTCCATCAACATTTCCCAGTCGAGTAAACCACTTGGTTCATTGAAATCCTGTTCATTACGCCAGCGGTGTGTACGAGTATCTAGTACCACCACTTTTGGAAACGTATCTAAACAATAATGCCAGTGTGTGAATCGACGAACTTGTTTGTCAAACGCCGAAAAGTGCCATTCGTTGTCAATCAGGCTTGAATTAAAACCAGATGTCAGCGCCCCGCTGTACTCAAACGCATCATTACCAATGCCTTGAAACAGCCAATAGCTAATGATGCCATTACTGATTATACGGCGACTCACTTTATGGTTTGCAATTGCCTGTTCCCATTTAGCTGTCAAGTTCCAATCATCGGTCACATCATGGTCGTCAAACATCATTAATACAGGCACGTTCGCACACAACCGCTCAGCACTAGGCAACGTTTCGACAAAGCCTTTTAGGGCGTCAAGTTCGGACTCAAATATTCGCCTAACTTTGTCGTTACCACCATCATAATGAAGCGCATCAAAGTTAACCAACTGCCAAGCAAGATGAGAGAAGTTTAACAGGTAACAGGCGACAAACTCTTCGAAGAAAATTAGGTGATTAAAGGCCTTAACACTAGAAAAGTGCGGTTCATCCTTTCGAAACCAGTAGCCCGGTGAAAACTTTGAGCGCTCCTGCCATGGCGTCTTCGGTAGATATAAGTGACGATGGTAAAGCTGAGCTTGCCGATCAGCTGGTAGGTGCATTGGCAATTTGGTTTCTTTAAACAAACCTAGCCTTGCTATAAGTTGGTGAATAGCCAACAACATGGCGCCAGCAACATCATCTGCGTAGATCTGATCGCCAGAAAAAATACACAAGTCAGCACCTAACTCACCAAGCTCGCGCTGCTGCTCCTGCCACTGATCCGCAGTATGTAGACTGTCTTTAGCGTGATGATGCGGGTTACGGCATGAGCCATGTAATATTTGATTCAGTTTAGCAGGTATCGCAAAGCTAAGCTCTTCTCCGTAACGCAGGTAATCTGGCTTATACGCCGCGCCGTTAATGAGCACTTGATACTCAAGCAACTGTGCTGTTGGCAGAGCCTTCTCGCTGCATATCATCAAAAAATGCAAAAAGCAGGCTGCACCGAGCTGAAATGTCTCAACCTCACATCGACATTGATGGGCCAATAGCGAAGCCGAGATATCCACGGCTTCACAAGTAACAATCTGGATGCAAATTTTATTCTGCTCAGCTCGCCGAACCAGCGGGCCCATCAACACCTGAGGTAGCTGATTAAGTTGTGCTACCATCTTGGCGTTTCACCAAATTAAATAAAGAGTAAAAGTTATTCGTGGTTTGCTCTGCAAGCGCTTTGTAGCTCACTCCTTTTAAGTCAGCAATATAATATGCAACGTCTTGTACATACGCAGGCTGGTTAGTTTTGCCACGATGCGGTACAGGCGCAAGATAAGGTGAGTCGGTTTCAATCAGCAATCGGTCCATAGGGATCTGCTTAACGACTTCTTGAAGCGCGGTCGCATTTTTAAACGTCACAATACCTGAGATTGAAATGTAAAAACCAAGGTCTAGTGCCTGCTTTGCCATCGGCCAATCTTCGGTAAAACAGTGCAGCACGCCACCGCAATTTTGCGCATTGTGAGCACGCATAATGTCTATCGTGTCCGCTTTTGCATCGCGAGTATGAATGATCAGTGGTTTTTGTAGCTGATTAGCCACATCGATGTGTCCGGCAAAGCTTTCTTGCTGTACCTGATGCGTATCTTTTGAATAATAATAATCTAATCCAGTTTCACCAATAGCAACGACTTTATCATTACTCGCCAGTTGCACTAGCCTTTCAACATCCAATTTATCTTTTTGATCCAGTGGATGTACCCCACAAGATGCAGAAACATCATCAAAATGGGCTATTTTTTCTAACATGGATGGAAATTGGTCTAGCGTCACGCTAACGCATAAAAAGTGTTCTACTTGTTTTTGTCTCGCGTTGCTGAGTACTTCTTCAAGGCTTAGGCCTAACTTTTCAAAATCGAGTCTATCTAAATGACAGTGAGAGTCTACAATCATACTGGCTCTACATGGTGTAAGTTGGTTTATCTGAATGCAAAGTTGCACCCAAAAGCTTATTTATTTTATCGTTAAGAGCTGGCGCGTCAACAAACGCAACGCCAACCCCAGGTGGATTAGAATTTTGCGCGCCTTGCGGTGTTAACCAAGCAACGACCACGTCAACTTCGTCCGCTTCTAAGGCGTCAGGCAAGGTAACTCTGAGCTTTAACTCTTGCCCCATATCAAAATGGGCATTGGACTTGATAAATATGCCACCGGATTTCAGAAATGGCATATAACAACGATATAGCTCATCTAAATCTTCAAAATCCGCAAGTAACTCTTGCATGCACCACCTCTTTATAGCTGTTTTTGTAAGGCAAAAAGTAAATTAGAAATGCTAAGGTTTTGATTTAACCCTAACACATTTTTCTGTTCGTACATAAACCGATGTACTAAGCCCACCAAGTCTTGATATTGGCTAAAACTCAAACCATTCCCTTGAGTCATCGCCCCTCTAAGACGGTTGAGCAAAAAACGGGCGAATACATCGCTCATTGCGCTGTGCTTTAATAAAATCTTTTCAACCGTTTGCGCACTCTCTACTGTTAATTGATTCGCCGCGTGATAAAGCGCAGTCACATCGTCAAGCACACCTTCTTGTTGCCACGCTTCGATGATAAATGGCTGTAGAGAAAATTCGTCAAACCAAGGGAAATCACAAGCGACATTTTTAGCAGCCAGCCACTGTGCTGCTTCTGCTTGATTGGGCGAGTGAATCGCCACTTTATTGCAACGGCTCAAAATGGTGGCAGGTAACTTACTGTCATCATCGCTGGTAACGACCAAATAACGATTAGCATTTGGCTCTTCAAGTGTTTTTAATAGCGCATTAGCGGCTGAATGGGTCATCAAATGCGCGTGTTCAATCAACGCGACTTTATTGCCACCTTGCTGCGCTGAATGGTTCAAGAAATGTGTAATCTCTCGAATTTCATCCACCCCGATTGATTTTCCCTCAGGCACTACACTCAGTCTATCTGGGTGATTACCAGCTAAGTTCAAGTTACACGGCTTACATTGCCCACAGGCAGTGAGATTTTGTGGATGTGAGCATAAAAGTGCATCTGCCAAGTGCGCCGCAAGCAGAGATTTCCCTACGCCTTTTTTACCCGATAACAGCTGAGCATGGTGCAAACGACCGTTTTGTTGTGCCCGAGCAAGATAACTCAAAGCGCCGCTGTGCCAACTTGGAAGCAAATTATTCATTACCATCCACTGTTAGGTGTGTGGCTATCAAGCTATCAAGCAGTTCAATACTTTGCTCAAGTACTTGTGCTTTAGTTTGACTGGCATCAATCACAGTGAATCGTTCAGGGTCATTTTTCGCTTGAACGAGATAGCCCTCACGTGCGCGCTGCAAAAATTGTTGCTTTTCATCCTCAAGTCTATCTAACCCCTCACCTCGCGATTTGACTCGCTTTAAGCCCTCTTCAGGATCCAAGTCCAAAATCAAATTCATGTCTGGACGAAAACCGCCGAGCGCAAGCTGATTAATGGTTGTGATGGTGGCAAGATCTAGTCCTCTTGCATAATGTTGGAAACTAAATGTTGCAGCGTCAAATCGATCAGAAATAACGACTTTGCCTTGCTCAAGTGCTGGAATAATTTTTTCACGAACGTGCTGAGCACGCGCGGCCCCAAACAACATAAGTTCCGTCATGTCAGCCATTTCTGGGGTTGAGGGATCTAGAATGATTTCTCTGATCTTCTCTGAGATCTCTGTTCCACCGGGTTCACGAGTCATCACAACTTCAATACCACGTTGTTTTAAATGCGCTTCCAATCCGGTAATAACCGTTGTTTTTCCAGCGCCATTGCTGCCATCGCAGACCAGCATAAACCCTTTTTTCATAGCAAGGACGTACTCATCATTCTTATTTGGCTGTTATTTTATCGTGTTTTAGTGAATTATTCACGGCTGAAATAGAATTGAATTGCCTAGTAAATTGAATTTGTCATTCTGAAAATAATTTAAAACAGAAAAATTTGGTCTACAATAACAAGCACATCCGATTAGTTTTATGTAAGAAATGCCCCATGCCGAGCAACATTAACATGCCTTTTACTTTTAGGCCCATAAAGGAAGCGTACTGATATGCCGGGTAAAATGCTTTGCTTGGTGTTCATGTTACTTCTTCTGGTTTATAGCCCAGTCAATGCACGCGCAAGTGAACCGCCAGAGATAGATGTCGCGGTAGGACTTGAAAACTTTGATTTTCAGCCATTATTTGAAGAATTTAGTGCAAAGACGGGTATTAAAGTTAATATTCTTGCCTTTAACAACAATCAGTTAAAAAGCGAGTTATTGTTGTATGCAGATGCCCTGCAGTTACCAGATGCCGTTATTATTCCAAGCGATTATATGGGATTGTCAGAACTGCAATTTTCTCAGGTGCCTGAGTCTTGGTTAAGCAAAAAGCTCACACAAAAAGTCATCGAGAACAGTAAGGTCAATGGTGAGCTTAAGGGCGTACCAATTATGTACGGTAACCATCTTGTACTCTACTTTAACCGTGCACTTGCGCCACACCCTATTACCGACTTACAAACCTACGCACAGCAAGCGGTAGCAGACAAACCTACGCTCGGCTGGAATTTTTATGAAATGTATTGGTTTGTGACCTTTGCAAACGCCCTTCAGCCTAATCTCATTCAGGCCGGCGTGCCACAGCTTGACACCAAAGCGATGCGCCTCGCAATTTCCAATTATCAATCACTACTCAATAGCGGGATCATAGACGCTGACTGTGTATACCAATGCTTAATGAATCGCTTTAAGACCGGCAAGCTTGATTATTTTGTGAATGGAATTTGGGCATATCGTCAACTTAAAGACAAGCTTAAAGACGACCTAGCCATCGCGCCTTTACCAAGGTGGGGTAATCATCAGCTGATGTCTCTCGCATCGTCTCATGTACTGGCTTTTCCTGCCAATGGCATAGAATCGAAAAAAGGTCCGCATTTAAAGCAGCTTGTTGACTTTATGCAAAGCCAGAAGGTACAAGATAAACTATGGGATGAGCTCAATGCGCTGCCAGCAAACGGGGACAGCTTAGCTGAACTTACAAAACGCGGCGACAAAGCACTGTCTCAACTGATTGCCTCTTTGCAAGAAACCTATCCACAACCGAATGAACCTATTATGGCCTATATTTGGGAAGCCATGTTAAAGGGACTAACACGCTATCTAGGTGGTGTGTATAGTGTCGAAGAAACGACGCAATATATGCAATTTATCGTCACAAAGTCGGGACAGAATGAAAGCAAATCGCAGCATCGTTGATGAAATAAAAAGAAAAATTACGGCATTATTCTCTCTCTTCCTCGTTGTACTGGTTGCGATGGTTGGCTTTTCCCTGATGCAACAAAAAGCAACCTTAGAGCAAGAAGACGTTAAACGCACTGGCGCAAGCCTTATCAGCGATTTTAAAGCGCAAGTCAATGAGCTTATCTATCAAGTTGCACCATTAAGTGAAGACCATATTTTATCTACCTTACCGAGTGATTTACTGTTTACTCAATACGCGGTTAAGGCGCTAACTAACTTAGTCGACAATACCGACATGGTAAAATCTGCGTTTATCAACGATGGCTCCGTCTTTACCGTAGAGGGATATCCGTTTGACACCCTACGTTGGGACAATTCGGTATTTAGCGAGCATGCTCACAAGGTCCTCTCGCAACAGCGGCGCACTTTAAAAATCGACAAACTTGTTGTCCCCGTTGAAAGCATTGAAAAAAAACCGTCTGATCAGGCCAAGTTGTTTCTTGCCATTCCCCTTAGACAAAAATTATCATCGTTAATGCGTCCCTATAAATATACAGGTGTACTTTTCCTCGAAGTCGATCTTGAACCATTTTTAGATTCCAATCAGGGAAAAGGTTCTATCTGGCTCACCAGTCGAAACCTTGTGCTTGAGGGAACACATTACTCAAATGCTACTGAAGGTGTGTACCGCAGCCCTATTTATTCACTAAAAGACGATTTTGTAGAACTTGATTTACAGCTACAACGAGAAGCCGAAGTATACAGTAACGACATTTTACGCGCGGTGTTATACATAGTGCTTATTGGGTTGATGCTAGTGGTATTACTCACCTGGTATTTACGCCGATTAGCAAAACGGTTGACCAATCCGATGCAAGCACTTGAACGCCATTGTGAACGACTGAAACGAGGACATTACGTTTCTGCGAAAAGCGAATTTGAATTTAGAGAATTAAGAACACTTCAAGTGACCCTTAACCAACTTGCGAAACAAATCAAAGAGCAGATCAGCTCTCTTGAAAGTGAAAAAGTGAAAGCACAGAGTTCAGAGCGAGCAAAAAGTCACTTTTTGGCGAACATGAGCCATGAATTAAGAACGCCACTTAACGGTATTTATGGTGTATTTCAGTTAATGAAGCACCATAGAAATGCAGCAGACTCCAAAGAACTCATTGCACAAGGCATGACATCCACAGAAACATTACTTAGCTTACTCAATGATTTACTTGATTTCTCTAAAATTGAAGCTGGTGAATTAAAGATGGAATCAGCGGCGGTGGATATCAAAAGTATTGTTACTGAAGTAAAACAAGAGTTTGTCCACACTACCAGTGCTAAGCAAATCGACCTGATTATTCATACTGAGGAACTCGCTAACCCCTATCGACTTGGTGATTCGCTGCGTTTGAAGCAGATACTGAGAAATTTGATATCCAATGCCGTTAAATTTACCAGTGACGGCTCTGTAACCGTTATACTCCAAGATGGCGGTAAACATCTCTCCATCCGTGTAATAGATACGGGCGCCGGTATTTCCGAAGTCGCGCTCAAGAAGTTATTTAATCGATTTCAACAGGCTGACTCGTCGACCACCAGAAAATATGGAGGAACCGGTCTTGGACTCGCAATTGTAAAGCAACTCGCTGAGTTAATGGACGGCCGTGTTACGGTGACGAGTCAAGAAGGTATCGGCAGTGAGTTTACAGTTGAACTCGTACTCGATATTTGCGACGCACCAGAACAATCTATCATGCAAGACTTGCAGGCTATACCCGCCTTGAAGGATAAAAACCTGCTGCTTGCTGAAGATAACCCACTTAATCAAAAAATATTTAGTGCCATGATTAAACCAACTGAAGCGAATCTTGTCATAGCTCAGGATGGTGAAGAAGCGATTGCGCTTTATCACGAATTGAAACCTGATATCTTTTTTGTAGATATTCAGATGCCAAAAAAAGATGGCCTAAAAGTGTGTTCAGAAGTCAGAGAACAAGATAAAACAACCCCGCTTGTTGCCGTCACAGCCAACGTGATGTCAGGTGATTTAGAAAATTATCAGCAGCTTGGGTTTGATAATTGCGTCGCAAAACCGATAGATATGAAAAAACTTTATGAAGTGATAAATACGATTGTGAGTTAACGGTCAATTTCGTCCCATTTTATGTGGCTAGATGTAATAAGCTAAATTGAAGAAAGGTCACTTAAGTTACAATTGAATAACATCGTAAAATTCTTATAATCTTAGCCTGAAAGCAGACATTCACCTCCGGTAAACTTCTTCTTGTGCAACATTCAATTAGCATTCAAGGCTTTATACCATCAGCATTTTTACCTGCGCTCGTTGCATAGTTTCATCGAGTGTAATTTCATAGGAGTCAAAAGGAATGACAACCATTGTCTATAACGCAAAAACAGCAGAAATAGCCTGTGATAGTAGAACCACTACCGACAAGATCATCGTTACCGATAACGCCCAAAAGTGGTTTGATTATCATGGTTGGAGAGTGTTTTGCACCGGGCAAACATGCGATATATACAATTTGCAGCACAATTTTTTAAATAATCAGTTTGATACAATTGAGAGTCTGGAATTCATTAAATACCACCCCAAAAAAGGCGTATGGTATGGTTGTGTAAAAAGGGGCACCTGTAAATCTGAACCCTTAGCGCAATCTTATGCCATCGGCTCAGGCCAACAAGCGGCAATGTTTGGTCTACTCAATGGCTATAATACGGTGGAAATCGTTGAGCAAGTTAAACGTGTTGATTTTAGAACGGGTGGTGATATTCACTGCTTTAAAGTTACCGACCCGTTAGAAAACACATAAGCCAGCGTCAAAATACGCTGGCTTTGTCTCACTTGAGTGAGTTAACCTGAGCTTCGGATAATTAATGCCTTTCTAGCAGCCAGTTTTAACGCTAACTGCGTTGAATTCACTTCCAATAGCTAGCTATTGGTACGTAAATTCGCCTTGTTATCCTCAAAACTCACTGGCTAGGTAAGAAGATAGTTTAAGGTGATTAAAAAACAGTTAGTTAGTTCATTCCCTATCCAAACCTCAGGTTAGTTAAATAACTGAAAGCTCAACCGCGATATTGCCACGAGTAGCATTTGAATATGGGCAAACTTCGTGAGCTTTCTCAACGAGTGACTGCGCCGTGTCTTTGTCTAAGTCGCCAACCGATACCGCCAATTTCACCGCTATCCCGAAGCCACCTTCAATTGGCCCAATAGACACTTCAGAGTTAATATGTGTATCTTCTGGCAACTTCACCTTTGCTTTGCCTGCCACCAATTTTAATGCGCCAATAAAACACGCCGCATAACCTGCTGCAAACAATTGCTCCGGATTAGTCCCTTGCCCGTCATCCCCACCTAAGCCTTTTGGTGTCGAAAGCGCAACATCAAGACGACCATCGTCAGACTTTGCCACACCTTCTCGGCCACCTGTGGCAGTGGCTTTCGCCGTATATGCAATACTTTGTAGTTCTTTCATTTCGTTCTCCTAAGTTTGTGCTTGTAGAGTACTCACCTACACCCTAACGCAGCGAGGCTTTACTCTAGATGAAGTAAAATCAATTAAACATTTATTTTGCATGCAAAATAATAGATTCAATTTTTTAGAATTGCAAATACTTTGTGTGCAAATTAAAATATAGCTTAGCTACTTTGTAGGAATATGTGATGAACTACCCACAATTAAAACTAGACGCTCAAATCTGCCACCGCCTCTACATGGCTTCCAATGGTATTGCCCGTGCTTACCGAGCATCTTTACAAAAACTCGACTTAACTTACCCTCAATATGTGGTGATGATGGCACTTTGGGAGAAAGATGAAATCAGCATTGCTGAGTTACTAGAGAAAACCGCCATCGATGGCGGTGCTATGACACAAATATTAAAGAAAATGACTGACAAAGCCCTGCTTTCAATCGTTAAAGACGAAAAAGATAAGCGCAAACGAGTGGTAAAACTACAAAGTAGGGGTCAAGATCTGCAACATCAAGCTGCCACAATTCCTGAGCAGATCCGCTGTAAATTTCCAAGTATCGACGAGCAAAAAGCACGAGCACTTATTGAGTTACTAGATTCGATCAATGGTGATTTGGCCTAAAGTAGAAATCAAAAGATAGTCATTGTAGCGCGCGTTCTAAATGTGCCAAAAACGCTGATATTTTTTTGGCCAGATGTTTACGGCCAGCATAGAACGCATAAAGTACAAGGTCTTCCGGTTGCTGCTCTAATTTAAGTGGTACCAGCGCGCCTGACTCAATTTCTGCTTTACAGGAGTTCAGTGGCAAGATAGCAAATCCAACCCCTGAAAGCGCGGCAGACTTAGCTATAAACCCACTGTTTACCCTAAAGTTTGATTTAACATTCACCGTCGTTAATCTTCTTTCATTGTTAGTAAATATCCAAGGTGTACCGTTTACTGCGGTAAGGGTTGAAATACAAGGTAGAGATTGTAAATCTGCTAATCTATACGGCGAAGTATGCTTTTCTAGCAAGCTGGGAGCCGCCACTACGACGCTTGGTAATCGAGCCAGCTCTTTAACCACCCAATTGCTATCCTCAAGCTTACCACGATGAAAGTAAAGCACGACATCAAAGCCATCTAAGAGATTTTCTCTTGGACTCAGGCTAGTATCACAACTTATTGAAATTAATGGATGTGCAGCGCAAAAGGTTACCACTGCTTGACCAAGAATGGGGATGTCGGGCATCACTATACGCAAATGCCCCATTGGCGTAGAGGCATGTTTATTGACTTCTTGCAACGCATCCGACAGCGAATCGATTAACGGCTTTGTACTCACATAAAGCTGCTCACCCGCTTCTGTCACTGAGATCCGCCTTGTCGTTCGTTCCAACAATCTTGCATCAAGCTTTTCTTCAAGTAGTGCAATATGACGACTTACGTTGGAGGTTGGTATATCCAGAAACTCTGCCGCTTGTTTGAAGCTTAAGCATTCATAAACACAGTGGAAACTGTTAAGCCACTGAGGGTCAATCTGATCAATCATTTTATTAGCCCAACATATGGGTTTATCAATTCAATAATAGACACTTTATTACCTAATTAAGGCTAATACAATGAAGACTTCTTTGTTTATATCAATTAAGGATGTCCATGTTTTCAGCTTCAATGACCACCTTCGCGAGCCCAAAAGCGAAATTTGGGTTATGTTTTGTCATCCACTTTTTAATCGCATTAGATGCATTAATCATCGTGCCCTTTAGTGCAGAAATGGCGTTAAGTTCAGGTATCAGTCCATCAAATTCAGGACTACTCGTTTCAGCTTATGCAATTGCCGCCGCTTTCACTTGTTTATGGGTGCGTGGTTCAGGCAACCTCTCAAAGGAGAAATACAAGGTCTTTATTTTTCTGTCTGCAACCACATTGTTAACCTTGCTTACTTCAGTACTCGAGAGTTTTTATATCTTGCTTTTCGTACGTGCATTGACTGGCATTTGTGGCGGCGCACTAGTAGTACTCAATCTCAACTTGGTGATCCAGATAAGCCATGAAAACGATAAGAAAAAGGACACCGCGATACTGTTGAGTGCTTTTCCACTCGCCTTGGCAATTGGGATCCCTGCGCTATTATTTATCACAGCAAATCAAGGCTGGCAGTTGGGGTTCATGATACTCGGAAGCAGCTTAGCCATTACAGCGCTATTATTTACATTTATTTTTCTCTCAAACATAAAGCAAGCTTCGCAAAGCAGCGATAGCAACCTAAAGCCAGTCAACACATTTCACCCGACCAAAACCCTTAAATATGCTCTATTCATTGCATTTTTTGTGGTGCTAAGTACATTTGCAATTTCAACTCAATTTCCGGTGATGCTAATTACCAACTTAAGCATCTCAAGCTCGATGCTAAGCGCATGCTATTTGTTAAGTGGTGTGTGTTCATTTATTGCAATTCAGCTATACGCTCGAAGTAAGCTAAACAATCACACAACCTCATACTTAATTTACTTTCTTAGTGCCTTGATGATATTGGCGGCCTTGTTTGGTTTTACGATAAGTTCAGTTATTTTTGCAGCCGGACTTTTTACCCTGTTTGTGATTGCAAGCGCTACCCGCTCTATGATCTTAGTGACAGAAATTATAACCTCACTTCACGCAGAAGAGCGCAGCACCTTTATTAGTCTGCAAAATGCGATACAGCACTTTGCGATAGCCTCTGGCGGCACCATCGCAAGTTTGCTAGTCATGCCCTACGAAAACCACACACTTAATTTTAATGTCTTGATTGTTGTCTCAAGCCTATTGATAGTTATAACGGTTGTTATGTGGAAAAACTTTCAAAGAAAGCGCTTTTAATCGCGGTTTAGTGATTACTCAATAGATAATTGGGCAGCTTGATAAAGCAATAAGTGATGTCGCTTCCCCAATTATCGCTTTGCTCTGCTTTAATAACACAATCCGCCATGGTTACGCCTTACTCTAAGCGCGCCTCTATGCGATAATGCCTATCTATCGTTAGTCATATGTATCCGCATAGCGGCAAACAGCTTAGTTATCACGGTATACACACTGGTGTGAACTGATATACACATTAATATACACAGTTGTCATACCATCACGACAAATATGATTAACCAAAACAAACAAAAACAGTAGAATAACTTTTTGACTTTATGACAAATACAAACCAATCAGATACACCGAATAATGCCCAGAACATCCCAACTATTTTCTGGCACGACTACGAGAGTTGGGGTGCGACGCCGCAAAAAGACAGGCCAAGCCAGTTTGCTGGGATCAGAACGGATCTGGATCTCAATATTATTGGTGAGCCACTGATTGAGTATTGTCAACCAGCGCCCGACTATCTCCCGCACCCTCAAGCCTGTTTGGTCACAGGGATCACACCACAGTTAGCACTAAAAAAAGGCCTGACCGAGGCCGAGTTTATGGCAAAAATCCACGCGGAATTTGCCAAACCGCAAACCTGCGTTGCTGGATATAACAGTATTCGGTTTGATGACGAGCTGACCCGTTATAGCCTCTATCGTAATTTTTATGACCCCTATGAACGTGAATGGCAAAATGGCAATAGCCGTTGGGACATTATAGATCTAGTTAGAGCCTGCTATGCGCTTCGCCCTGAAGGAATTAAATGGCCAACCCGTGAAGATGGCAACCCGAGTTTTAAACTCGAACACTTAACCGTCGCCAATGGCATTGAGCATGGCGCCGCCCACGATGCATTGAGTGATGTTACCGCAACGATTGCGCTGGCTAAACTGATTAAAACCAAACAGCCAAAACTGTATGAGTTCTACTTTAATCACAGACATAAAAAAGCGGTGTCGAGCCTAATCGACGTTTTCAATATGCAGCCTTTAGTACACGTTTCTTCTATGTTTCCGGCACAACAAGGTTGCACAACTTGGATTGCGCCGATGAGCTTTCACCCAATCAATAGTAATGCCGTGATCTGCTTTGATTTAACACAGTCGCCGAAGGTATTGAATGACCTTGACGTTGAGGCACTCAAACAACGGCTTTATACAAAACGCAGTGAATTGGGTGAAGATGAGCTACCGGTCGGATTAAAACTAGTACATATCAATAAATGCCCGCTGGTAGCACCAGCTAAGACCCTCTTGCCCGAAAACGCGGCAAGACTTGGAATTGACCGCGAGCAATGCCTAGAAAACTTAAAGTATCTTAAAGCACGTCCAGAGCTAAGAGATAAGGTTGCAGAAGTCTTTAGCGATGAACAGGGATTCGAGAAACCAAGTAACCCGGATTATCAACTCTACGATGGTTTCACTAGCAAAGCCGATAAAGCCAAGTTTGCAATCATTCGCAATGCATCGCCCGAAGAGTTGGCAACAATTGAACTGGATTTTGAAGACGGTAAATTTAACACTTTGCTGTTTCGCTATCGGGCAAGAAATTGGCCACAGTCGCTCTCACCTGTAGAACTTGATAAATGGCGTAAATACTGCCAAAACAAGTTGATGCATAATGAAGATAACCCTTCAATTTCAGCTGAAGATTTTATGCTAGAGCTTGAAAATTTAGTCGCAGAAAATGAAGGTAATGAGCGCAATATGCAGATCTTAAAAGCGCTTTATCATTACGCTCAAAGCTTGTAAGAGGCGGGTTTTCGGTCTAAAGATGTCGGCCTAAAGATGTCGGCCTAAAGATGTCGACCTAAAGGCCGACCTACGGTGCGTGTGTCATGGCAAATGAGATAAGGCCATGCAATGATGAATGGGCGTATCGGCCTGTAGATATGTCAGGCCATAGATGTCGGCCCATTAGATGTCGGCCTAAAGGCCGACCTACGATTTTATATTGTTACCCATTTCCCAGTACTTTGGCAGGATCCGTTTTGGTGGCTTGCCAAGCGGGATATAAGCTTGCAACGACTGCCATAACAAAAGTCGTGACTAAACTGATATAAATGTCTGTCCAAATAATTTTGCTCGGTAAGTATTCAATAAAGTAGACGCCTTCAAGCGGATTGCTATCACTCATATTGATCCAGGCTTTAAAAATATCGGGGATATTAATGGCAATAAAAATGCCGATCCCAGTGCCTAACAGTGCACCAATCCCTGCATACGTCACACCTTGTAGCGCAAAAGTCGCGAAAATAGTGCTGTCCTGTGCCCCCATGGTTTTCAAAATGGCGATATCCGCCCGCTTTTCTTTTACTTCCATCACCATAGAAGAGACGATATTAAAGCTCGCTACAGCGATGATCAGAAATACCACGAGATAGACGATAGTGCGCACCATCTGAATATCTTGATACAGTCCGCCTTGCGTTCGAAACCAAGATGATACGTACACTAAATCGGGTAATGCCCTACCCGCTGATGTCGCAATTTGTTGTGCCTGAAACACATCATTCACCTTAGCACGCAAGTCCGTTACTTGGTCTTCTCTAAAATCCATCGCTTCTTGCAGTGCGTTAAGTGGCACTAAGGCTAATGTTTGGTCAAGTGGCCCGCCCATATCGATAAGCCCCACCACCTTCGCTGTTAATCGCTTTGGCGCAGCGAGTGGATTATCCGAATGTTTGTTAGCAACCAATAGCTGGATATTATCGCCAGCCACAACGCCAAGTTTATCAGCTATCCCTTTGCCGATGATCACTTCACCCGGTTTTAATGCTTTTAGTTCCGCACCTTTTATAAAATCACCTATGCTCGACACCGTATGATGCCTATTCGGTGCAATCCCTTTTAACTGCGCCGCTTTTAAGGTGCCTTTGTATTGCAGCATGGCTGTTAAGTTAATTTCAGCCGTCGCGCTTACGATGCCACGCTGACCCTCTAAGATCCCTACTTTTTGCTGCCACGCTTGAATAGGGTCGTAAGGTGCTTGATAACTCACTTGTGGCACCACCGACAACAGGCGCTGCTCTAATTGTTCTTCAAAACCATTAATCACAGAAAGTGCGACTATCAATACAGCCATACCCAGCATTACACCTAGCGTAGAAGCACGGGTCAAAAAACCAATAAAGCCAAGCTGACGTTTAGACTCTCTAAAGCGTTTGCTTAAAAAATAACTAAGCATGCTGATACACACCTACTTTGCCATCGTCCAGTTGTACTGCACGACCAAGCTTATCTGCCAACTCTAAGTCGTGTGTTACAACAACAAAGCTGGTTTTTAGCTGCTGATTGAGTTCAGCCAGCAAGTCATAAATTCTCAGGGCATTATGCTTATCAAGATTGCCAGTTGGTTCATCAGCTAGCACCAGATCTGGTTCTGTTACTAGTGCTCTTGCTATCGCAACACGCTGTCTCTCCCCCCCAGAAAGCTCTGAAGGCTTATGATCAGCACGATGACTCAAGCCCACTTTATCGAGCATATGTAATGCTTTTTCACGGGCTTGTTTTGCTTTATTACCGGCAATTAATAAGGGCATCGCCACGTTTTCAACCGCACTAAACTCCATCAACAAATGATGAAACTGATAGATAAAACCCAAATGCTTATTTCTAAATTCCGCCTGCTTTTTACGCGACAGCTTGCCAACTTCCACACCTTTGATTTTTACACTGCCGGTGGATGCTTTATCCAAGGTACCTAGAATATGCAGTAAAGTACTTTTACCTGAACCCGAGCTACCTACAATCGCAAGCATCTCACCTTGGGTTACAGATAAATCAACGCCTTTTAATACCGTTACTTCGGCTTTACCATCTTGGTAGCTTTTGACCAAGTTTTGGCAGTCAATGACTAAATCACTCATATCTTAATACCTCTGCTGGCAGCACACTCGACGCGCGTTTAGCTGGATACAAGGTTGCTAAAAAGCTTAGCAATATGCTGCCCACTGCCATAATCGTTAAATCTGTTAATTCTATTTTGACCGGAAGTTCGGCGCCACCAAGCAACTGAAGGCCTGCGAGGTGGAGCACCTCATTAATATTGTTCGACAGCAATAATCCACCAGCAACACCAATGAGTGTGCCAAAAATGCCGTTATACATCCCTTGCGCCATAAACACTTTTGCTATCATTTGTGGTGTAAAGCCAAGCGTTTGCAAAATAGCCACTTCCCCTTGCTTTTCACTCACCATCATAGATAGCGCTGAAATGATATTAAATACAGCCACTATCACAATAAGGCCAAGTAATAGCGACATAATGCGCTTTTCCATTGCAACCGCCGCAAACAATGTGCCTTGCTGAGTTTGCCAATCCTGTGTCTCGAGCCCTTGTAACAAGCTGTTCGCTTGCTGATAAAAATCTGGAAGGCTAAAAGCATCATATAAATGAATGTTAAGGTCGTATTGCTCTGGCTTCTTGCGCATTAACCGCTGTAAACTCTTCCCGTCGGCAAATGCCAAATAAGTGTCAGCTTCGCTTTGGCCATCATATATGGCAGCTACGGTGAATAAGCGCTGCGTCGGTGTGCGGCCAAGCGGTGTGTATGTGGTGAATTCAGGCATGATCACGCGGAGTTGTTGACCAACGCTTACGCCAAGTTTATTGGCTAAATAGCGACTCAGGGCCACTTGGTATTTTTGCTCGTACAATCGAGTTAAACTGCCGGCACGTATGGCGTCATCTAACACAGTTTCATACCCTTGAAATAACCCTTGAAGTTGCACACCCACCAAATCTTGATTGGTTTGTAGAATTACGTCACTTGCAACATATGGCGAAACTTGCTTAACCAATGGATGATTTTCAATGGCTTGTAATTTATTTTGATCAAGTTGCTCATTTTCCTTAATTTGCACATGCGGGATCAAATCAAGCATGGCGGCTTTTAAGGTTTGCTCAAAGCCATTCATCACTGAGCTGACGGTGATCAAACTCATTAAGCCAAGGGCGATACCCGCAATTGAGAAAAATGAGATAAACGATATAAATGCATTGCCTTTCGCAGCACGGCTATATCTTAACCCAACAAAGAGGCTAACTGGTTGAAACATAATCTATCTCGTAAAAAACTGCTGCACGGATACTAACATACTCAAAACCAGATTGATGGCAGGATTGCTATAAAAAGTGTGACAAACTATAAATTTGTTGACGTTTAGCTGCGCCTTGCTGATCCCGTCAAAACTTTACTGCTCGCCATGCTTAGCGATTACCTTTTGCGGATCTGATATGGCACGTTTCTGCGTTTGACTATTGTTGATTTCACCACCGATGTGTGGGTATCACCCAGCGTCGAGACTTTATCCAGAATTTCGTCTAGCTTAGGCATACTCTCAAAACACAGCCTCACATAAAAACAATCCTCTCCCGTCACTTTGTCACATTCAATCACTTCAGGAATGCTTTGGATCATCGTTTCAAGTTGTTTTAGTTTACCGGGATGTTGACGAATACGCACAATCGCCGTCAGCGGGTAATCAAAGCTTTCTGGGTCTAATTCAATACTGTATTTATGAATTACCCCATACTCTTCCATACGTTTCATGCGCTCATTCACACTCGGTGAAGACATATTCACAGCCCGGGCCATTTCAGCAACAGACACTCGGCTGTTGTTTTCTAACAGCTTTATAAGCTTGCTATCTATCGCATCAAGCGACCATTTTTCATTATTAATTAGTTTTCGCATTTTTGCCTTTCATTTTTAGGAAATTAGAAAAATTAGCCTTTTATTGTCTATTAGTAATACGGCAAACCCTAAGTAATATGCAAGTATAGAATTGAATATGACAAGGTGTGAACAATGTTTGGCTCAGATAAAGAGAAAGGTTCAATAGAGATGATAATAGCTATGGTGCTGTCCGGCACCATAGGATACTTTGTCGTCAGTGCAGAACAATCCTATTGGAATGTGGTATTTTTACGTTGTGTTATTGGCGCATTGTGCCTTCTTGGATACGTGCTCGTAACAAAGCAACTGACAAAAGAGGTGTTTAAAGGTCCTGTTTTTATGACCATCTTGCTCGGCGGTATCGCGCTGGTCGGAAACTGGGTGCTATTATTCGCCTCGTTTGACTATATTCCTTTTTCAATTTCAATCATCGCATACCATCTACAACCTTTGATGTTGGTATTATTAAGCGCGGTGCTTTATCGTCAGTATCCAAGTAAGGCAATCCTTTTATGGTTGGCCATCGCCGTGGTGGGATTATGGTTGGTTGTTGGGATCCCGTATCAAGAAATAGTCGCGGTGATTTTTGCACAAGAGAGTAACCAAGCCGTTTTTGGTCTGCTACTAGCACTTGGAGCTGCATTTCTGTATACCATTACAACGCTGATGACGAAAAAGGTAAGCCAAGTGCCATCCGGTGTGGTTGCTGTGATCCAAATCTTTTTTGGTGGCTTATTTTTGTTGCCTTGGGTTGACTTTGCACACTTCCCAGAGACTTCATCGAGCTGGGGTAACATCTTATTCTTAGGCGTCGTCAACACAGGGTTTATGTATGTGATCATGTATGACGCGTTTCAACGCCTAAGCACCACATTAATTGCTATTCTTTCTTTTATTTATCCGGTCGTGGCGCTGTTTGTAGATTTTATTGCATTCGAGCACACGATTTCGATACTACAAACGCTTGGGATTGTTTTAATCTTAACGGCAGTCAGCGCTGTAAAGTTCGATTGGAAGTTAGGCAAGTTATTTAACCTGAGGTTTGGATAAGGAGTGTTCCAACTCATTGTTGCTAAAGCACAACTTAGTTTTTCCTTGTCTAGCCAGAGAGTTTTAGGGAAAACAAGGCGGATTTACGCACCAATAGCTGGCTATTGGAAGTGAATTCAACGCAGTTAGCGCTAAAACTGGCTGCTAGAAAGGCATTAATTATCCGCAGCTCAGGTTATTTAGCACACCGAAGCAAAAAGTCAGTTAATTTAGCTAATCTGAACTTAAAGGAAACAGCAGTGATAAAAGCAGAGTAAAGTGCAAGTACTTTGCTCTGCCGCTGTTGACTAGATTACTGCTCTAGGTAACAAATAACCGCAGCTTGCTTAGGGTTGCTTTGCGTATCTTCAATTAGATAGCTCGCTTTTTTGCTGTTTTGGCATAAACACATGTCGTAATGACTGATCATGTAAGCATTACCAACAGCATCCTCATCCGTTTTTTGGATGCTACAGGTAGGCTCTCTCCAAATTGGATCCCAGCCGCTTTGGCCAATAGCAACAATTTTAATGTTTTGTTGAGTAACGAGGGCTTTCGCCTCTTCTACTTCTTGAGCAGATACAGACAATGCAGTGAATGCAACGAGTGCGGTGATTAGCTTTTTCATTTTTCATCCTTAATTTAAGTCAGCGCTATAGATAAAAAACAGCAAGACACTGTAACAGTAATCAAAATATTGAATAAAAACTCTATAGCGCTTGCTATTTTATTCATTAAATATGACAACTCAAGAATAAATTCATTAAATTTATAAAAACAACTTCAACCTTAAAGCATCATCACAAAAAAATCTTGCCCACTTACGTAAATACACACCTTTTGGGTCTCTCATTAATTAGAATAAATTGACATATAAAACATCACAACGATAACAAAGAGAGATAAGGAAAGTTAATTCCATTTATCTTAATAGCTTGTTTTACACAATAAACTCGCACCATTTAAAAATTCACAATTTCATTATCCTAAACACCATAACTTTTTTAATTCCGAATAACACAAGACATAGCTAAAGCAATAAAAACCCACTACTGATTATTAAGAGGAATTATTTTTCAGACATTCAGAATATTAGTACATAGAGCATTTACACCAAACTTAATTCAATAAAACTCAAATATAAAAACCAGATAAACAGGACTGTAAATAACAAAAATAATTAGTCCACAAAAAACAACAATAAAATTATTTAGGTTAATTTAGTCAAAATAAAATCATTAGCATCAAAATAATTTCAATGTTTGAATACGCAACTTGTGAACGGGGTGTAATTAAAATGTGTACAGCATCACTTTTAATTGCCTATTTATCATACTTCTGCATTAAGGTTTTTTGAGATGAATGGCTTTTCTTCAAACACTTGTTACGAACTTGTCTCTGAAGCGCTAGAGGATATCGAGGCTCTACATGAGGAGTTTCAAGGTATTGAAGAGGATGAACATGCCAGCCACCGCGTTGTTGACATTGCACGGCAGTTAGTCGCATTCAAATCAATCACGCCGGATGATGTTGGGTGCCAACTGTGGTTAGCACAAGAGCTGCGGACTTTGGGTTTTTCAATCAAGCACTTGCCTGTTCGTGATGTGAGTAACTTAGTAGCAAGTATAGGTAACAATAGTGACGCTAGGTTTGCTTTTCTTGGTCATACCGATGTAGTACCGGCCGGAAGTGCACAAGATTGGCAGTTTAACCCTTTTAAGCTGACAGAACACAATGGCTGTCTCTTCGCCAGAGGTATTGTTGATATGAAAGGCGCTATTGCCGCCTTTTTCTGTGCGATTGAGGCTTTAGTAACAGAATTTGGAGTACCGGAAAAAGAGCTTTGGTTGCTACTCACCAGCGACGAGGAAGGCGAAGCGGAACACGGAACCAAGCGGATCGCTCATTTTTTAAAACAGCAGCGTATTGCATTTGATTTTACCTTGGTCGGAGAGCCAAGCTCAGAAGCGCGAGTTGCAGACACACTGAAAGTCGGTCGTCGTGGTGCTTTGTCTTTTACCGTCAATTTACATGGTAAAAGTGGGCATGTGGCTTACCCTCAAAAAGCGACCAATGCCATCCATCTAGCACAAAATATTATGCAAGCACTATTGTCGATGGATTGGCCTAAGCACTGTGATGACTTTGACTCGACCACGCTGCAATTCACCCATGTAAATTCAGGAGATTTTGTTGACAACATCATTCCAAGCCAATGTCAGCTAAATTTTAATATCCGTTATACACCCGCATACGACGAATATGAATTGGTCGAGCTGGTAAGAGAGGCCATCGAAGAACATACGCTCAATTATGCATTAACGACCAGCAACCCCTGTCAACCCTATTACTGCGTAAATAATGATGAGATCCCTTCGCCATCCCTCGCTATCGTCTGCGATGAAATCAACAGCCAATGTCATTTCACACCAAAACTATCGACCGCAGGGGGAACTTCCGATGGCCGCTTTATTGCTGAGATATCGACCTCAGTACTAGAACTCGGACTGGTGAACAAAACCATTCATCAAATAGATGAACACACAACAACATCCGACTTAATCCAGCTTCAACAGCTTTACTACGGCATCTATAAACGCCTGCTCTACCCTACGCTTCATGTTCACTCAACCGCTCAAGATGAACTGCTGCAACTTCGCTAATTAATAGAAAATAGATAACTTCAAGGAATGCATTATGGCAATCGAAAATGAACGCTCTGTTCGCCCCGCAAACGACACGCTACCGATAGCAATTATTGGCATGGGTTGTCGTTTCCCAGGTCACGCGAATAGTCCTGAATTGTTTTGGGAAAATATTAAACATGGTGTCGATTGCATCATAGAAACCCCAGAATCGAGATGGAATATCGGTACTCATTATTCGTCTGTAAAAGCGAATAAAGGCAAGTTGAGCTCAAAATGGGGTGGCTATATCGATGATATCGATAAGTTTGATCCAGCATTTTTTGGGATCACGCCTCGTGAAGCCGAATTTATGGACCCTCAACAGCGTAAATTGCTAGAGGTAACTTGGGAAGCGTTGGAAGATGGTGGGCAAAAGCCATCTGAGCTCGCAGGTGAGTCGGTCGGTGTTTTTATGGGTGGGTTTACGCTTGATTATAAAATTATGCAATTCACTAACCCAGATTTTGATAACATTGATGCTCACACTGCGACGGGTGTCATGATGACGATGCTTTCTAATCGCATCTCTCATACTTTTGACTTTAATGGCCCCAGCATGTCAATCGATACTGCTTGTAGCTCCTCCATTGTCGCGTTAGATATGGCCTGTAAAAGTCTACAAACCGGGGCCAGTAATATGGCGCTCGCAGGTGGTGTGCTATTACATTTGGCACCACAATATACTGTATCCGAGTCTAAAGGCGGTTTCTTATCTCCGACTGGTTTTTCTCATGCTTTTGACGACTCCGCCAACGGCTATGTCCGTGCTGAAGGCGCTGGCGTCGTTGTGCTCAAGCGCTTAGATGATGCGATTAAGGATGGCGACCCAATTCATGCGGTGATCTTAGCCACCGGTGTAAATCAAGACGGTAAAACACAAGGGATCACGGTACCAAACGGCGATGCCCAATTGCGCTTGATGAAAGAAACCTATGCCAAAGCGAATATTGACCCCGGTAAAGTGCAGTACATTGAAATGCACGGCACAGGCACGCCTGTTGGCGACCCTATTGAAGCAAAGTCAGTTGGAACACTCCTTGGAATCAACCGTAATCAAGACGATAAATGCTACATTGGCTCAGTAAAAACCAATATTGGCCATACCGAGGCAGCCGCAGGCATGGCTGGTTTGTTCAAAGCGGTCAAAGCCATTCAAAACAAACAGATCCCACCGCATTTACACTTAAAATCAATTAATCCTAAGATTGATTACGCCAACGCGCCGTATGAGATCCCCACTAAACTTACACCTTGGCCTAAGCATGAAGGTTTAGCCGTTGCGGGGGTAAACTCCTTTGGTTTCGGTGGAACCAATTCCCACGCGGTTATTCAAGAATTTGTTGCGCCAGAAGTAACATCAATACCTCCAGCAAATGAGAATGGCCTAAAACTTTATCCATTGAGTGCAAGAGATCAACACGGGATTCATCGCTTTGCCAAAGCGCATAATGAATTTTTGCAAGACAGCGATGCATCACTCAATGATATTATCTACACATTGGGTGAGCGCCGTGAACACCATCAATATCGTCATGCAATTTGTTTCAAAAATGCAGAAGATCTGCAACAACAACTGCAAACATTAAGTCATGATGCTGAATTTGCTGCGGCCAGTACATTGCGCACACTAAAAAAAGATGAGCAAAAACTCGTGTGGGTTTTCACCGGCATGGGGCCGCAATGGTGGGCAATGGGCCGTGAGCTGTACCAATCAGAGCCAACTTTTAAAGCGATGATCGATGAGTGTGATAGCTATATGTCAGCGCTTACAGATTGGTCATTGGTTGATGAAATGCTTGCCGATGAATCAGCGTCAAACATGCAATACACTTGGCTTGTTCAAACGGCAAACTTTGCCGTGCAAGTCGCACTTGCAGCAATGTGGCGTCAGCACGGCATTTCCCCTGATGTCATCGTTGGCCACAGTACCGGTGAAGCGGCGGCATTTTATGAAGCTGGGGTCTACTCATTAAAAGATGCTTGCACCATCGTAGTCCATCGTAGCCGTTTACAACATCAATGCCGCAACACAGGTAAAATGATGGCGGTAGGACTTTCTGACAGTGATGTCACGCCTTATCTCAACGACCAAGTTGAAGTTGCAGCGGTAAACAGTCCAAACTCTGTCACCCTCGCAGGTGAAGAAAATGCATTACACAGTATTGAAGCACAACTGAGCGAAGCAGGTGTGTTTTGCAAGTTTCTCCGCGTTGAAGTGCCCTACCACAGCCAGTTTATGGAACCGATAAAGGCCGAATTGCTCGAGTGTTTAGCTGGTATTCAAGCTAACACCGCACATACTCCATTGTATTCAACGGTAACAGGAACACTTGCTGAGGGACCTGAGCTTGATGCTAACTATTGGTGGCTCAACGTCCGTCAAGCCGTGCGCTTTGTTGATGCCACCCGCGCAATATTACAACAAGGTTATCAAGCATTTTTGGAACTAGGTCCTCACCCTGTGCTTGGTGCATCTATTGCCGAAACCGCAGAAGAACAAAGTTGCTCAAGTGTTGTGGTCTCGAGTATGCGCCGTAAATCAGACGAACAACACACCTTTTACCACGCTGCAGCTCAACTATTTGGTTTAGGCTTTGAATTAAATTGGTCAGCCATAAACGGTCGAGGTAAGTTCACTACTTTGCCAACTTACCCGTTCTTGCAAGAGCGCTTTTGGACCGAGCCTGAGTACTTTAATCAAGTGCGTTTAGGGCAAAGTAACCATGCTTTCTTGGGCCGTAAACGCAGTGAAGCTGAACATGTTTGGAACGCTGTTACCGACACAAATCGCGATAGTTTTTTAAGCTGTCACCAAATCCAAGGGAATACCCTCTTCCCTGCTGCTGGCTTTATTGAAATGGCGTATGCTGCAGCCAAAGAGACTTGGGGCAATGGTAGCTATGCACTCGACCAGTTTGTCATCGATAAAGCGTTATTTTTGAATAATGAACATGCACCCAATGTGCAATTCATTTTGCACCATGATGAACCGAATTTTAAAGTGGTGAGCCTTGAAGATGGCAAGACGACCCGCCATGTTCAAGGGACAATCCGCCGAGTACAAAGCGCCAACCTTGCTGAGCCTATTGATCTCAATACTATTCGTAGTGCTGCCACCAGCGCACAGCAGCACGATGAGTTTTATGCACACCTGAAAGAGTTTGGTTACGAATATGGTCCATGTTTTAGAGCCATTGAACAGATCTGGGCAACAGACAACGGCGTGCTTGCCAAAATCTCTTGGCCTACTCAACTTGAGCGAACAACACAATTTACCCTACACCCAAGTCTACTAGATGCGTGCTTCCAGACGTTAGTATTTACAGAGCTTGCAAGTGCTAATGCTCAGCAATTTTCTATCCGCTTACCTGTGATGCTAGAGCAGATCTTACTTTGCGAGCAGAACAATACTGACTTTTGGTGTTATACCCAAATCACTCATCGTGACGACGAAAAAACGGTCGGTGATTTATACCTCTGTGATGAGTCTGGTCAAGTCTTTGGTGTTATCAAAAACTTTATTGCGCAAAGTGTTGACTCCGCTGCAAGTGGGATCACCACCAGAACCATAGATAGCTGGCTTTACCAAGTTAATTGGCTTGCAGAGCCAGAGCAGGAAATACAAGAAACCGACACATTGGGTCGTTGGGTGCTTCTCGCAGATCAATCAGGAACAGCTGAACAGGTAGCCGACCGTTTAGCAAAGCTTGGCCACTCTAGCTGTATCGTTAAATCTGGAGAATACTTTGATATCGACAGAGACCATTGTCATGCATGGCTAGTTCCCGATTCACGGGATCACCTGTCACAACTTATCGAGACTTTGGGCAAACAAGAAATTCGTGGCGTTGTGCATTGCTTTAGTCTAGATAACAGCGCGATAGAATCACTGACCCTTGCTCAGCTGCAAAGAGAAAAACGTCATTCGCTGCATTCATTGTTGACCCTGGCCAAAACCGTAGTGGAACAAGACTGTAAATTCCCGCTTTACGTGGTAACACGTAACGCTAGCCTCGTTAATAGCGAGCAACTTACCGCGGTGATGTCCGCTTCGTTAACTGGATTTAGCCGAGTGCTCGCACAGCAAGAATTGGTTGATAATTGGGGTGGCCTCATTGATGTTGATGGCCAAAATGATGCCGAACATATCACAGCCAGATTATTAAGTGACCGCCAAGAAGGGGAAGTTGCTTTTAGGGAAAATCAGGCCTATGTTGCTCGTTTAGAGCAGGCAACGTCACTTCAACCCGCCTTCCCAACTCGCGTGCAAAGCCATAAAGCACAATTGATCACGGGTGCATTTGGTTCAATCGGTCAGTTAGTTTGTCAGCTACTCGTCGATAGAGGTGCACGAAACCTCATTTTGCTTGGTAGGAGTCAATTACCTGAGCGTAAGAGTTGGTCAGAACTTACCTCAAGCGACCGTAACTATGAGCGCGTTCGGTTTATTCAACACCTTGAGAGTCAGGGCGTTAACGTCTCGTTATGGCAGACTGACTTAACTCGAGAGCGTGAACTTCAGGCAGCCCTTGAGTCTTATCATCTAAGTGCACAAGCACCAATCAACGGATTATTTTTCTGTGCTGGTATCGTCAATGACACTTTACTTGGCAATATGGATACCAGAGCATTTGACGGTGTATTTGACACCAAAGCGATTGGTGCGTTGATGCTTCACAAAGCCCTCAGTAAAGTTGACCTTGAGCATTTTGTACTCTTCTCCTCTGTCGCAGCTCAAGTCACTACCGCAGGGCAAACAAACTATGCTTCTGGCAATGCTTTCTTAGATGCCCTCGCCCACTACCGTCGCAATCAAGGTCTTCCGGCGCTAAGCATCAACTGGGGCCCTTGGGCTATTGGTATGATTGAAGAGTTGGGTCTCGCCGAACATTACAAGAACCAAAGGGGCATGAACTGCATCTCACCAAGTGCGGGGATGGCTGTGCTTGAACGTATTCTAGACCAAGAGCAACCTCAACTCTTAGTGTGTGACGCCGATTGGTCCAAAGTAACCAATTGGTATGCAGGAAAGCCGAGTTTATTTGGTCACTTGGCTACCCAAGAAAACGACAAGCAAAGCCACCAAGAGCAAGAGTTTGCTCCTTTATACCAGCAAACAGACAGCGCGCTTCGGTTACCGCTTGTTGCCGATCATCTCGCTAATGCTGTCAGCCAAGTATTACGCTGTAAACGAGAGCAAGTGGAATTAGATCTATCGCTCGGTAATCTCGGTATTGACTCTATTATGGCAACAGAGCTGAGAAATAAGATCACCACCCATTTTGGTGAAACCCTAACGATTGTACGCCTTCTAAGTGGTGCATCTATCAACGAATTAAGTATAGAGCTTAATGACAAACTCGTTGAGTCGCTTGGCTTTGAAGTCATAACCACAGAAACATCGCAGGTTCAGCCGGTTTCCGAGACCAAGGTTAACTCTATTATCGTATCTGATGCCAATGTGGAAGCTGAATTCCCACTTTCCTATGGACAAAAAGCGATTTGGTTTATCAATCAACTCAACCCAAGTAGCGCTTCCTACAATATCGGCGGCGCGATGCACATTCCTAGTGCCCTGAATATCGACGCGCTGAAAAAAGCCCTTAGTGCTGTAGTTGCTCGCCACCCAATGTTAAGAACAAACTTCTTCTTTAAAGATGGCGAACCCTATCAAAGAGTCTGGACTCATCGCGAGGATGCACTGCAAGTCATTGATGTACATGGTAAGTCTTGGGAAGATATTCAACCTATGATGATTGCAGACAATGAACAGCCTTTCGACCTTGAGCACGACCCGCTGTTTAGACTGTATTTGTATAAGCAGAATGATCAAAGCTACTACTTTGCAGTGACGATTTATCACATCATCTCAGATGCATGGTCAAATTACATGTTTATCGATGAAATGCAGTCACTGTATGCGCATTTTGCAAAAAGTGAACCGTTAGCACTCAGCGAGATAACGTCAAGCTATGAAAAATTTGTCGATTGGGAAACACGCTTTGTTCACTCTCCACGCGGCGCGGCAAACTATAAGTTTTGGCAGAATCACTTACCTGCTGAGATCCCCGTATTAGACCTTGCAACCGACAAACCTAGACCTGCGGTACTCACCAACGTTGGTGATTCATATCATTTTGAGTTGGATAAAGCCCTCACGTCTTCATTGAATACCCTTGCAAAGGCACAAGGGTCCACCATGTTCATGGCGTTGCTTAGCATCTATTACGCAGTCATGCATAAATATACTCAGCAGGATGAGATCATTATTGGCAGTCCCGTGGCCGGTCGTACAAATCCAGAGTTTTCAAACGTCTATGGTTACTTTGTCAATCCCCTACCGCTATGCGCAAGGTTTGATCCTGAAACGCACTTTACTTCGCTTTTAGCACAGGTGAAAGACATTACCCTCAATGCACTAGATCACCAAGAATATCCGTTTGCGCTGTTAGTGGATAAGCTTGGTATTGAACATGATGCCAGCCGCTCTACGGTATTTCAGATCATGTTTGTGATGCTCAATCACCGCGTTGAACAATCACATATGGATGAAAATAATGTCGCGTACTATAAGGGCTTTCCTATGCAATTCATGGAACTGCCTGAAGAAGAAGGTCAATTTGACATTACGCTTTCGACCTATGAAGAAAATGGCGTGTTCAAAGGCACATTAAAATATAATACCGACCTATTCGAAATCGAAACGATAGCGCAGCTAGCTCGGGACTATATCGCACTGACGCGAATGGTTGTTGACAGTCCAAATCGGCCACTTTCAGAGCTTACCTTAGCAAGTCCAGACGCAATAGATGCCTTGGCGACATTTGCTGAAAGTCAAAAAAACGCACCTTCATTACCGACTTTGGTCAGCCAAATAGAAAATGCGGCGCAACATAGCCCGAAGCTTCCTGCCCTTAGCATTGCCTGTGAAGCAAATGCTGGAGAACTTGCCGCTACTTTAAGCTATTGCGAACTGAACGGTCAGGCAAACCAGTTAGCGCGACTAATCAATTCACAGCTAGATGATCAAGCTAGTCAAACGATTGCCTTACATTTTGAAAAATCTATCGCATTAGTTGTTGCTTGTATCGCTACGTTAAAAGCAGGTCATCATTTTGTGGTAATTGACCCACAGCAACCCAATGAACGCAAGCAGCTGTTGCTTGAGCAAAGTCGCTGCGCGTTACTACTTTGCGAAGAAGCGCTAACATCAGATCACCCGACACTACTTTGGGAAAGCTTCCAAAGCCAACGAGATGAAATCAGCGAGCACAATTTGGCGTTAAATCATCAGCCAAATGACATCGCGTATATTGTCTTTACTTCCGGGTCTACGGGGACGCCAAAAGGTGTTCAGATTAGCCACCAAAACTGGGCTACGATCGCCGTGGACTGGTTAGCTCAATTTGATTTAGCACCCACCACTCATCATTTACAATTGGCCAGTCCAACCTTTGATGTATTTTGTGGCGATCTCGCGCGCGCATTTTACAATGCGAAGCACTTAGTGTTGTGTCCTAAAAATATGATGCTGAACATGCCGGTGTTGTATGACCTCATTGAGACACAGCAGATTGATACGATTGAGTTTGTGCCCTCTGTGGTTCGTAATCTCATCTTATTCGCAAAGCAAAGTCAGGTTGGTTTTACCAGCTTACGTCGAGTGATTGTTGGCTCTGAGCAGTGGCAAATCGCTGAATACCGTGCACTAAAAGGACTGCTATTGGAAGATGCAAGACTATTTAGCTCCTACGGCACATCTGAAGCAACCATAGACAGTAGTTTCTTTGAGGAATCAGAGCAGTACTTAGAAACCAGTACGACAGTGCCAATCGGCAAGCCTTTCAATGCAACGCAACTTATCTTGCTCGATAAGCAAAACCGATTGGTATCGAGTAACGCAGTCGGCGAAATTGCAATTGCAGGGCAAGGCGTAAGCCTTGGCTACCTCAATAATCCAGAGAAAAATGCCAGTCAATTTATTCAACTTCCCGTATCAGAAAATAGCACCATACGGGTGTATAAAACGGGTGATTTAGGTAAGTGGGACAAACACGGAAACCTACATATTCTGCAACGTATCGACAACCAAGTAAAAATACGAGGTCACCGCGTTGAGCTAGGAGAAATTGAGTCTAGCATCAACCAGATCCCAGGAATTAAGCGAAGCTATGTAAAAGGAATAGAAGTACATGGGCAAACCCAATTAATTGCCTACTTTGAGTCGGAGCTTGCGGTCGGTACTGAATTTGTCCTCGAACAGTTAGAGAACCAGCTACCAAGCTATATGGTACCTAGTAAGCTAGTTGCCATTGATCAATTTCCATTACTGAGTAACGGTAAAATCGATGCGGCGGCATTGCCACAGGTTGAAGTCGCTGAGTTGGTAAGAGCATTCGTAGCGCCTGCCACCTTATTTGAGCAGCAGCTCGCTGAGATTTGGTCCAATATGCTAGGGCAAAAATCCATTAGTCTTCATGATGACTTTTTTGCCCTCGGCGGTAACTCTTTATATTTGATTGAGCTAATGGTCAGGATCCAATCAGCCTTCAGCATCAAAATGGAAGTTAATCAGCTATTTAGATTTACAACCTTACATGGCATGGCGAGTGCAATTGAAGATGTAGTAACAGGAAAAGAAACGGGCGCGTCCCCTTACCTTATCTTCAATGCGGGTCAATCTAGTCGTTTATTTGCACTGCCGCCAGCGGGTGGTTACAGCATCGTCTACAAGGCATTTGCCGACGCATTGCCTAACACTGAAGTGATCTCTTTTAACTATCTCGAAAGTGACACTAAGGTTAGCGACTATGCCGACCAAATTATGCAAATTCAAGCTCATGGTCCCTATACCCTATTTGGATACTCCCTTGGCGGTAATTTAGCCTTTGAGATTGCTAAGGAGCTGGAAAGCCGAGGTCAACGTGTCGGGGATGTAGTGATCTTAGACTCATTCAGGATCACCGAAACAATCAAAATGCGGGAACAAGACTTCGCGCACTTTGAGCAAGAGTTAAAAGCACATTTCGCCCGCCACACCGGCTCAAATACGGTACACGAGCATACACTGGCACAAGCGAGAGACTATATCGATTGGTGTTATGAAGTGAAAAATCTAGGTCAGGTTCACGCAAAACTGCACTTTATCGTCGAGCAAAATGCACATGCAGAAGCTGCTCGTCTAACCAGTTGGGATGCAGCATCAGACGCCGAGGTCATTACCTATCAGGGAGTTGGTAAACATGAGGAAATGTTGATGCCAGATATGATGCAGGCAGGCAACGGCGCAATTATGCAAAGTATTCTGCAAGATACCCAAAGCCAAGCGAAAATAGCAACAAATGTGGAGTAACAGCTTGCCCCAAAGCCATCGCTTTGGGGCTTTCTAACGACTTTAAGGACAGAATTATGACCACACAAAGACAATCTATGATCATCATAGGTGCCGGCATGGGTGGACTCTCAACCGGTAGCTATGCACAAATGAACGGCTACAAGAGCGTGATCTTAGAACTGCACGATATTCCCGGCGGCTGCTGCACATCGTGGGAACGCAGAGATTATATTTTTGATTGGTGTATTAGCTGGCTTCTGGGCAGTGGCTCAGGCAACGGCATGAATCAAATCTGGCAAGAGTTAGGTGCGCTGGATGATAAAGAAATTAGAGACTTTGAAATCTTCAATTCAGTTATTGATGAAGAATTAGGAGAAGTACATTTCTACGCAGATCCAGATAAACTTGAAGCCCACCTCTTGAGCATTTCTCCCGCTGACAAGAAACTCATCAAACAATTTTGCGATGGCATTCGCGAATTCGTCAAAATGATAGACGCTTATCCTTTTCTGGTGCCAGTTGGCATTATGTCACGCTGGCAAAAGCTAAAAATGATGTGGCCGTTTATCAAAAAATTTAATTTAATCCGCAAATCCATGGCGACATTGATGTCGGACTTTGCCGCTAAGTTTTCACACCCGCTGCTGCAAAAGGCATTTAACGTTATCTTTTATGAGCAACATCCTAGTTTCCCGCTATTACCTTTCTACTTTAATTTGGCCTGCGCGGCGAAAAAAAATGCAGGTGTGCCCGAAGGTGGCTCGTTAGGTCTCGCACAATCGATGGAAGCAAGATATAAAAAGTTGGGGGGTGACATCATATACAACACCCGAGTACACAAGATCTTGGTCGAAGACAACAAAGCCATCGGTGTCGAGCTCAGCGATGGCCAAAAAATGTATGCTGATATCGTGATCTCAGCATGTGACGGTACGGATGTGGTAAAAAACATGCTTGATGGTCAGTATTCCAGCCCAGTGTTAGACAAGCTATACGACGAGTTAAGGGAGACCGATGGTCAAATGTTCCCAGGATACGTCTCTGTGTTTTTGGGGGTAAACAAAGACTATACCCATCAACCCCATTGCCGCACCCACTTGTTAGATCAACAAGATCTTGTCCACTGCCCTGGTATGACGCACCCGGGGATCAATGTGCAGGTGCGCAATGTACACTACCCGCATATCGCCCCAGAGGGCAAATCCGTGCTTTATATCACTTACTTCTCAACCTATGAGCCGTGGGCTGAATTAAATAATTTCCAAGAAACAACGGCGACTAAACGCCATCACACTAGAGTCAAGCGTAGCGTTCAATATCGCCTCGCTAAAAAAACCTTAGGTGAATTTATAATCGATAAGCTCTCCACTCATTTTGAGGGACTAAAAGAGCATATCGAATATATCGACATCGCGACCCCTTTGACCCAAGTTCGCTATACCCGCAACAGCAAAGGAACGGTATTGGCGTGGCAGCCATTTTTGGAAAGTGGTGAAAGTTTAGAAGACGAAATAAATGCCAACGGGACAACGGGACTGCCTGGCCTTAGTAACTTTTATATGGCTGGTCACTGGGTGACAACCGGCGGATTGATCCGTGCAGCAGCTACAGGCAGGCATGTTCTGCACTTTGTATGCCGTGATGATAACAAGCCGTTTCAGGCTTGGATCGGTGAAAACCCACTACACCAACCTCAATCTTATAGCGAACAAAAGCAGCATGTTGCTTAACCAAGAGAATTAAAAGGAAATATTATGAGTACTCGTATTGGCCTATTTTATGGCAGCACAACAGGTAACACTGAAGCCGCAGCAGAATTAATAAAAGCAAACCTAAACCAGTTTACCATTGACCTCTTTGATATAGCAGACACCGAATTAACCTTAACCGAGAATTATGAGTTTTTGATTTTTGGTATTTCAACGTGGGAATACGGTGGTTTACAGGATGATTGGGAGTCACGTTGGGAAAGCCTAACACAGCAAGATTTCAGCGGAAAAATCGTGGCCATCTTCGGTCAGGGCGATCAAGTTGGTTATGACGAGTGGTTTCAAGACGGTATCGGCATCTTACACGATAAACTAACCGAACAAGGCGCCACAGCAATTGGTTACTGGCCAAATTCAGGTTACCACTTCACCAAATCGAAAGGGCTAAATGAAGACGGCAGCGAGTTTCTCGGCTTGTCGCTTGATGATGATAACCAACCAGAACTCACCGAGCAGCGCATCAACGACTGGTGCCAAGAGATTGCCGCCGTGCTTCAAGAACTTACCTGCGAAACAGCTTAAGACCATCAAGATAACTATTCGGCGATGCTTAGCTGTATTACATGCACGCCGAATATGACAAGGAATAACAATGTCAAAAAATACAAAATCAGTCATTATTATCGGAGCTGGTATGTCAGGTCTAAGCACCGCAGCATACAGCCAGATGAATGGTTACGAAACGACAATATTTGAGCTACATGAAACTCCCGGAGGATGCTGTACTTCTTGGCAGCGAAAGGACTTTACTTTTGATTGGTGCTTGAGTTGGTTAAAAGGTACAGGACACAAAGATGAGATGTCATTAATTTGGAATGAACTTGGTTGCCTCGATGACGTTTCAATCTACCATATTAAAACATTCAACACCGTAATTTTTCCAGATGGACAAAAAGTTACCTTCCACGCAGATCCCGATAAGCTCGAGTTAAGTTTAATCAAACAATTTCCTGAAGATACCAAGCATATTAAAGAGTTTTGCGGCTATATTAGAAAACTAGCTGGTTGTAGTCCCCACTTTCCATTTCTAAAAAATACTGGACTCATGACATGGTGGGAAAAAGCTAAAATGATGTGGAAGTTGCTTCCCTACATGAAAACATTGATGAACACAATGTCTATCAGTATAGAAGACTACTCAAAACGCTTTAATAATCCTATTTTAGCTGAATCTCTTAACTGGATAATTTATGACAGACTTGGGAATTTTCCAGTTATGCCCTTCGCTTTTAATATTGCTAATGCCGCGGATAAAACGATAGGAGTTCCGGATGTCGGCTCATTAGGATTGGCTAAAAAGTTGGCTAGCAGAGTGAAAAAACTAGGTGGAAAAATCCACTATAAAGCGAAAGTCGACCAAATTTTGGTTGAGAACAATAAAGCTATTGGGATCCGACTAAGCAACGGACAAGAACACTTTGCAGATTACGTGATCAGCGCAAGCGATAGTTACAACACAACACAACACTTATTAAAGGGTGCCTACCCTCACCCTGTAATGGATAAAATGTATAGCCATTTGCATAACGATCCAAAGGGCATCATTTTTCCTAGCTTAGTTGCCGTATTTATTGCCGTTAATAAGGATTACACTGATCATGATCCTTATTCAACCTATCTAATAGACGATAAACTGAAATCAGAGTTGATAGGTATTAACCACGGCGGAATAGCTGTACAAGTTAGAAGCACTCTATTACCAAAGCAGGCTCCTGAAGGTAAGTCAGTGCTCTACATTACTTACCTTACTGACAGTCAACCATGGCAAAATTTAAACGCAAACAGTGTTCAATCCGAACATATCAGTATTGGACGAAATAGTCACACCCGTCGAAGACGCTCTGTAGAATATAAAGTCGCCAAGAAAGATGTTGGCTCTAAGATACTACAATTTCTTTCTCAGCACTTTGAGGAATTAGAGAACAACGTTGAGTTTATAGATGTTGTCACACCGCTTACTTGTGAACGATATACCAAAAACTACAATGGCACAGTATTAGGTTGGGACCCATTCTCTCCTTACTCAGAAGAGTTTGAAAAATACATCAACAGACATGGGCCCACTTTACCTCACTTGGATAATTTCTATTTTTCGGGTCACTGGGGAACATCAAATGGTGTAGCTCAGGCCGTGGCTAGCGGCAGACATATAGCCCAATATCTTTGTCTACAAGATAGCAAACGGTTTCGAGTTACGCCTTTTTTAAGCAATGCCAACACTGCGACGCAACCAAAAGAGAATGAACAATATGCATAACTTAGCTACAAAAAATAGGGCCGCTAAAGCTATGAGTATACTCTGCTACCCAGTCATTTTCTTAATAGTTAGTGCAATTAGTTTGCTTGCGATTACAGAAAAACTAGAACTTGGTATCACTACTTTTTTCACCGTTTTATTCGTTATTTTTTACTTCGTTGTGATGGAAAGAATAAATCCTTTTCGGCATAGCTGGCATCCAAGCAAAAAGGAATGGCAAAGAGATGGACGTTATTTCATTTTAGTGATGATTTATGGCGCGATTGGCGCGGGCATCATTCGCACCATCTCCATTTATTTGGCACCTCAGGAAAATGCACTAACACTGTCACAAAATGTGTTTCTAGCAATTCTCGTTAGTTCATTTACGGGATATTGGCTTCATAGATTGCAGCACAAGTACCTATCTTTGTGGAGCTTTCATGGTATTCACCATACTCCGAACAAGGTAACAACAAGTAATAATGTTGTTGTACATCTATTTGAAGTAATTATAAGCGCAGTTACGATTCAACTTATCTTTCTATTATTAGGCTTTTCTGCCGAAAGCGTATTTATTGCCGGTCAATTTACGGTATTGCAAGGGTACTTCATACACGCCAATATCAATGTCAAAATGGGATGGCTAAATCATCTTATTGCAACCCCCGAGTTGCACCGGTTTCACCACAGTACCAACTTACAAGAAGCAGGAAACTACGGCTCTGAACTAAGTATTTGGGATAAAGCCTTTAACAGTTTCCAGTACCACCCCGAGCGCTCACCTCAGGAAATTGGTGTTACTAAACCAAATTTATTCCCTGCCCCTTCGGCCATTGGACTTGGTATTTTGCACCCTTTTAAGTGGTTTATAAGTTCAAAAGGCAAACGTCCAAATTACAGCAATATTGATAAACGCACGGCAAATAGGCCGAAAAAAGTGCCATCAACAACCCATGATATTGGATGATAGTGTGAAAGATTTAACTCAAGGCTCAATTCCAAAACATATCATATCAATAGCCTTGCCATTGGCTATCGGTATGCTTGTCCATACACTTTATATGTTTACCGACCTCTATTTTGTATCTCAGCTAGGTGATGCAGAAACGACGGCACTCAGCTTAGTTGGCAATGTACTCTTTTTTATTTTTGCGATTAGCCAGATTTTAAACGTTGGAACCGCTACATTAATTGCGAACTCCGTGGGCAAGAAAAACCAAGCTGAATCAAACTCAATCTTCAATCAAGCGATTTTATTGTCCTGCATATTAGGATTGGTGGTGCTATCTTTTGGGCTATTTGTAATCCAATTTTACCTTCAACATACCACTACAGACTTGGCAGTTCGAGAAGCGGCTATGATTTACACTAAATGGTTTATTCCTTGTCTCGCAATGCAATTTTTATTTATTACTTTGGGAGCAGCGATGCGAGGTATAGGAATAGTTAAACCTATGATGTTTGCTCAGCTCGGATCTCTCCTTCTCAATATCTTGCTATCCCCTTTACTTATAACCGGTTGGGGCTCCATCCCTTACATGGGGATCTCGGGGGCTGGACTTGCAAGTTCAATTTCCATGATATTAGCTATTGTCGTTACCCTTTTATATTTCAGAAAAGCAGATGGTTATCTAAGAATTGATCTAAAAGCATGGAAAATTGATCATTCCACCATCAAAAAACTACTCGTTATCGGCGGACCCGTTGGGCTCGAGTTAACGCTAACCTTTTGCTACATTTCGCTGACGTTTTGGGCAATCAAAGATCTCTCAACGGATGTCCAAGCAGCACTCAGTATCGGTTCAAAGATAATTCAAGGACTTTCTCTACCCATGATGGCTGTTGTCTTTTCGCTTCCTGCAGTTGCAGGGCAAAACTTTGGTGCAAATAACTTAGCACGATTTAGATATGCTTTTTTTTGGGTAATGTGCTGTGTGTCAATCATTATGTTGCTCATGTCTGTTATCGCAATAAACTGCGGCCACCTGCTTGCCACTCCTTTCTCAAATGATGCAAATGTCATCGAACAAACGCAGTACTTTTTGGAGATTGTTGCATTTAACTTCATCGCCACAGGTATCGTTTATAGTTGCTCGGGAATATTTCAGGCTACAGGTAATACTTTCCCCTCTCTTATAAGCAAT
The DNA here is from genome assembly GCF_000276645.1 of Pseudoalteromonas sp. NJ631. Lineage (NCBI taxonomy): Bacteria > Pseudomonadati > Pseudomonadota > Gammaproteobacteria > Alteromonadales > Pseudoalteromonadaceae > Pseudoalteromonas > Pseudoalteromonas sp. NJ631. The sequence continues at coordinate 330,522 of NZ_AKXJ01000004.1, forward strand.
GCTTCCAGACTATTCACTTTTGTTTTACCTGTTATCTGGCTCGTACTTACACAACGAGTTTCCGTAGAGTTACTATGGCATCTGTCTGTGATAACTGTGGTTATTCAAGCGGCTTTAAGCTTGTATTTAGCTAGAAATCATTTAGGGCTCATTGCTAGCAAAATAAGTGCTACCGATTACTCCGTGAAGGAGGTATCGTGATTACCCATAAAATAGAAGAGCGCATAAACCACCAGCTTTCTACTTCTAAATGGTTTTCCTTACTCAATAAGCCTAACACCATTCGCAAACAACTCATTTGCTTTCCTTTTGCTGGCGCAGATGCAGCTGTTTACCAAAACTGGGTAGGAAAACTGCCAGAAGATGTCGCTTTATATGCTCTCCAAGCACCCGGGCGAAAGGAGCGAAGTCATGAAGCTGCCATTGATAATATTCATACCTTGGTCGAAGCAATAGCACCTATTTTGAGCGAGGCAACACCACTACCCAGCGTTTTTTACGGTCATAGCAATGGCGCTTATATTGCGTATGAGCTTGCTTTAGCACTTCAACATAGCGGTTGTAATATCGTTAAACACCTGTTTATTGCAGCTAGGAAGGCACCGCAATATGCAATAAGAAAGTCCCCCTACCATACTCTTGACGATAAGAAGTTCATTGCGGCGGTAAATTTAATGGGCGGATTACCACCGGCTTTGCTCAACGATATCGAGCTGCAACAACTGATGCTGCCAACGTTAAAAGCAGACTTTAAGCTGGGAGAGACCTATCAATACGAGTCGGCTTGTAAACTCGACGTCCCTGCAACCGTGTTATATGGTACTCGGGATAAAGCAGCAACAGGGGCGGATATGCACCATTGGGAAACTTGCTTTAAACAAGGTATCACGCCTAAAGCGATACCCGGTCGGCACTTTTTTATGCAGGATTCCTCGGCTTTGGTGCTAAAAGAGATCAACGCGGTGTTGGAAACACTGAGCCCCTTATAGTTGGGGCTCTTTGGTTACTTCAATTTGCCTAATGGCCAATCCTTGAATTTCTATTACTTTGAACTTAAAACCATCCACTTCTAACGACTCTCCTTCGGCAGGAAAATGCTTTAACCTGTGGATCACAAAACCGGCTAGGGTTTCTATGGCTTCAATCGGTTCAAACTCGTACTCAATCACCGAAGCTTGAAAGTCCTTAATCGACATATCACCCTGCACTAGCCATCGGGTGTTATCCTTTTGTCGAAATTGGGCTTCTATTGCTTGGTCGTCTTTCAGTGCAATTAAATTCAAGATGCTGGATAAGGTTACCATCCCAACCACAGTTGAGAATTCATTGATCACCACCGCACAGTTGCTTTCATGACTTTTCAGCCCATCTAGCGCATCGGAAAGACTTAGGGTATCAAGTAAAATGACCGGCTTATGGAATTCTTGTTGTTGACCATCCAGTAACGGCTTTTTAGCCAAAATATTGCTTAGCAGTTGTTTGGCTTCAGGTGCAGCTATCACTTTGTCGAGCGAGCCGTCACACAGCAGATATTGTTGAAAACTGTGCGCTTGAATTAACGTGCTCAGGTTTTCTTCTGATTCTTGAATGTCTAACCACACGATTGCATCGCGGTTGATCATCGCTTGGGTAATATTAGTCTGGTTAAGGTCGAGCACATTGCCAATGATATTGTACTCATGCTCGCACAGTTCCCCCTGCTCAGCACTTTGATCAACCACCGCATAAATATCATCACGCGTGACTTGTTCGTCACGCTCATTTGGTAAATTGAATAGCTTTATAATCCAATCAGCGAACACGTTAAATAGCCAGATAATTGGCTTAAAAATCCATACACTGGCAAGCATAAGATGGATAAATCGCATCGCGATAGTTTCTGGAATGACCATGGCTATTCGTTTTGGCAATAAATCAGCAAACAATACAAATAACGATGTGATCAGTAAAAACGACACCACTGTGGATATTTGCAATAACATCGAGGCATGAGCCGCAACATCAGCAAACATAAAACTTGCAACCCAGTTTAGTAGTTGCAATACATAAGGGGTAAACACCGACTCACCTATCATACCCGCAACAATTGCCAAGGCATTGAGTACCACCTGTACCGCAGCAAAAAACTGATGCGCATTGGCTTGCAAATATAATACTTTCTTGGCTCTTATGTCACCAAGATCAAATAAGGTTTGTAATTTAACTTTGCGTGCCGCTGCCAATGATATTTCACACAGCGCGAAAACTGCACTCAAGCTAATGAGTAACAACACCCAAAAAAAGTCCACAGATACACCTAAAAAAGAAAGCGAGAATTCGACGCGATGTATACGCCTATTTTATGACTTTAGCAATGTAATTCGCGTCAAATAATTAAATTTTTGTTGCCAATCTAGTACCGATTATCGTACTGTTCGCGACGAATAAAAAATGCGTCAAGGAAGGAAAATGACAAAAATGATACACACCCTCAAATTAGCCCTACTCACAACGATATTGCTCTGCTTTTCAACAGCATGTTCAACCTATCATGAGATCACTAAAACCACGTCTTATCAAGATGAAATCTCGACCTTTTTAAAAACTGAAGACGGTAAACATCTCATCTTTGTTGGAAAAGAGCATCATTACATACTGCGTACTGATCCCACCTTAGCCAAGCTACTCGATAGCCCGTTTTTGGCATTTATCTCTCTTGAAAGAAATGACTTTCACATCAGTTCAATGCGAAGCGTAGAAGGAAAGGTTGATATTCTATTAAGTCCTAATACACCGAACGAGATAAAAACAAAAGCCCAAGACTATGGTTTTAAGTCTGGTCGTGTTTCTGTCAAACTTGTTGGTGATAGATATGATAATCGGGACCTGAACTTTGCTCACTTCAAACAATTTGAGCACCCACTCGTAATCCACTTTAGCGTTGCACAAAGTTTTTCAGAAAAGGCATCAGCAGCGATTACGACACCACTAAGAGATATCGCAGAAGGCGCTATTTTCTTATTAGCTGTCCCTGTCATTGCAATATTATGCATGGGTGAAAAAAGGTGCTTACACTAAACACTTTACGAAGGCTAAATTCAGCCTTCACATTATCTTTTCGCTGAATACCCTAACTAAATCATCAATATCTTTGGCAAAGTACAAAAATGTAGTGCCATAAAAAACCACTCTGAAAGATATTTCCATGATAATAATTCAGGTCAAGCTCATCTATCTCTGTCGGTGTAATCCCGCAATGTCAGTGATTACATTACTGATTGAACTAAATTCGCTTCACTTGTCCGTGTACTGAACTTTCCTATGTTTAACGAAAGTGATAACCAAAGTCACCAACGCCAGTAGCTGGAAAAGCCAAAATAGCGGAATAAATCCAAATGGCTCAACTAAGAAACCATTCTCATCAATGTATGAATCGGTGAACTCATAAGCAAGTAAACACAAAATCCCACTGATACAGCAAAGAGCACTTATTTTATATTTACGGAGAAAACTCATCGGAACCTCAATCTTTGAATATCGAAAGTGTTGGACGTTTTATAAGCGCATTTAGTTCACCAACACTTGGTAATACATTATCTCCCGATTTATCTTTTGCCTGACGAACGATACAGATAATTACATTGGCTCAACGGGCGATATAGCCAGCCTTTACGCCCTCACTTAAACTAAAACTGTCCCCCACAGAGCCCACCACCATCTGCTTGCGGTTTGACTTCATCAATTCACGCAGCACGTATAGCGAGTTAATGCCTGTACAATGTGCCCCCATCATATTTTTTAAGCCAAACTGCTGTAATTTACCTGCTGTCCATGCCAAGTGTTTATCATCCGCATTCATTAAATGGAATCCGCCTATCGCCGTCGTAATATCTGTGGGGTGGATCGTTTTTACTATGTGTTCCATCGTGTTGATGATGCCCGCATGCCCACAACCAGCTATTAATACAAAACCATCTTTGGTATTTATCACCAGTGACATATCTTCTGGAATGTTATCTTCTATATGGCCGTGCTTACCTTCAATTTTGCTATTTCCACTCCAGTTATGTTCGGGGTGAACGCGCTCAACATTGCCTGTTAACCAAACCCCTGGGTAAATTTCTTGCGCCTCACTGTATTGTTTGAAAACCACACCTTGTTTTTCAAGCGCGAGTTTCATCGCGTGCATGCGGTTTTCTCTACCTGCACGTTTTGCGAAAATACCGTGACCAACATGAATGCGAGACATTGCTTTTGCATTTTCTTTACTTAGCTCGGTCCTTAACGTTTCTAGTCCGCCGGTGTGGTCACCATGATTATGGCTTAGAATTACGTCTTCCACATCGGACAAATCGATCCGTAAGTCTCGCGCATTTTGCAGCACCGTTTGCGGCCGATTACCAGTATCAAAAAGAATTTTTCGGCCGTCCACTTCAACTAATGCTGCATATCCCCACTCGCCAATGCCACGATCCGCAAGCATGGTCGACAGCGTAGTGATTTTGAGTGCTTTGACTTGGTGAGGAGTTTCATTGGCAGCCGCTGTCGGTACCGTAATGAGCCACCACAAACAAATTAGACACAGAATATGTATACGGTGCATAAGAATTCCTTTTGCGTATTTTGAAGTTAAGTGTTGACGAAACTAACTGGGTATTGAATAAAAATCAACCTGTTACCATATTAGTCTAGAGCCAAATTAGTATAAATGGCCACATGAACGGCAGATCAAATTTTAGGAGGAAGCAGCCAAAGTACCACTTTGAAAAGTTAACAAGTAAACATGTTCTCTTAATACACAAAAGTAACTTCGACTTTGGTTTATGTCTGCCTACTCAGCAAAAGGTGACTTTAGGCGTAATACCTAAAGCGCCTCCCTTGCTTTAAACTCAAGTACTTGGGCATTGATACAATAGCGGTCTTGACCCTTTGGCCCTTCATTTTTAAATACATGGCCTAAATGAATGCCACTGCTTTTTGAGCGTATTTCGGTTCTCACCATTCCGTGGCTTAAATCTTTGTGATAGGTCACGCTGTCTTTTACAGGATGGGTAAACGACAGCCACCCAGTGCCTGAGTTAAATCTATCTCGGGTGTCAAAAAGAATCTTGCCGCTTAATTTATCGATAAATACGCCATCAGGTGTGTTTTTAAAGATATCATACTGCTTGCAAAATGGTCTTTCTGTGCCTTTTTGAAAGGCAATGTCAAAAGCTTCTGAACGACCTAGCTTAAAAGCACCGAGTGCCTTGTAAAACTCTTCTCTCGCCATAAAACCTTGAAAGCCAAGGGACTCAACACCATTTTCAATAAATAAGATCGTTGGCGTCGCCCAAGTCGCGGTTTTTATCATTAGCCCCTCGAGTTGATCTGCATAGCGAAAATGAAGTGGGATATCACCTTGATAGTCGTTTAACACCTCTTTTTTTAGTTTTTCGCAATAAGGGCAATAGCTTTTAGCATCAACAATCACAATATGCTTACCTTGGGCTAGCATAGTGTTATCTGTTTTATCTTTCGCCGCCTTTTCAAAGGTCACTCCCGTGCTGTGATCTGGGCAGTATCCCTTGGGGTTCTTGGTTAAATAGTTTTGATGATACTCTTCTGCTGGATAGAATTTTCTAAGCGGCTTAATCTTGGTTTGAATGTCGCCATAGCCTTGCTCAGATAATAAATGTTGATACTGCGCTTTTAATGTGTGGGCCTTGTCACTTTGTTGATCGTCAGTATAGAGAATGATCGAACGATACTGCGTTCCAACGTCATTACCCTGACGATTTTTTTGGGTTGGATCATGACTTTCAAAGTAGTACTTTAGCAGCGCATCGGTGGTGATAAGATTTGCGTTGTAAGTTACCTTTACCACTTCCGCATAGTTGTCTTCATCAAAGCGTCGGCTCGATTTAATGATTTCTCTATAACTTGGCTTAAACCCTTTACCGTCTGCATAACCAGACTCAGCATCTATCACGCCCGTCATTTTCTCATAGCGTTTTTCTGGACCCCAGAAACAACCAGAGCCCAACACTAACGTTTTAATATGGTTACTTGCGCCATCTACTTTAGGCTTGGGCATATCTGTCCCCGCGAGCGCAGATACACCCACACCTAACATCATGATAAACCCTATCGATGCGGCTACCTGTAATGTTCTCATTACTACCCTCTCAATACTGTATGTCACAACTAAGTATGATTATCACTTCATACTTATTGAACTTAATATGATTTACTGCGTATTAAATGAGACCGTCTAAGGTTAATTATCATTTCATCTAAAGTCGTTCATGATAGTGAAGTAGTGCTGTCTGCAAAACTGCAAAATAAAGGAATAGGTGTGAGTAAAATAAGTGAGAATCTCTATCAAAAGCTAACCAATGATGATGAAGCGCGTGCCTGTAAAGCAATTGATGATAAGGCGTGTAAAGAAGTTCCCGGTAACTACGTGCTTATTTTATTGAGTCAACTATTTAGTCAATTGGGAGATGCCCTACTCAACCCAAAGATCACGCTACCTTGGCTGATGCAATCACTCGGTGCTCCTGCTTATTTGATATCGGCTCTGGTCCCCATTCGCGAGTCCGGTTCACTGATCCCACAATTGTTTATTGGCCAATGGGTGCGTAAGCACGCTAAACGAAAGCACCTTTGGTCTCTCGGCGCACTCACTCAAGCTATTTGTGTACTGCTTATGGCACTGCTTGCATGGCAACAAACTGAAAATCAATTGTACGCTTGGTTGGTACTTGGATTACTGACGATTTTTAGCATCGCTCGCAGCTTAAGTTCTGTGTCGTCAAAAGATGTCATAGGTAAAACTATCCCTAAACAAAAGCGCGGCCAGCTTAGCGGCCAAGCCGCCTCTGTCAGTGGACTTATAACCGTTACATTTGGTGTTGGGTTTTTTATCGCTGCCACTCAAGTAAACAACGTCAACTTTGTGATCACACTAGTACTGGCAGCAATTTTTTGGCTGATAGGTGCGTTAACGTTCTCAAAAATTAAAGAATATGAAGGCGCCACCGAAGGCGGAGAAAACGGATTAGATAAAATAAAGCAAGATTTCACGCTGTTAAAAACAGACCCAACACTGAAAAAGTTTATCTTTGCGCGTGGGCTTTTGTTAAGTTCCGCGCTTATTCCACCCTATTTCACCGTGCTGGCGCAGCAGAATATCGGCAACGGAGCATGGGTGTTGGCAGCTTTATTAGCGGTGTCTGGGCTTGCCAGTTTAGTCAGTGGGGCTTTTTGGGGTCGTCTTGCCGATCAATCAAGTAAACACGTGATGATGTATGGCGCTACAATCACCGTTGCTATCACTGCAATACTACTGGCAACTTCTCTATTTTATTCTTCACTGCTAGAAACAATCTGGTTCATTCCACTTTGCTATTTTGTTATTGCTATCGCCCATCAAGGCGTGCGCGTGGGCCGCAAAACCTACGTGGTCGATATGGCTGAAGGAAACAAACGCACCAGTTACGTCACGCTCAGTAACACAATTATCGGTATTGTGCTTTTATTAACAGGCGCACTTGGTGTCATTGCCTCGGCATTTTCAATTACAGTGTTACTTGCACTCTACATTATGATCACGATATTAGGCATTGTGCTGACAAGCCGCTTACCTAATGTCACTGAACGGTAAAACCTGTTACTTCACCGACAAATTGTGTCTAAATTTCTCTGATTAAGGTAAAAACGCCGCAATTTTAGTTATCTGAGGATAAAATTATGTCATTGACTACGCGTTTTTCTGCTTTAGCGCTGGCGGTTGCCAGCATGACTTCTGCAAATGCCGCTGACTTTGAGTTCAATACCAAGCTTGCAGACGCTGATGCACTGGTACTTTTTCAAGCTGGTGAAGACCAAAGTAACCTAAAGTTCCTGGATAAAGACACTCGCAAACAATTGGCGCGCGCAATTGCTGCTGAAGACTTTAAAGGGGCATATGGCAAAACAGTTGAAGTATTGGCACCGGTAGACTCTGATTATAAGCGTATCTTCATTGTTGGTTTGGGTGATGCAGGTGCACTCAACGCGAGCAAAATGACCAAACTTGGCGGTAACTTACACGCTAAATTTGAAGGTAAAAAGCTGGAGAATGTTGCAGTTGCATTCGAAGACGTTGAGGGAGCGCTCTCAAATGCAGAGTTAGCAGCACAATTTGCACACGGTGCAAACCTTCGCGATCACACCTTCGAAGTATACAAAAAAGAGCCAAACACTTTTAACGTAAGCTATCACTTCGACGTTGCTGATAAGCAAGCAACACAAACTCAGTACAAAGCACTACAACACATTCAAGCTGGCGTGTTTTTAGCGCGTGACTTAACCTCTGAAGTCGCAACAGAAATGACTCCAGTAGATTTTGCAAAAGCGGCAAAAGAACTTGAACAATATGGCGTTGAAGTAAAAGTATTAGCACCTGCTGAACTTAAAGAACTTGGAATGGGCGCACTTGAGGGCGTTGGCCGTGGTAGTGAGCACGGCTCTCGTTTAGTCGTTGCACATTATAAAGGTAACAGCGAGACACCGATTGCCCTGATCGGTAAAGGTATTACTTTTGATTCTGGTGGTTATAGCATCAAAACCGGCGCTTCGATTGCACGCATGAAATCTGACATGGCGGGCGCGGCTGCCGTACTTGGTACAGTAAAAGCAATGGCGCTAAGCAAAGCAGACGTAAACGTGGTAGCAGTCATGGGTATGGCTGCAAATATGGTGTCTCAGTATTCAATCGCACCGGGTGATGTACTGCGCACTGCAGAAGGTATTAGCGTAGAAGTTGTCAACACAGATGCTGAAGGCCGTTTGGTGCTGTCTGATGCAATGTGGTATGCACGTAAACATTACAGCCCTGAGATCATGATTGACGTCGCGACATTAACAGGCTCTAAAATTCGTGCTGTTGGTAACGAATATTCAGCAATTTTCTCTGAAGATGATAGCTTAATTACAGAATTTACCAACGCAGGTAAAGTTGTGAACGAAAACGTATGGCGTCTACCGCTTGGCTATAAGGACAAACTAAAATCTGACATCGCCGATTTCCAAAACGTAGGTTCAGGTGGTCCAGGTGCAACAACTGCTGCAACTTTCCTACAACAATTTGCAGGTGACACCCGTTGGGTTCATATCGATATTGCCGGTAACGCACTTTCAAGCTCAGCCAAAGACGAAGTACCAACAGGTGGTACAGGCTATGGTGTTCGTCTTCTAAGTCAATGGCTATTAACTGCTAAATAAATCCTCAGATTTTAAGCCGTGTTAAAACACGGCTTTTTTGTAACTGCAACAAAACGGCAACTGGTAGCAATAACTTCGTTTCAATTGCGAGGTGTGTTATAAGAAATATAACGTTTACCAAAGCAACCAACTGTTATTGTCTATGTCCGATGTGAGTTGTTATCTATTAGGTGAGCAAGCAATTGTTGTAAATGCAACGTGTTTGCCTGATAGCAAAAGCCCAAATAATCAACGATTATTCGCCCTCAAGAAATGGCTTGATAGTAGCGGTGATTTTATTGATGTGGTGCCTGCTAAGTCTTCCGTTACTGCCTATTTAAAAGACCCCCGTAAAGCCGATGCGTGGCAACACCAAATCCAAGCACATTGGCAAGACCTAGAAATAGCCGAGGTAAAGCCAACACACCATCATATTGAGGTGTTTTATGGCAAAGAATTCGGACAGGATTTTGAACGCATAGCAGACCAATTACAACTGACACCAAAACAGCTTATCGAGCTACACTCAAGCGTTGATTATCAAGTACAATTTATTGGCTTCTTACCCGGTTTTGCTTACTTATCAGGGTTACCAGCCGCACTTCAATTACCCAGAAAATCCACACCACTTACCAAAGTCCCCAAAGGCAGTATTGCCATCGCAGACAGCTACAGTGCAATTTACCCAAGCCAATCTCCCGGTGGCTGGCATTTACTTGGACAAACCAATGCTACGCTATTTGACCCAAATTCTTCATCAGCAAGCTTGCTGCAACCGGGAGATATTGTGCGTTTTGTGGAGAAATCATGCTAGAAGTTATTAAACCTGGGCCACTTTCAACTATTCAAGACATTGGCCGCCAAGGACTTCGCCACTTAGGAGTAAGTCAAGCTGGTGTCATTGATCCAGTTGCGCTTAAACTTGCAAATACACTCTTGTCAAATGACGACGATAGTGCAGCTATCGAAGTGACCATTGGCTTATGCGAGTTTCACTTCCACGCCCCCACTAACTTTGTTATCGCTGGGGCAGATCTCAATGCTGCTTTAAACGATGGAGCGATATACCCTTGCTGGCGCTACAGTGCTAAAGCCGGAGATAAGCTGACATTTAAACAAAACCGCGATGGTTTACGCGCTTATTTGGTGGTCGAAGGTGGATTTACCAACATAGACAAGCTGCTTGGGAGTTATTCAACCGATCTCATGGCAGGCTTTGGGGGAATAAACGGCCGAGCTCTTAAACAAGGGGACAAACTAAGCTATACGCCGACCACCACCAAAAGCGCCGTTGGTGGCTTGCAGCCCAGCTATGAAAAACTCATTCACTTTATCCCAGGCCCGCATCTCGAGTTAATTTCCAAACAGACACTGAATGTATTAAACGACACCATTTGGAAAGTAAATCCCAGCAGTAATCGTATGGGCATTCGCCTAAGCGGTCATAGCAGCCTAGCGCATGCACATAATATTGCAACCCAAGCTGTCCACCCAGGAGTCATTCAGCTGCCTCCCAGTGGCGAGCCCATTATCCTATTGAATGACTGCCAAACCACAGGCGGTTATCCAATTATTGGTACCATCATTCAAGCCGATATGCGCCACTTGAGCCAATTGGGCGCGGGTGATTGTATCCATTTAAAATCAACATCCCTTATAGATGCAGCAAAGGAATCTCACCGAGTACAGGCGCATCTCAATCAGCTAAGGTTAGCGCTTAAAAATAAAGAACAACAAAATGACTGAGCTAAATCTCCTTCCCCTCTCAGGCATTGCCGTGATTGTTATTGGCTTTGCTCTGAGGTTTAATCCCTTATTGGTTGTCACCTCGGCAGGTCTAGTTACTGGTTTTGCCGTTGGGATAGACTTTGTCGACTTAATTGCCACCTTTGGCGAAAAGTTTATGAACTCTCGCCAGCTTGCAAGCTTTCTACTTATCTTACCCGTGATTGCGATTTTAGAGCGTTACGGTTTACAGCAACGCGCTAAAGCTTGGGTTGCGGGGATAAAAGGGGCGACCACTTCTCGAATTTTAAGTATGTATTTTGTGGTCCGTGAGTGCTCCGCTGCGCTGGGGTTAATCAATTTAGCGGGCCAAGCGCAAACCGTTAGACCACTGCTTGCTCCGATGGCGATCGGCGCTGCGGCAAACCAATACGGCGACCTGCCACAAGATGTAAAAGACATGATAGGCGCACATGCTGCCGCCTGCGATAACATTGCCGTGTTCTTTGGCGAGGATATTTTTATCGCCTTTGGTGCTGTACTACTGATGGATGCATTTCTAAAAGAAAACGGCATTGCCGGGATTGAACCGCTACATATCGGACTTTGGGCAATACCAACTGCAATTGCCGCGCTCATTGTTCATCTTTTCCGGTTAGCGCGATTTGAAGCAAAAATCCGGGCAGAAATTGCGCGCTGTCAGCAGCAACAAAGCGAAGAAGAGCAAACACCTAGCAATACAAATTCAGCGCTTAAGGAGGAGTCATTATGAGCTTAATGAACACTCCTGACGCACAATCTAGCTTACTTTCAATTGACAACATCTATTTATTAATTGGCTTTATTGTGATGTTTTTAGTGGTGAAAACGCTACAAGATAAGGCCCATCCTAAGCGCCTCACCACCGCCCTATTTTGGTTTTTATTTGGCTCTGTCTTTATCTTTGGTGATGCTTCTATCGCGTTGATTGGTGAGCGAAATACTTATTTATGGATTGGCATCAACGTGGTGATCATCGCACTACTTGCAGGTATGAATATGGTGTCCATGGGAAATTACGATATGCCGTGCGAACGAGCCAAAACAGAAGATGCAAATCGGTTTGGTAATAAATTGTTTGTTCCTGCTGTACTTATTCCAATCGTTACTGTTATCTGTACTATCATCTTAAGTGAGCTCCAGCTCGGCGATTTTTATCTATTCGATCAGGAACATGTGACGCTTTCAGCACTGACACTCGCTTGCACCATCGCTTTACTGGTGAGCTGGAAAATAACCAATGGCAGTCCACTACAAGCACTTTCTGAGTCTCGTCGCTTGGTCGACTCAATAGGCTGGGCAGCGATATTGCCACAGATGCTTGCAATGCTTGGCGGCGTATTTATCGTCGCAAACACTGGCACTGCTATCCAAGACTTAGTGACATTATTTATTTCGCCAGATAACCGTTTTATGCTCGTTGTGCTGTATTGTGTTGGCATGGCACTCTTTACCATGATAATGGGCAATGCTTTTGCCGCATTTCCAGTAATGACGGCAGGTATTGCACTGCCATTTTTGATCCAAGGGCATGGCGCTGATCCTGCACCGCTCGTCGCAATTGGCATGTATTCGGGTTATTGTGGAACACTGATGACACCGATGGCCGCTAATTTCAACATCGTGCCAGCGGCACTGTTAGATTTAAAAGATAAGTACCAAGTCATTAAAGTGCAAATACCAACCGCTATAACGTTATTGGTGATTAATATTTTTCTTATGTACGGAGTCGTTTTTTAATGTCCAGTTACAGTAAACCTTGTGTCCTCGTGACTGGGTTCACCCCATTTGGTGGTGAGTCCATCAACCCTTCATGGCAATTAGCTCAGCTATTAGAAGGTGAAACCATTGAAGGTCACCTGATCCACACAAAAGAGTTACCTTGTGAATTTGACAAAAGTATTGAGTCTTTAACACAAGCGATAGATAAGTATCACCCAAGTATCGTGATCTGTTTAGGCCAGGCTGGTGGACGCTGTGATATCTCCATCGAACGCATCGCGATTAACATCAACGATGCCAGAATAGCTGACAACGCGGGAAACCAGCCGATAGACACACCGGTTGTTACACACGGACCCGATGCTTACTTTGCCTCTTTACCAATAAAAAGTATGCTAAGTAGTGCGCTTCAGGCGGGGGTTCCTGCGAGTATTTCTAATACTGCGGGTACTTACGTGTGCAACCATGTGATGTATGGATTACTGCACTATCTTAGTACACATGACTTAGCGTGCCGTGGTGGCTTTGTGCATATCCCATACTTGCCCTCCCAAGCGGCGCACCACCCTGGTGCACCCAGTATGGACATTGACACCCTAGTTAAAGGAATAAAAATCCTATTAACCAGTGCTATTACACAAAAGCAAGATATTAAGCTTGTCGCTGGAACGACACACTAATAAGTAATGCCCCACAATGGTGCAGAATTGCACCATTGCACATCACAAAAAATTCACATTTTCTCTATTTCATTGTGTGACTTATCAAATTATTTTTGGTAGAACTTAAACTATCTCATGGTAACTATGCTTCCGTGAGCAATAATAATTTGTTGATATTATCAACACATCAATAGGAATGAGGAAATATGTGTTCAATTTTCGGCGTACTTGACATCAAGACCGATCCCCTTGCACTTCGCGAGCAAGCGATCGAAATGTCAAAAAAACTAAGACACCGTGGCCCCGACTGGTCAGGGGTATATTCGAGTGAAAAAGCCATCCTAGTTCATGAGCGTTTGGCAATTGTTGGCGTTTCTAGCGGCGCACAACCATTATTTAACCCTGAAAAAACACATATTTTAGCGGTAAATGGTGAAATTTATAATCATAAAGAGCTTGCAAAAGCACTGACCGTTCCATTTGAATTTCAAACAGAATCAGATTGTGAAGTGATCTTGGCGCTATACAAGCAAAAAGGCCCTGAGTTTTTAGATGATCTCAATGGAATTTTTGCATTTTGTTTGTACGATGAAACGGAAGATGCCTTTTTAATTGGTCGTGATCATATCGGTATCATTCCACTTTACACTGGCCGTGATCAAAGCGGTAACCTCTATGTCGCCAGCGAAATGAAAGCGCTCACACCTATTTGTACTCAAATTGAAGAGTTTCCTCCTGGCCATTATTGGTATTCAAAAGAAGGGGGTCCAAGAGAGTATTACCAACGCGACTGGCAAGCGTTTAGTGCTGTAAAAGACAATGAGGCCAGCCCCGAAGCAGTTAAAAATGGGCTAGAAGCCGCAGTAAAACGCCAATTGATGTGCGATGTGCCATATGGCGTGTTGTTGTCTGGTGGTTTAGATTCTTCTGTGATTTCTGCTATCACACAAAAGTTTGCAGCAAAGCGTATCGAAGATGATGATGCATCCGATGCTTGGTGGCCAAAACTTCACTCATTTTCCATAGGCTTGGAAGGTTCACCCGATCTCGCTGCAGCACAAAAGGTAGCGGATAAAATCGGCACAGTTCACCATCCTATTCACTTTACTGTACAGCAAGGGATAGATGCTCTGAAAGAAGTGGTCTATCACCTAGAGACCTACGATGTCACAACCATTCGCGCTTCTACTCCTATGTACCTTATGGCACGCTACATTAAAGCAATGGGCATTAAAATGGTGTTATCGGGTGAAGGGGCCGATGAACTATTTGGCGGCTATTTGTATTTCCACAAAGCACCAAACGCTGAGGAGTTTCACAATGAGCTAAACCGAAAGGTATCGAAACTTCATATGTTTGATTGCTTACGTGCAAATAAGTCGATGGCAGCTTGGGGGGTTGAAGCACGTGTTCCTTTCTTAGATAAGGAATTTGTCGATATTGCTATGCGTACTAACCCAGACTATAAAATGTGTAAAGATGGCCGTATCGAAAAACACATTATTCGCGAGGCGTTTGATGGCTATTTACCCGATGACGTATTGTGGCGCCAAAAAGAACAGTTTTCTGATGGCGTAGGCTATAGCTGGATCGATTCACTGAAAGAATATGTCAATCAGCAAGTGAGCGATTCAGATCTTGAAAACGCCCATTACCGCTATCCAATCAATACACCGGATAGCAAAGAAGCCTATTATTATCGCACCATTTTTGAGTCGCACTTTCCAGGAGAAGCGGCAGCTAAGTGTGTTCCTCACGGCAAGTCTGTGGCGTGTTCAACACCTGAAGCGCTTGCTTGGGACGAGTCTTTCCAGCGCAATGCCGATCCATCAGGTCGCGCAGCAAGCTCACACAACGAAGCATATAATCAAAAATAAGAAAGTAAAAAAGGGACGCTCGTCCCTTTTTTAAAATTATCAGTTCTTGCGTTAAATAAAACGCTTGATAATAAAGTCGACTTTCACACGCTTAGCCTGGCCAAGGAGCTTTTTCACAGGTGCTGGATAATCCGTTAGTGTCTCGAGATCATCGTGGCTTTCAATGCGACGGCAATGTTTTAAGATCTCTTGCTTTTCTAACTCAATTTGAGGCAACAACGCTTTGTCGGGATCTTCTATTAGAATGCCATTTTCAATATCTAACCCCCACGCCCTTGGGTTGAGGTTGTGACCACTCATTAAATGCGTATCGCCATCTTTGCTTACTCCCTTCAAGTGAAACGAGTTGTTGCCATCTTGCCACAGATACACATCCAGCAATCCGGCAGTGATGAAGCGGCGTTGCGACTTGATAAATTTATACAAAATGGTTTCGTACAAATAAGGAAGCGCACCAATTCGGCTAAATGGCTGCTCTGGACTGATATAGAAATCATTTGCCGTTTTATCCCCCACCACTATTGTCACCTTTTTACCTGTTTTCAGTAAACGACGTAGCGAGCGAAGTAGAGGAGCTGGAAAATTGAAGTAAGGGGTGTAAAGTACTAACTCTTGTTCTGTGGTATCGAAAAGCGCCTTAATAAGGCGGTTTAGCTTATTAGTTCTACGACCAAAACCTAAAAATGGACGAACCGTTAGACCTTCTCGACTGTTCGCCTTTGAAATATCATAGCTGGCCTTTTTCAACTGTTTCATCAGCTGTTTTTGCTCAGTACGAATGTCGAGTAAAGTAGGTAATGGGCGGATGTCGAGTCTAGGTACTGCGTCGGACGCTATCAGCACTTGATCGGTAAAGTGGCAAAAGCAATCTGCGAGCTGTGCTTGTTTAATCACAAAATAGCGGTCTAGGCGGTATTTTTCATCTTGATGCAAATAGACATTATTTAAACTAGCACCGCTATAAAGCAGGATGTCGTCAATAACAAAGCCTTTTAAATGCAACACACCAAAAAGCTCTTTTGCTTTTACCGGCACACCATACACTTCGACTTGAGTGCCTAGCTGCTCTTTTAAATCACAATATAGCTTGGCGTTGCCTTCTGACTTTTCAGCACCAATGAGGCCACGTTGCGCACGGTGAAAATCAACCAACACTTTTACCGTTAAGTCTGGATTTTGCTGTGCAGCCTCGTGCAATGCGTGCAATATCTCACGACCCGCCTCATCATCTTGAAGATAAAGTGCGGTGATATAAATACGCGTTTTTGCCTGTGAGATCAGTTGTAAAAGCGTCTGATGATATTGCTTAGCATCAGTTAACACCTCACAATCTTGTGCACTTAACCCAAAGCCTGGGGTATTCTGCCAAAATGCCATATGTACCTTTTCAATTAGGCTATCAACTCTTGATAGCAAAACAAAATTCTCTAAAACATATCAAAAAAAAAACCTGAGGTCATGAAATACTGCTGTTTTTTGTAAGTACTGAACAAGATTGCTCAATCTGTAGTCGATTTAAACAAAACAGTACAAATTTTTTGACAACTTGCCAATTTATACCAAATCAGATTACGGTTTTTTATTTACTTCCCTATTGAATTACATAGAATCGAACAAACTTTTGCTTAATAGCATTTTTTAGAATTTAGTTAGGAAAATTACATGAGCGATGCAAAACACTGCAAACTGTTGATTTTAGGTTCGGGTCCTGCGGGCTACACTGCCGCGGTATACGCAGCACGAGCAAATTTAAACCCAGTATTAATCACAGGTATGCAGCAAGGTGGTCAGCTGACTACAACAACTGAAGTCGAGAACTGGCCTGGTGATGCACATGGTTTAACGGGTCCAGCACTTATGGACCGTATGAAAGAGCATGCAGAGCGCTTTGAAACTGAAATCATTTTCGATCACATCAACAAAGTTGACGTGACGAAGCGCCCTTTCACACTCACTGGCGATCAAGGTACTTATACTTGTGATGCGTTAATCATCGCAACAGGCGCATCTGCTAAATACCTTGGTCTTGAATCTGAAACAGCGTTCCAAGGCCGTGGTGTATCTGCATGCGCGACTTGTGATGGATTTTTCTATCGTGGTCAAAAGGTTGCGGTTGTTGGCGGTGGTAATACCGCGGTTGAAGAAGCACTTTACCTATCAAACATCGCTGAAGAAGTACATGTTATTCACCGCCGCGATTCTTTCCGCAGTGAGAAAATTCTTGCCGATCGCCTAATGGATAAAGCAGCGAACGGTAATGTTGTGTTACACCTAAATCGCACACTTGATGAAGTGCTAGGTGATGATATGGGTGTTACTGGTATTCGTATCAAAGATACTGATTCCGAAGCGACAGAGCAACTTGATCTTGCTGGCGTTTTCATCGCGATTGGTCACAAACCAAACACAGATATGTTTGAGGGCCAGCTAGAGATGAAAGATGGTTATTTGGTGGTACAGTCGGGCCTAAATGGTAACGCAACACAGACTAGTGTTGAAGGTGTATTTGCAGCAGGTGATGTGTCTGACCACATTTACCGTCAAGCAATTACCTCCGCTGGCACAGGCTGTATGGCGGCACTAGACGCAGAGCGCTTCTTAGATAGCCAAAAATAATAGATAAATGGGTCGGTCTAGACCGACCCTCTTCCCTCCTTGCCTTAATTTGCTATATTGAAATAAATAACAATCTTGTAGTTTGTTCAATGATCCAACAACTGTTCCACCTCGCCCGCGATGACTTTCGTTTTCCACCAAATCACTATGCCCTGTCTGAACCAGATGGACTGCTTGCTATTGGTGGTTGTTTACAAGTAAAACGCCTGAAAAACGCGTATGCCAATGGGATCTTTCCTTGGTTTAATGAAGGTGAGCCAATTATGTGGTGGAGCCCAAGCGAGCGAGGCATTTTGGAGCTTCAAGATTTTCACTGTGGTAAAACACTAAGAAAAGCCCAACGTAAACTCAGTCCAACCGTCACTATCAATACCGCCTTTTCACAAGTGATTGAAGCTTGTAGAAATCAACGAATGGCCGCTGAAGGAACTTGGATCACAAATGCGATGTTGGCTGCTTATAAGCAAGCGCACATTCAGGGATTAGCACATAGTGTGGAGATATGGGATCGAGGCAAACTCGTTGGCGGGCTCTATGGCATCATGCAGTCTGGTGTATTTTGTGGTGAATCTATGTTTCACACCTTACCTAATACGTCCAAAATGGCGATGTGGGCTCTGGTAAATTGGCTCAAAGCCCATCAGGCAGATTTTATTGATTGCCAACTCGAAAATCCTTATTTAACAAGTTTGGGATTAAAAGTTGTACCAAGGAGCGAGTTTTTGACTAGACTTAAATTGGCGGATCGATTTGAGATCCCATCATCAATGTGGCAGCCTCAGGAGTTGAAAGCTATCTATGAATGAACACTTTCCTTCTAAAATCGGACTGAGCCAACAATTTAGTTGTAGTTATTTACCTGAGCAGAAGGAACAGTTACTGGTTATTCTAGACCCAAATTGTTACAGCCCAGATAGATTTGAACAATTGTTAGCATTAGGGTTTCGCCGCAGTGGAGACCAGATTTATCGTCCACACTGTCCCGCATGCTCAGCTTGTCAATCAGTAAGAGTATTAACTCAAGAATTTAAACCGAGTAAATCTCAAAAACGCAAACGCAATAAATTAAAGCAAGATTATCAGCTAATTATTAGCCATCAGGAGCGTCCTGAATACTATCCGCTATACGAAAAATATATCAGTCTACGTCACAGCGATGGCTCTATGTACCCACCTAACCGTCTCCAGTACGAAAGCTTCTTATTTTGTCGTTGGATGAACATTATCTTTATCGAGCTATGGCACAAAGATAAGTTAATTGCAGTAGCCGTCACTGATTCAATGCCTTATTCATTGTCTGCTATTTATACCTTTTTCGATCCTGAGTATGAATCACTAAGTATCGGCACTATCATGATCATGGCTCAGCTCGAACAGGCAGCGAAACAGAATAAACCGTACTTGTACTTGGGTTATCAAATCGACGACTGCAAGAAAATGCGTTACAAAACCCAATTTGTTCCAGCACAAAAGCTAGTTAAAGATATTTGGCAAGATATTGATCCGGATGCCTCACAACCTTGTGCTTAGTACCTCTTTCCTGCATACGTTTGCTCAAATGCAGGAATACACCTCCTTTTTACACCACAATTATCCAATAGCATGGACAAAAAACATGCGTTACTAGCAGACTTTCCTATGCTAGAATGTCGCCCTTGCCTATCAACAAGGCTCCAGATTTTGAAATGCGTTAGGAATAGAAGCAAAAAACTTTGGTAAAACTGGCTGAATAAATGACCAAATTAACAAAAAATCAGCTTGTAACTTTACTTATTCCCCGCTTTTGGGCAAAATCTGCATCGTTTAATTTAACCAAGAGGTGATACGCTACACATGGCGAAAGAAGACGTAATTGAAATGCAAGGCACGGTCCTTGACACGCTACCAAACACAATGTTCCGTGTTGAACTAGAAAATGGTCACGTGGTTGTTGCACATATTTCTGGAAAAATGCGCAAAAACTACATCCGTATTTTGACTGGTGACAAAGTTACTGTTGAAATGACGCCTTACGACCTATCAAAGGGACGTATTGTCTTCCGTGCTCGTTAATCTGCGTGTGTAGATTTATACTAAGTTGATGCCGTAAACTCGTTGATACCCAAGCGACTTCAAAATGCTGATGTTACTTAGGTATACCAAGTTCATTCAAGCAATTAGTATACACGAACGACTAACACTGAGTTTGAGAGACGATAATACCGCATCAAACTGAGTGATAACAAAAAGCCCAGCTATTCTGGGCTTTTTGTCGTTTGAAACTATATTATCTAACCCCACCGCTCAAAGGGAGCATCATCGTCTTCCGTGCTCGTTAATCTGCGTGTGTAGATTTATACTAAGTTGATGCCGTAAACTCGTTGATACCCAAGCGACTTCAAAATGCTGATGTTACTTAGGTATACCAAGTTCATTCAAGCAATTAGTATACACGAACGACTAACACTGAGTTTGAGAGACGATAATACCGCATCAAACTGAGTGATAACAAAAAGCCCAGCTATTCTGGGCTTTTTGTCGTTTGAAACTTTTTATTCTAACCCCACCGTTCAAAGGGAGCATCATGGTCTTCCGTGCTCGTTACTCTGCGTGTGTAGATTTATACTAAGTTGATGCCGTAAACTCGTTGATACCCAAGCGACTTCAAAATGCTGATGTTACTTAACCTGAGCTGCGCATAAGAAAATGAACTAAAGGCCCTTGTGGTGATCAGATCTTTCGACCAAGAAACATAAGATTACCAAGGGCATGGGCATGGGCATGGGCATGGGCATGGGCATGAATAACTTAGACGCAATTTTCGTAGATGTCGATGACTTTTGTTTATTGTTTGAACCTCAGTGGCTGGCACACTTGCTCGAAACAGGTGAAAAGCAGCGTATTAAGCCATCAAGGCTGAGTTCTAGCGAAGTTATGACTATTCTTATCGCCTTTCACCATTCAGGCTTTAGAGATTTTAAAACTTATTACACCAAGTTCGTTTGCCAATATTGGCGGTGTTATTTTCCTGATTTAGTCAGCTACACGCGAATGCTGAAGTTACTACAAACCGTATTACCTGCCCTATGCAGCTATCTAAAACAGCGATTTGCTAAGCCTACTGGGATCGCATTTATTGACTCAACATCGCTGAAAGTTTGCCACAACATGCGTATCCCTCATCATTAAGTATTTTCAGATGTTGCGAAGCGAGGCAAAGGGTCTATGGGGTGGTTCTATGG